>NZ_JBFPKP010000089.1:0-255 GCF_040948855.1 Paraburkholderia sp. BR10882 | reverse complement strand
TCTTGCGTAGCAACTAGGGACAAGGGTTGCGCTCGTTGCGGGACTTAACCCAACATCTCACGACACGAGCTGACGACAGCCATGCAGCACCTGTGTTACGGCTCCCTTTCGGGCACCCCCACCTCTCAGCAGGGTTCCGTACATGTCAAGGGTAGGTAAGGTTTTTCGCGTTGCATCGAATTAATCCACATCATCCACCGCTTGTGCGGGTCCCCGTCAATTCCTTTGAGTTTTAATCTTGCGACCGTACTCCCC
>NZ_JBFPKP010000088.1:0-255 GCF_040948855.1 Paraburkholderia sp. BR10882 | reverse complement strand
TCATCGCAATAGCGTGTGAGCGCTTCCCACCGGTTCAGCGCATAGAGGATCGCCCGACTCGTGTCCGATTTGCGCGAGAGCGCCTCCAGCGTCGTTGTGAGCCACGCATGGAATTGATCGAGTAGCGGCCGCGCGTACTCCTGTCGATGCGCACGGCGCTCGTCGGGCGGTTTGCCCCGGATCGTTTCCTCGATCCTGTATAGCGCGCCAATACGCTCGAGCGCTTCAGTGTTCAACGCATTGGGGCGCGCTGCG
>NZ_JBFPKP010000087.1:0-255 GCF_040948855.1 Paraburkholderia sp. BR10882 | reverse complement strand
GGGGAGTACGGTCGCAAGATTAAAACTCAAAGGAATTGACGGGGACCCGCACAAGCGGTGGATGATGTGGATTAATTCGATGCAACGCGAAAAACCTTACCTACCCTTGACATGTACGGAACCCTGCCGAGAGGTGGGGGTGCCCGAAAGGGAGCCGTAACACAGGTGCTGCATGGCTGTCGTCAGCTCGTGTCGTGAGATGTTGGGTTAAGTCCCGCAACGAGCGCAACCCTTGTCCCTAGTTGCTACGCAAGA
>NZ_JBFPKP010000086.1:0-270 GCF_040948855.1 Paraburkholderia sp. BR10882 | reverse complement strand
GCACCATCGCCCGCCACGACACCGCTCCGCGCAGCAACTGGATGGCGCGCCTGCGCACACTGCTTGCCATCCTCGGCCCCGGCCTCATCGTCATGGTCGGCGATAATGACGCCGGCGCGTTCGGCACTTATACGCAGGCGGGGCAGAACTACGGCACGTCGCTGCTCTGGACGCTCGCGCTGCTGATTCCGGTTCTCTATGTGAACCAGGAAATGGTCCTGCGCCTGGGCGCCGTGACCGGCGTCGGCCACGCACGCCTCATCTTCGAAC
>NZ_JBFPKP010000085.1:0-272 GCF_040948855.1 Paraburkholderia sp. BR10882 | reverse complement strand
GCCCGTAAGGCTTGATCCTATAACAGGTGTGTTTTTAAAGACGCACGGTTGAGATCACGTGTCGGTCTACGTTAATGCTTCAGCATTTACGTAGAACCCACACTATGTGTGTTGTGCCTGAAACAACACAACCCCAATTCAGCAGCACCCTCTTTACGCTTCTTCCCGATTGGCTGTGGCGCGAGCAAGACCGCGACGCAGCAACCCGTCATGCCTGATGACCATAGCGAGCTGGTCCCACCCCTTCCCATCCCGAACAGGACCGTGAAACA
>NZ_JBFPKP010000084.1:0-272 GCF_040948855.1 Paraburkholderia sp. BR10882 | reverse complement strand
TCCTCCGTTACCCTTTGGGAGGAGACCGCCCCAGTCAAACTGCCTACCATGCACTGTCCCCGATCCGGATCACGGACCAAGGTTAGAACCTCAAACAGATCAGGGTGGTATTTCAAGGACGGCTCCACGGAAACTAGCGTTCCCGCTTCACAGCCTCCCACCTATCCTACACAAACCGGTTCAAAGTCCAATGCAAAGCTACAGTAAAGGTTCATGGGGTCTTTCCGTCTAGCCGCGGGGAGATTGCATCATCACAAACACTTCAACTTCGC
>NZ_JBFPKP010000083.1:0-286 GCF_040948855.1 Paraburkholderia sp. BR10882 | reverse complement strand
CCAATCGGGAAGAAGCGTAAAGAGGGTGCTGCTGAATTGGGGTTGTGTTGTTTCAGGCACAACACACATAGTGTGGGTTCTACGTAAATGCTGAAGCATTAACGTAGACCGACACGTGATCTCAACCTGTGCACGCTTCTCTCCCCAGCGGGAGGGAGGCACACCTGTTATAGGATCAAGCCTTACGGGCAATTAGTATCAGTTAGCTTAACGCATTACTGCGCTTCCACACCTGACCTATCAACGTCCTGGTCTCGAACGACCCTTCAAGGGGATCAAGTCCCCG
>NZ_JBFPKP010000082.1:0-291 GCF_040948855.1 Paraburkholderia sp. BR10882 | reverse complement strand
ACATCACCACGACCGCGGCTGCGCCGTCGTTGAGGCCCGACGCGTTCGCCGCCGTCACCGTGCCTTCCTTGTTGAACGCCGGCTTCAGGCCCGCGAGCGATTCGGCCGTCACGCCGTGGCGCACGAATTCGTCGGTCCTGAACTGCAGCGGCTCACCCTTGCGCTGCGGAATTTCCACCGAGACGATCTCTTCGTCGAAACGGCCCGCCTTCTGCGCGGCTTCCGCCTTGTTCTGCGAGAGCGCCGCAAACGCGTCCTGTTCTTCGCGCGTGATGCCGTATTCCTTCGCGA
>NZ_JBFPKP010000081.1:0-306 GCF_040948855.1 Paraburkholderia sp. BR10882 | reverse complement strand
CCATGCGCACCGCTTCAATCTTGAATTCCAGCGTGTACCGCGCCCTCGGGTTACCCATTGCTAAATTCTCCTTTACTGAAGTTTTACACACTCTCAGTAACGGATACGTCTTTCGAGGGCAAGGTCAACCCTCGACGGATCGCCTGCTGTGTAATCAGGCCAAACCAGCGTTCAACATGATTCAGCCAGCTTGAGTAGGTCGGCGTGCAGTGCATGTGGTAGCGCGTATGCCTGGTCACCCACGCCCTGACCTTGGGATGCGGGTGTGTCGCATAGTTGTCGTCGATCAGATGCACATCGAGATCG
>NZ_JBFPKP010000080.1:0-331 GCF_040948855.1 Paraburkholderia sp. BR10882 | reverse complement strand
GGCACCTACTTTCTTTGCGGCGGCAAAGAAAGTAGGCAAAGAAAGCCGCTCAAACCGCTAGCGCCTGCCACAGTTCACATCTCGACGTAAATGGTGAATGGCTCCGGAGCGTCTGTCACCTCGCACCACCCAAGTGAGTGACAAGGCAGTCATTCATCCCGCTGCTCGCTACGCTCGCTGCGGTTGGGTCTGCATGGGAAACCAGGGGGGATTGCCAAGGTTCGCGAGAACGCACGCGCACCAATAGTTTTCGGTTATGCCATTCGGCGCGCGCAGCGCCGCCGGAAGGATGAGCGCCTTGTCACTACCTTTGAAGGTGCGAGGTGACAGA
>NZ_JBFPKP010000007.1:0-395628 GCF_040948855.1 Paraburkholderia sp. BR10882 | reverse complement strand
AGGCGTTAATGGAACAGGGGCGAATGCCCTGCCCGTTCATGATCCGATCTTCGACACTGCGTGAGCTGCAACCCGTGAAAGACAAAACCTGAACCCCGCAAAAGCGGACACTTGAACTTGGCCGGGAAGCGGACATCTGAAAATGGCTTTGACATTACTTGTCACAGCTTTTTTGTAATGTCTGATTCGGGGGTGCGGCGGAATTCTTGGACTTCTTCATGTCGTCAGCCCCAAACCCCGAGCCCATTCACGAAGCAGCACTCATGCATTTCACGCAATAGTGCGATGAGAACAATGCAATAGACATCCAATTTCGGCGCCGCTCTAATTAGCACGCTCATTCTATTTTTGAGCGTCGTTCACATAACTAGAGGAGACATACATGCGCTTTCGCGTGCATGGAGTGTGCGGCATTGCACTGGCGCTTTCCGCCGGTGGCGCAGCGGCAGCCGATTCGAGCGTCACGTTGTACGGCGTCGCCGATACCTATCTGCAGTATCTCGGCAACGGCGGCACCCATACGTTCGCCATGAAGAGCGGCGGCTCCACCGGCTCGCTATTCGGCCTCAAGGGCGTAGAAGACCTTGGCGGCGGTCTGACGGCCCAGTTCACCGTCGAGTCAGGCTTCAACATCAACAACGGCGGCCTTTTCGCGGATACGAGCACATTGTTCTATCGTCAGTCGTGGGTAGGGCTCAAGGACGAGCGCTATGGCACGCTCACATTCGGGCGGCAGTATGACGCGAGCTTCCGCGTTGTTTACCCGACCGATCCGTTCAAGGTCGACGAGGCGCTCTCGCCGTTCGCCGCCTTCGTACTCACACCCGACCGCAACACGCTCTCCACGCAGTACGACAGCGGCCGCCTGAGCAACTCGATCCTCTATCAAACGCCCCGGCTTTACGGCGTGCAGGGCTATGCGATGTACGCCTTTGCCGCCACGGTCACGCAGCCCGTTCCGGCAACCACGGGCAACGCGCTGAATGTCGGACTCAACTACACCGGCGCAGGCCTTTACGCCGGATTGGCATACATGTACCAGCATCCGGGTACGGAAACGATTGCGGCACTCCCCGGCCCGCTCGCGCTACTCGGCACGGAGCATTTCATTGCCGCACTTGCTTACCGTATCGGGCCCGTCAATCTTCAGGCGAACTACTCGTATCAGCGTGCGAACGACCCGGCGCCACACACGCTTGCCGCCGTGGTCGGCACGGCGCATTCGGTGAGCATCGCTGAAGTCGGCGCGACGATTCAGGCCACCTCCGTCGACGAAATCCAGCTCGCCGCGCTCTATCGAAACGTACGCGGCGCGCACGACAACACGCCGGGCTTCCAGATTGGCGCCGATCACTGGATCTCCAAGCGAACGAGCTTCTACGTGCGCGCGGGCTACTTCAAGAACAACGGCAGCGCGACCACGAGTTGGCCCGGCGTTAGCGTGACCGAACCGGGCGCCAAACAGTACATGGCCGCGCTCGGCATGACGCACCGCTTCTAGGTTGCAATGTGAGGACAGTTGTGCGACGCGGGAACCGCTGCCGTCAGGCACCGTTCCCACGCTTTTTCCCGTTTACTCTGCTCACCGCAGTCATATTCAGCCGCGCCCCCCAACCTGTACCTCACGACGGGCGAAGGAGACGTCGTCGCAACGCGCTAGAAGCGCTTCTGCAAGCCGAGGCGTAGTGCAATCTGCTTGTCCGTGGCCGAAGGGCTGAAGCGCGTATTGAATGGCCGCGCCCGCGATTTGCGTGGTGCTCGCCGACACATAGCCGCATCGACCGGTTACGACTGCGGCGTGGTAGCCGAGCCGAACGATCCGAGGTTGTTGACCGTGGCGAGGCCCTTGTTCGGCGTGCTGCCGTAGAGCGAGACATTCGGATCGCGCGCGTTGATGTAGCCCGCCCATTGGCCCGTGGCCGTGAGTGGTTGCACGAAACCCGTATAGGTGTCGTACTGGCGACCGAAGGTGAGGCTGCCCGCGTTCGCACTCGTTAGGCCCACGAATGCCTGACGCCCGAACATCGCGCCACCCTGCCCCAGAATGCCGTTGTTGACCCGGAATCCGTTTTCCAGCACGGAGAGCGCCTTGAGGCCGTCGCCCAGATCTTCGCTCACACGCACGCCCCAGCGGCTGCCCGCCACGCCGTTCGCGCTGCCGTCGCTCATGGCACGCTTGCGTGCACCGCCGTTTGCGTGTTGCTCGCATAGGTGAGACCGACGTCGATCAGCCCGTACAGCGTGACGCTGCTTTGCGCCTGAGTCGCCGTCCAGGCCAATGCGAGATGCCGGTTTTTCACTCGATGCGTCTCTATTTTATATCGTTATCCTGATTATTATTCGCGGAAATGAGCCGCCGGATCGGCACCGGCGGGCATCGTGAAATCGAATAGCAATGCGGGTTGCGGCTTCCGGAGCGCATACTCCGGGCCCTTGCACTCAGGCGGCCTGGCGCGCGATCGGCGGATAGACGAAGGTGCGCGCGAGGTGGGTCTCGCGCGGCACATACAGTCGCAGCGCGAGGTAGAAGCGGTCGTTCGGTGCTGGCAGCCAGTTGCGTCGCAGCGTCGGGTCCGATGGCATGTTCGCCGAAATGGCGATACGCAGACCGCCGTCGGCGTCGTACTCCAGGCCTCGCGTGCGGTCGCCGAGCGAGTAACGGCCGATGGCGTTTTCGGCCAGCATATACGTCGCCTTTTCGTAGGCGGTGAGTGACCAGAACGCGTCGACGGCCGGCAGGTTGCTCGGTGCGAAGTGCAGGACATAGGAGGCGTTGCCGTCGAGCGTAGCGCCATCTGCGTCGGTATCGGCGGTGATGTACATCGCTTCCTCGATACCGAGCGCGCCGATATAGCAGAGCGCAACCTGGGCACGCTCGCGGTAGTTTTCGCCGAAGGTTGCGCGCACATCGACTGGCAGCGCCCACCCTCCGCCCAGCGCGAGCGGCGGCTCGCCGGCAAGTTCGTGCGTAACGTGAGCGAGCGCGCGTTCCAGCGCGTCGCGCTGCGCCGGGTCGAGCACGTTGTCCATGCATGGCGCGCCAATGCCGCATGCAGCAAAGCGCGCCACGACCGCTTGCGCCTCGCGCGGCGGCGGGTGGTCGGCCAGCAGCCGGTTGACGACTTGCGCGAAGCGCTCCGCGTTGCCGAGCATTTCGGTGGGCTGAACGCCGGCGTCGATCAGCTTGGGGATCTGTGCCGCGCTGCCCGGCGCGGGCTCGACCGTCAACTGGTCCTGCAGGTGTACGCCCGCTGCGAGATCGGCTTCCCCGTCCACGAGAATGCGGCCGATGAGCCATACCGTATCGGTCGGACAAGCCATTGCGCGCATGCCCGCGGGTACCTCGCCGTGCCACTCGGGCCCGTGCAGGAAGAATGCGCCGGCCTCGTTGCCAGTGGTGCGGGTGCCGATATAGCCGAACGGGTTCGTGTAGAGATCGAGCAGGCCGAGCACGTAGTACCGCGTGTTCATGGCAGGCACCCGGATCACGAGCGGGCCGTCGCTCAGGTCGAACCATGCGCTCGAATAGAGCGTGTCGTTGTTGGGCGTGACCACGCGACGGTGTTGCGGGCCGAGCAGCACGCGCGTATGGAACCATTCGTTGGCCCAGCGCTTGAGCGTTTCGGGCGAATCACCCGCGTAGCGCCCAGCATGGTCGACTCGCGGACAGGTGGCCGAGCGCATGCGCGCCATTTCGTAGAGCGGCAACGCGAACTGCACGGCTTCGACGGCGAGGTCGTAGTCGGCGTTCTCGGTGCCGGTGGCCGAATTGGCTGGCGTTTCAGGCGATTCGATGGAAGACGTCATGGGTTGTACGGTTGGATCGGGTTGAGGGTCGCGCTGCGTGACGAGTGGGGGCGCGGCGCGGTTCAGGCGGCGACGGCGCGCACCGGCGGAATCACATAGCGTCCTTCGAGGAACGACGCCTGCGGATGGTAGAAGCGCAGAATCAGATAGAAGCTGCCGGCTGGCGCAGGCAGCCAGTTCGTTTGCGAGGCCGGCGCCTCATGCTGGATCTCGATGCGCAGGCCCCCGTGCTCGTCGTATTGCAGGCCGTGCGTGCGGTCGCCAATGGCGTAGCGGCGGACGGGGTTGTCGGCGAAATAACGGTCCGCGCCATAGAGCGAGAGCGACCAGAGCGCATCCACCGGCGGCAACTGGCCAGGCGGGAAATAAAGCTCGTAGCGGCGGCCACCGTCGAGGTTCTCACCCGCTTCGTCGAAGTCGGCTGTGGCGTAGACAGCTTCGTCGGCCGCGAGCGCGCCCAGTCCCTTCATGGCGATGCATGCGCGCAGCAGATGCCCGTGGCCGTAGCGGCCAAGGCCGAGGCTGTAGGTCCAGCTACGCCGGGTGCGGCTTGCCGTGAAGGCGACAATGAGGCGCTGCGCGTCGGCGTAAGCCTCGCGCAGGCCCTGCTGCACGGACTCGGGCAGCGCAGCCATGCTGCGCTCGCCCGGCGCGCGAATGCCCACGCGTTCGAGCGCGCTCACGAGCGCGGCTTCGTCATTGCACGGCGGCAGGTCCGCGAATGACTGAAAGACGTTCTGGAAGAAGTCGAGCGCGGCGTCGCCGCTGTCGTGCCATTGCCCCACGCAAACCGGGCCCGCACCGCGCGTGCCGTCGAGACGGAAGGCGCTGGCGGCCTGCTGCGCCTGCGCGAGATCGTCGTCGCCTTTCACGAGCACTCGGCCAAGCATCCACACGAGCTTCGTGGGGCATGCCACGGGCTTACCGTCGCTCGTTGGATGTTGCTCCGGCGTGTGCAGTACGAAGCGGCCGCCACGCGTGCCGGCGTTGCGCGGGCTGAGGTTCACGAAGTTGTTCGTGAAGGCGTCGAGCAGTTCGACCACGTAGTAGCGGTCGTCGTCCACTGCGGGAATGTCGAGCACCACCGGCCCGCCGGAAAGGTCGATCCAGGCGTTCAGGTAGAGAAAGTCGTTGGCCGGCGTGACGATATCGCGGTCTTCGTGCGTCCAGCGGTGCGTGCTCGCATGAATCGTATTGAAGGGCCGGCGCAGCGGGCTCGTGGAGTGCGGCAGCGTATGCAGCGCACAGGTGCGCACGACTTCCACGACAGGATAACGCGCAATGGCCAGCGGACCGGCGCACATGCGGACCAGGGTGACAACCGGGTCCTCACGCAGCTGGTTTGCCTCTGGTTCTACGACTGACATTGTTTGGTTGTACATAGTAATACTCACTGTAACGGATTGCGACAAGCTGAATGCGGAAGCGACGTTACTATGCGTCGCGTTCGAGCGTAATAACGGCGTCGGCGGCGATGAGCCCTTGCGGCGTCACGATGAACGGATTGATTTCGAGCGTTTCCAGCCGGTCGCCGATCGCCGCGCCCACGCGGGTCAGCGCCATCAGCGTGGCGGCGGCTTCGTCGAGCGAGAGGACCGGGTTGCCACGGTGTCCGCGAAAGAGCGCGGCCACGCCGCTCGCTTCGAGCATGGCCAGCGCCCGTTCGCGAGTGAGCGGCGCGAGGCCGAAGGCCACCTTGCGGCACAACTCGACGCCGGTGCCGCCAAGGCCCGTCATCGCGACAGGGCCGAACACCGGATCGCGCTTCACGCCCACGATCATCTCGCCCCACCCCTTTACCATCCGTGCGATCACCACGCCTTCGAATCCGCCCGGCAAGTCTGCCTGCGCGGCAGCGCTTGCGATGGCGTCGAAGCCCTGGCGCACGGCCGCTGCATCGCGCAGGTCGAGCCGCACGCCGCCAATATCGCTCTTGTGCAGCACGTGGCGCGAGCGCAGCTTGAGCGCGACCGGAAAGCCCACTTCCTGTGCCGCGTCGACAGCCTCGCTCGCGCAGCGCGCCACGCGATGCCGCGCGACAGGCACGCCAGCTCGGACAAGCAGTGCCATCGCTTCGGCTTCGTCGAGAGCGGCGGCATCGGGCGGCACGCTCGCGGGAAAGACCACGCGTGCGCTCTCGCCATCAATCGTTGTTGCATCGAGCGAGGCATTCGTCTCGCGCGCACGCAACAGCGCCGCCACCGATTCCATTGCGTGCACCGGCTCGCGGAAGACGAGCACGCCACGCGCTTCGAGCCAATGCCGATTGACATCGTCGACGAGACCCGAGAGCACGAGTGGCACGTTTGCGCCGCTGGTTGCGACACGCTCGACGGCCTGCTCGATCGCGGCCCACGCGGCCGGCGCATTGCCGCCGCCGGCGACGAATGCCACCACGCTGCCATAGGCGCCGCAAGTGACGGCGTCGACGAGCGTGTCGGCCAGCACGTCGGCCTGCGCGACGATCTGGCCCGTCACGTCGACAGGGTTGGCCGTGGAGGCAAACGCAATGCGCTCGCGCAGGCGTGCGCTGCATGCTTCGGGCAGCGTCGGCAGTTCGAGTCCGAGCGCTTCGGCGCGGTCGGCCATCATGATGCCAACGCCGCCCGAAACGGTAACGATGGCCGTGGCGGCCGACTGCGGCCGGCGCCCTTTCGAAAGCGCATAGCCGAGGCGAAAGAAGCCGTCGAGCGTATCGGCGCGAAACACCCCGTATTCATCGAACACGGCCTGATACACGGCATCCTCGCCCGTGAGACTCGCTGTGTGCGACTGCGCGGCCCTTGCGCCTGTAGCCGTGGTGCCCACCTTGGTGATGACCACGGGCTTGCCGGCGGCGCGCGCGGCGGCAAGCGCCTGGCGCAGCCTGGGGCCGTCCGTGCAGCCCTCCAGATACGCGAGGATGACCGTCGTATCAGGATCGTTGGCGAGCCAGGCAATGGCGTCCGCGACCTGCACGCCGGCTTCGTTGCCGGTCGTGATCCAGTGGCTCAAGCCGAGCCCTGCTTCGCGGGCGAGCGCGAACGCATAAGCGCCGAACGCGCCGCTCTGGCTCACCAGCGCCACGTCGCCCACGGGCGGCGCACCGGCTAGTGCCACGGGCGAGAACGTCGCGTAGACGCGTTCGCGCAGGTTCATCAAGCCGAGGCAATTGGGGCCGAGCAGCGTGACACCGCCCTGCGCGGCCATGCGCGCGAGATTGCGCTGCACCGCGCGCCCGGCCTCGCCCATCTCCGCAAAGCCCGCCGTGAACAGCACGGCGGAGCGCGCCCGATTGCGCACGAGCTGCGCGATCACGTCGGGTGTGGCGTGCGCGGGCACGGCCACGATCGCGAGATCGACGGGCTCGGGCACAGCGTCGAGCGTGGCATGGGCAGTCATTCCCTGTACCTGGGCAGCCTTCCCGTTGATCGCATAGATGCGGCCCGCATAGCCATGTTCGCGCAGCAGTCGCAGCGGCATGCCGCCGACTTTGGCGGCATCGGCGGAAGCGCCGATTATGGCAATCGAGGCAGGACGCAGCAGTGGCGTGAGATCGATATTCCGCATGGACGTTAGCATTCCTTTTTATGCGATGATCGGGCAGCTCACTGCTCGCCCCGTGCGAGCGGAGGGACAAGACAAGCATCCTGCGCTACGAGCGCACGCGCCGCGAAGCGGCGGCGGTCGGAGGCCGGATCGATCAGGATGGCCGCGATAATGCCGGCCACAACCGAGAACACGCCGGCCAGCATCATGCCGGTGCGATACCCGTCGAGCTGGACTGCGGCATGGTCGATCACCTGGCCCATCACGGCGGGCGTGATGAGTCCGGCGAGCGTCGTGATGCAGATGTTGATGCCTAGCACTCCGCCGCGCTGCGCCGGCGGCACGATCTCGCCGGCGAGAGTCACGCCCGTTACGAACGTGAACGAAGCGAGCGAGAACGCGATCGTCACCGCGAACACGAGCAGTAGCCCGGCCGGGAGCAGCGGCATGAGGGCGAGCGCCACGCCAGATACCACCACGGCCGCCGCGCCCAGCGTGCCGCGCGCATGGCGGCTCGACACGCCGCGCGCCATCAGGCGCTGCGACCACCAGCTGAGCAGCGGCGAAGCCACCATCTGGCCGAATGCGGGCAGCACAACGATCCAGCCGACCTGCGTGAGCGAATAACCTGCCACGCGCACAAGATAGCTCGGCAGCCAGATCGTCGACATTGTGAGGATCACATAGGCGGCGAAGCCGCTGAGATCGCTGCCAATACAGGTTCGCGCGAGCAGCAACGCGGCGAGCGGAATGCGTTGCGGCAACTCAGGCACCGGTGAATGCACGCGCAGGGAATCGGCAGGGTTCGCGGGCCGCCCCCCCTGCGCGGCGTGTGAATCGAGTGCCCCCTCCTTGCCGATCCACAACCAGGCTATGCTCCAGACCACGCCAACCACGGCCAGCATGGCGAACGCAGCGTGCCAGCCGAAATGGACGATCACGGCAGTGATAACCGGCGCAATGAGGCCGGCGCCGAAGGATGCGCCGATCGTAAGTACTGCCGATGGAACCGTGCGCTCGTGGTCGGGAAACCACTTGTAGAGCGCATGCACGGCCACTGGATACGCGGGTCCCTCGCTCGCACCCAGAAGCACATGCGAGACAATCAGCGTAAGCGGCGTTGCGAATACGAGCAGCGGCACCTGCGAAAGCGACCACGTGAGCGCCATCGCCAGCAGCAGCCAGCGCGCCTTCACGCGGTTAGCGAGCAGACCGACGAGCAGCGCGGAAATCGAGAAGAACGTGAAGAAGCTCGCCGCGATGCGTCCGAACTGTGTGTGCGTGAGCCCGAGCTCGCGCATGATCGGTTCGGCGGCGAGACCGATCAGGGCCTTATCCGCAAAGTTGATGGCGAGGAAGAAAAACAGGCCGACGACGATTACCCATCGCTGACGCCTGTAACGTGTCTCTGATGTCATTGTGTCTCCATTTGCGGCTATTCCTTTGCGCGCCGGCGTGAAGCGGTCGCCCAAAATTGCCGTTTCGGGAGATTGAACGACGAAGAGACAAATAATACAACTGCATAATTTGCATTGTATCGATGCGATCAGTGCATTAATTGTCGTGCGGGTAGTGCGCTGCCGCAACCTCCTGAACAACGCGAATGGCCTGTTCCGCTGCGGGCGAAAGCGTGCGTCCGGCCAGATGGATGATGCAGAACTGGAGCCAGAGCGGCTTGCGCGAGGGCAGCGAGAGCGGCACGAGGTCCGCCATGCGCGACGCATTCGGGAACGCATGCGTGGTGAGCAACAACAGTGCGTCGGTCTTGCGCGCGTACTCCTGCAGCACATTCACATCGTTGCAGACGAGATGGAAGTCCAGTTCGTTGCCAGGCGCATAGCGCAGCCATTTGCGCAGCCCATCGCGCATTGCGTCGGGCAGCGGCACGGAAATAACCGGAAATGCCTGCAGCTGGTGGGTCTCCACAGTGGCCAGGCGCGCGAGCGGGTGGCCTTCACGTACGTACCAGCCCGCGCGATGCCTGGGCAGCGGGATTACATTGACCTCGCTGACGGTCGGCGCGCCGCGAATATCCACGATCAGAAAATCGAGTTCCTCGCTGTAGAGCGATTCGAGCGAATTTTTCCAGTTGTCGATGCGCGCGTCGATACGCATCTGCGGATGCTGCTGCGCGAGGTTGTCGAGCACCGCGGGCAGCAGCATGGCCGCCGGATACGGGCCTGCCCCGAAGCTCACCGAGCCGATACTGTGGTCGCGCAGCAAGTCCACGTCGCGCACCAGACAGCGCGCCTCGAACAGCACTTTCTTCGCTCGGCGCACCACGGTTTCGCCCGCGGACGTGATCTGCACGTCCCGGGTGGTGCGGTCGAAGAGCGCCATGCCGAGTTCTTCCTCGATGGACTGGATGCTACGGCTGAGAGCGGGTTGGCTTAGGTGCACGCGCTGTGCGGCGCGGGCGAAACTGCCCTCTTCCGCGAGGGCGACCACATGTTCGAGTTGGCGTAGGTTCATGGCGGACGCGACAGGCTAATCGGTCGGCGCAGGCAAGCCCTGCGCCGCGAAACAGCATAGCCTGGACGGGCACCGCACGGCACGTGTCTTCTGTCGCGGCTCTCTACAGTGTGAAAATACCCACGATCGGCCGTTGCTCCTTCGAGAACGGACGGCGATTCGCGTCTACGCACCAGACCGTTCGGCTGCACATCTGCACTCAAAACCGGACGGCATGTTACCTACGCCGCCACCGGCGGTCTCACTGAAAAGTCGCGTTGACAGTCAATTGGACAGCATTGCCCTTCGGGCGATTGCTCACGTTGAACTCGTTTACCCAACGCAGCGTCGCGGCAACCGGCGTCCTGTCGATCTTGCCAGTCCACGTCACCATCGGCCCGATGCCCACTGCGTGCCCCTGCGCGCCGCCAGTCAGTTGTGCGATTCCGCCCGTATCGTTGCCCACCTGCTGGATGTAACCGCCGATGATCCCGACACCCCAGCCGCCCGCAAAACGCTTGAGTGCCAGGACATCCAGCACGCTGACCGGTGCGTTGTGATATTGCGTGGCACCGTTCCGCGTATAGAACTCCAGTCCGTAGTTGAGCGAGAACTCGATGTTTGCCGCCGGGAAGAGGTGCGTGTATGCGATGGTCGGCGTGAACGTCCAGGTGTTCTGGCCGGCGTTGGCGAGGCGGTCAGGGCTGTAGGCACCCGTGGGCGCGTAGATTTGAACGCTCAGCGCAACGTGATCGAGTTTCGTCAGGTGGTAGCCGGCCACCACAGGCGAAAAGAACACGTCGGCAAACTGCGTACCGTGGTCGTTCGGCAAAAGACCATGGAACGAGGAAACGTCCGTATATTGCACGGGCACGCCGAACGACGTCGCGAAGTTCCAGCCGCCCGCGGTGATGCCCCATGTTTTCACCGCATTGATCAGCGTGTATGAGATCGTGTAGTCGAGCCCCGCCGTCACCTTCCCCGCGATCGGCAGCGTTTTGCTCGCGCTCACTGAGCCCTCGTAGTAGATCGTGTTGAGCGAGACGATCCAGTCCGAGGTAGGCGGAACGATACCGGCATAGGGTGCGATCTGCATGCCGGTGATCGGGCGGCCGATACCGCCTTCAGTCGCGCCGGCATGAAACGAAGCGCCCAGCGCGCCGAAGCACGTCAGTGCGGCCAGTAGGCTTGTCGATGTTCTACGCACTTTGATCGTTGTTGCCCTGTTCGAATCCAACGTGATCGTGTAATGGCTTCCCGCGGCTAGGTGTTTGCCTGCGCAATGTCGGGCAAGCGCCAGCTACGGTCGAACCACGGCTGCAGCGGCCCGTACAGGCGGAAGATCGTGAACCACGACTTGCCAGGAATCGTCTGCACCCAGTTCGATTCGTGGCCCACCGGCGCACTCGGACCAAAAAACAGATCGACGGAACCGTCGGCGTTCTTTTGCAGACTCTGCTTTTCGCTCGACAGGCTCGGAAACCGCTGGTCGGTCTGCAGCATCGAGCGCGTCTGCGTGTCGTAGATCACCACCGACCAGAAGTCCTTCACGGGCACATTGGGCGGCACGCGCAGCACGTAGTGCTTCGCGCCGTCGAACGGCTTGCCGGCCGCGTCGACGTTCGCCGCCGCGTATTGCGAGCCGATGCCGGGCATGGCCACCGCCATCGCGGGGGTGTCGATGGTTGCGGCGTAGAAAAACATCGTGCGTGCGTCAAAATTGCGCGCGCCCTGGTTCAGCCATTCGTAACTGCCGCCGATGAACGGCGTTGTCCAGTGCCCGTCTGGATAAATCAGTGCGGCAGGATTGCGGTTCGCGAAGTCAATCGTGCGGGCGGTGGCATTGCCCACTGCAACGGCATCGGTCAGGATGGCCTTCGTGTGTGCGTCGGGCGCAAACGGCTTGCCCTTCACCATGCCGATCGAGGCAAACAGTCCCGTCATGTCGGGTCCATAGGCACCGGCCGGCTCTTCCTGAACGATCTGGTTGATCTCATCGTAGAACTCGATGTTGTTCGCATGGACCGTGTTCATGGTCTTGCCCGACAGGTCGATGAACCGCGTGGCGGGCGGATTCGCGGCCTGCGCGAGCGGATAAACACGCAACCCTGCCTTCAGGCTCGCCGCGCCTGGTTTCGGGTCGCCGTTCCTCATGAACGCGCGCCCGAACAGCAGGTTGCCGAAGGTCGGCGACTTCACGATGTAGTAGCCGCTCGACGGCAGCTTGCCCGTATAGTCCGGCGGCACGAACAGATACTTGCCGCCTTGCCCCTTGTCCGGGCCTGCGTTGCCCATGTCGGTGACGTAGCGGAACCAGAAATCATCGACCACGCCGAGGATGTTGGGCGGTGTTTCGACCACCATCGGGCCGTGTTTCAGGTCCATCCAGTTCCAGAAGTAGACAGTCTCCGAGTTCGGTGTCAGAAAGATCGATTTCGAATCCATCAACGACGCGAATACGCCGATAGTACTGCCGGTCGCGCCCGCGTCGCGCAACGCCTGGCGGATTGCCACCATCGACGCGCCTGGTATGCCGTTCAGGAACGCTTCGACGCCACGCATGAACACGAGGTTGTCGTACACCTTCTCGGCGGTTTTCGACGTGGGTACGCCGTCGAAGTACTCGAGCTTGCCGATACGCGTGTCGACCGTGGCTTGCGTGATGATCTGCTCAGGGATCGGAGTCGTCATCGTGTAGCTTGCCGGCGGTGCTGCGCTCGTGCATGCGGCAAGCGTGGCCGCGATGATGGACAGGGAAAACGAACGTGTCATTGCAGGAAGCATTGGATCTCCAGTTACGACAAACTACCTGGCGACGCGCTACGCGCTGCCACGAGAGATATCAGTCACGAAGGTAGAACCCCGTCGCCCGGCTTGTTCATTTCGCTTGCACGAAGTCGCCGGGCTTCCAGCTCTTGTCGAACGCGGCGGCCTCCGGACCATAGATCCGGATATAGGCGAACCAGCCTCTTCCTGGCACAGTCTTGATCCAGTGGTCCTCGTGCCCCTTCGGCGCGGCCGGGCCGAAGTACAGTGTCACTGGCTTGCTCTGATCCACGTCCTTCAGCTCGAACAGCGAGCGCAACGCGGCATTGTCCTGGTCGGTCTGAACCTGCGAGCGCGTAGCGGCGTCGTAAGCGGTTACGGACCAGAAGAGCTTGTCCGGCACAGGCTGCGGAATTACCAGCGTGTAGTTCTTGCCACCATCGAGATACGCGCCTTGAGCGTCTCGAGCGCCAAGCCAGTAGAGCGAGCCCGCCCCTGGGTCGCGCCGGAACATGGCGGGCGAGGTAACAATGGCCTGGGCAAACCAACGATCGCGAGCGTCGAGGTCGATCCCGCCAGGCGTTTCGAACTGGGCACTGCCCGGCACGAGCCCCACCCACTCCCACTGCCGGTCGGGCCAGGCTTTCCGGTCAGGGCGGTCGCTGTCGAATGCGGATACCAGCATCTGGCTGCGTCCCTTGCCCGCGGCATTTACAAGCACGGCCTTCAGCTTGTCGTCGGGATTGAATGGCTTACCCTTCTCGATGCCGAGTTGGGCGAGCAGTCCATACATGGGCAGGAAGGCAGGATTCTGCGGCTCTTCCTGAATGATCTTGTCGAGGACTTCCCAAAACTGAATATTGTCTTCCCAGCGAAGCGACGAACTGTCCATCGCGCGTTTCGTGGTGTCCACGGCCTCAAGCGCCGGGCTGCTGGCGCCGCCTTCGGACCAGCGCCGGATCTTGACGGCGCGCAGCGCATCCATTGCCTTCGGAATATCTCCGCCGACCGGCAATGCGCGAACAGCAAGTAGATTCTTCAGCGTCGGAGAACGGGCAACGTAGTAACCGTCGGGTACCGTGCCCTTCCATCCCGGCGGCAGGATCAGGTGCTTGCCGCCTTTGCCCGCGTCAGGACCAGGAAGGCCGAGGTCCTTGACCCAGCCCTGGTTGTGGTCGTTGACAAGACCAATGTACGGCCCAGGCGGCAAGTCGATCTCGATCGGCCCCTGTGACAAGTCCAGCACCGCTGAGCCGTACGGGGTATCCGAGTTCAGTGTGAAGCCCACTTGCCTTGGGCCCGCGGCCGCGATCCCCCACTCCTTGCCGTCCTGAATGCCAGCCGTACGAGTGCCGTTAAATATGCCTTCCACCGATACCGTTGGATACCAGAAGCGATAGGTGACGACGGCCGTTTGCAGCACTTCGTCGGCACGCGTGCGCTCCGACGTTTGCGGCGTGGGATAGCCACGATCGAAGTCGTATCCCATGTTGTCTTTCGCGTGGGCCGCCGTGCCGGCACAGGCGAGAAGCAGTGCAGCAATCAAGCGTCGATGCATAAAGGCTCCTGTAGGAAGGAAAAGCAATTACGCTGCGGTGCGCTGCAGATCATGCGGTTTTCAGCGTAGGCATTTCTTTATTCTTTGTTCCAGGCGGTTCTTCATGTCACAGGAAAACCCAGACTGCAAGATATGGAGGACGCGGACGGCCGTATTCGGTGCGACCGGATTGGTAGACATGCATCACGCATGTCGCTCGCGCTTTCGCTCGTAAGCCACTGCCGGGTAGCTTTTCAGGCCAATAGAAACTCGGTGGCAATTGTTTGCCCTCTCGGCTTCGTCCACCGATGATTTCCCCCTTTTCTAATAGCCCATTTTCGATGCTTTACTACTTTTAGATTGCCGGCCATGCGGAATTTAGCTTTGACGCATCAAAAGAATATCAAGCATCTATAATTTTTGCATCAGTCATTGACTCAATAGTTGTCCCTGAACAATTCGTTTCTCGTGCCGTCGGCGTCACGCGGGGAAGTCGGCGGCAATGAAACAGTTGAACAAGGCAGCGAGAATTAAGGCACAAAGAAGCCGCAGGTTCCTTCCAGTGCTTCAGCCAGCATGTGTCTGCTATGCCGACGGGCCCTGAATGCGTGGCGTGATCGATGAACCGGGAGCTGAGTCCCGCGGTAGCAAAAGTTCTCAAACAGTTGCATTATCCGCTGGACGTGACGTTACTCTGCGTTCGGTAGTACGTGGCATATCCGCTGAGCCTGCGTCATCTCGAACAGATGATGGCCGAGCGCGGGATTGTGATCGATCACTCGACGATTCATCGTTGGGCGCTCTAACTCTTGCCGGTCCTGGAGAAGGCGTTTCGACGGTGCAAACGGGCGGTCGGCAAGAGCTGGAGGATGGACGAGACCTACATTCGAATCAGGGGTGAGTGGCAGTATCTTTACCGGGCTGTCGATAAGGCAGGCAACACCGTCGATTTTCTGCTGCGAGCCCGACGGGGTCAGATGAACGACGGCCGTAAGGCACTCACTCCCGCGCAGCAATTCTATTCTCTCTCTGCATAAGCAATCCTCTGTATTTCAGCGCTCTCGCCGGCCATCTTCCTTATTGCGACAGAACCCGATCAGCTTCTGCTGCCGTGGACTGGTCGGCCCATCAGCAAGCTGGCCTGGCTGCGGCAATCACCGGGGGAGCCGCGCGCAAAGGCCGTTCTGGCCCATATCGATCGTTTGCAGGCGATCCGCGCACTCGACTTGCCGCCGGACATCGGCCGCAACGTCCATCAGACCGGCTACTGCGTCTGGCGCGTGAAGGCGGACAGACCGCCGTCTATCAGATTGAGGAATATGAAACCGACCGGCGTCACGCCACCTTGATTGCGATCCTGCTCGACACGACCGCGACACTGACGGATGAAATTCTGAACCTCCACGATCGACTGATCGGCTTGTTCTTCACCAAAGCCAAGCACAAGTACGAGAAGCGTTGGCGGCCGAGGGCAACGCGGTCAATGACAAGGTGCGTCTCTACGCGAAGGTCGGCGCAGCATTGATCGCAGCGAAAGACGCGGGCGACGATCCGTTCCTGGCCCAGCCCTACGGCAGCAGCGCGAAATCGACGAAAGCCTGATCTCGCACGTCGCCCCGCTCGGCTGGAACCACATCGACCTGACCGGCGACTATGTATGGCATGCCAATAGGCGCGTCGCCAAGGGGCGATTCCGACCGCTGCGCGTCAGAAAATCGACCGGGGCGTCTTAACGTACGAAAAAGTACGTTTCTTGAGGGCACCCCGAATCGCGGCATCGAGGTGCGCCGGGCCGAACGCGTGCCGGGCACGAAGAAGCCACGCGAGTTCACGCAGGGGACATGGAAGCGGTGATCGTGAAGCTGGTGCAGCCCTCAAAACCAGAGTCAAAACCTGGCCGGCGGCGTGCCAGGGCCCGCTGAATGGACGTAAGCGCCCTGCTGCTTCAGACGCTATCCTTCAACACTGAGTGGAGATCGAACCCGGGAAAGACAGAAGCAAATCTCTCTAAAACCGGACATTTCTATTGAGCCGGAGATCGGACATCTGTATCTGGCCGGGACATTATAATGTTCGCAAACGACAAAACTCGTTGCATCCCATCCCATCTCACCGATCACCTTCAACGACCGCGGGCTTACCGCCCGCGGACCTCCGCCCAATCTTTCTAGCCGTAACGATAGACCCCGCGCCCAGTCTTCCGACCCAGACGTCCTGCGGCCACCAGTTCACGAAGCAGCGGGCACGCGCGGTACTTCGAATCGCCGAAGTCATGGTAAAAAACGTCCATGACCGAAAGCACCACATCGAGTCCAACGAGATCAGCAAGCGCCAGCGGCCCGATCGGCTGATTCGCTCCGAGACGCATGCCGGTATCGATATCCTCGGCTGGCGCGACGCCTTCCGCGAGCAGGAAGAAAGCCTCGTTGATCATCGGCACGAGAATGCGGTTGACCACGAAGCCCGGCGAATTGCGCACGCTGATCGGCGACTTGCCGAGCCGCACCGTCAACTCGTGGACCGCCTCCGCTGCGGCGCTTCCGGTTTCGAGGCCCCGGATGATTTCGACGAGCGGCATCAACGGCACCGGATTGAAGAAGTGCATGCCGACGAGGCGCGACGGGTCGGCAAGCGCGGCGCCAAGCGTGGCGATCGAGATTGAAGACGTATTGGAAGCCAGAATGGCGTCGGGACGCGCGACTGCTTCAATCTGCTTCAAAATGCGCAGCTTCAGTTCGAGGTTTTCGGTGGCTGCTTCGATGATCAGCCCAGCAGCACCGAGGCGCTGATAATCGGTGCACGTCTCGATGCGGGCAAGCGCGGCCTCGCTCGCCGCCGCGTCCAGCTTGTCTTTCGCGATGAGCCGATCGAGGCTTCCCTTCAGCGCGGTAAGACCTTTGTCGAGCGCGGCTTCGCTGACGTCGACCACAATCACGCGCACGCCAGCGAGCGCGGCGACCTGCGCGATGCCGGAACCCATCGTCCCGGCGCCCACGATTCCCAATGTTTCGATTTGCATGGCTTTATTTGGTGCGCCCGAAGGCGCACTCAACTCACTGGACGTTTTCGAAAATGGCGGCGATCCCCTGCCCGCCGCCAATGCACATCGTGACGAGCGCGTAGCGGCCACCAATGCGCTTGAGTTCGTGCAGCGCCTTCACGGCGATCAGTGCGCCGGTCGCGCCAATGGGATGGCCGAGCGAAATACCCGAGCCATTGGGGTTCACCTTTTCCGGGTCCAGACCCAGCTCCTGCGTGACCGCGCATGCCTGGGCGGCAAAGGCCTCGTTCGATTCGATCACATCGAGGTCCGCGACGGACAGCCCCGCGCGCTGCAACGCAAGACGCGTAGCCGGCACCGGCCCGATGCCCATGTAAAGCGGATCGACGCCCGCATGTGCATATGCCACGAGTTTTGCCATCGGCGCGAGGCCGCGCGCCTCGGCCGCTTCGCGCGACATCAGCAGCATGGCTGCGCCTGCGTCGTTGATGCCGGAGGCGTTGCCCGCCGTGACCGTACCGTTCTCTTTCGCGAATACGGGCTTGAGCTTCGCGAAGTCGTCGATCGTGGCGTCGTGGCGCAAATGTTCGTCGGTGTCGAAGACGGTCTCGCGCCCTTTCACCGTGCGCTTGACCGGCACGATCTGGCTGGCGAAGCGGCCCTCGGCGATCGCTCGCGCTGCGCGGCGATGCGACTCGAGCGCAAGATTGTCCTGTTGCTCGCGCGTGATGCCGTAACGGCCCGCGACATTCTCGGCGGTCACGCCCATCGGCACAGTGTGAAAAGGATCATTGAGCGCGCCCAGCATCATGTCGATGAGGCGTGCGTCGCCCATACGTGCGCCGAAGCGCGCCTCGGTCGTGATATACGGCGCGCGGCTCATGTTCTCGGCGCCAGCGCCGATCGCCACGTCAGCATCGCCGAGCAGAATGGTTTGCGCGGCGGAAACGATCGCCTGCAGGCCGGAACCACACAGCCGGTTGACGTTGACCGCAGGCGTCGATTCGGGAATGCCGGCATTGATCGCGGCGACGCGAGACAGGTAGAAATCCCGCGGCTCGGTGGCGATCACGTTGCCGAACACCACATGCCCCACGTCCTTTGCCTCGACGCGGCTTCGTGCGAGCAGTTCGCGCACGACGATTGAACCGAGTTCGGTTGGCGGCACATCTTTCAGGCTGCCGCCGAATTTGCCGATCGCGGTCCGCACACCGCCCACCACCACGACTTCCCTATTCATATGGATTCCTCAGTTATCTGTCTGCCGCCTGTGAAGCGCCGACGCAGCCTGTTTCTACCTCTGGTCCCGACCTGTTCAGGAAGTACCCAAGGCACGCCGTGGCAATCCTAGCGCCAACCGGCGCCTGACAGACTGATCAAACCGGCCGACATACTGACAAAACTGGCCATGTCATGCCGTCCACGGCGGCCGGACCGTGGAACGCGGTCGCCCCTGTTAAGGTTTTGTTAAGGGGCCGATGCGTAGAATCGCCTTTGACAACCGGAACCCCCTTCAAGTTTTAACGCAAGAACGGGCGTGAAAACAGAGGGCCCCCATGGACGCAGTCGAAACACTGAACCGAACGTTTTTTATCGCACTCAATGCCACACCCGCGACGCCGCATTGGCTCATTACCGCGGGCACGCTGATCGCGGACTATGCGATCCTGGTGGTCCCGGCCATGCTGGTGGCGCTATGGCTGACGGGCTCGGACGAACGCCGCGCGTTGGCGGTGCGCGCCTGCTTTGCCGGCTTGCTGGCTCTCGGCATCAACCAGTTGATCGGTCTGGCGTGGTATCACCCCCGCCCTTTCGCCAGCGCAACGGGCCATACGTTTCTCGCCCATGCTCCCGATTCTTCGTTTCCTAGCGACCATGTGACGTTGCTTTCCGCAGTTTCGTTCACCTTCCTGTACGGCGGAAAGCGGGGAATCGGCTTGCTTGCCTTGTTCGTCGATATCGCCGTTGCCTGGGCTCGCATCTTCGTCGGCGTGCACTGGCCATTCGACATGATCGGCGCGGCGATCGTCGCGTGGCTGGCCTGCATGATTGGCAGCCCGTTATGGCGCCTCGCGGGCGTGGCGGCGACCGGCGCGTTGATCGCGCTTTACAGGAAGGTTCTCGCTGTCCCGATTGGCTTGCGATGGTTACGGCCGTAGTGAGCCCACCATCTTCGCGTTTCCTTTGTTTTCCAGATCGGAGAGGATCGGACTCCCGCGGCGGATAGCGGCTATCGCACCTTGAATATTCGATCGCGCGACAGCAATTCCCATATCCAGAATGATCTCGGCCGGCACGCGCGAGTCGATACAACTGAGGGCGATTGCTGCAGGATACTGGCCGCTGGCGCTCGCTCTCTTCTGCGCGAGGAAGTCCTGCTTTTTCATTTTGCCGGTACGAAACCGCTCGTCGCCGGCTTTCATCATTTCGATGATCCGATCGGGAGTCAGCGCATTGCGCTGCGATTCGGACAATGCCGCCGCCTGGATATCGGCCGCCGTGAACGGCGTGCCGGCAACGAGCGTCGCCACGCTTATGCCGGCCTGGCCAGCGTGAAAGAAACGTGAAGATGGTCAGACGGAGTGTATATCCAACTAGAAAGATAATCCTTCTTATCACTAGAGGCTTATTTCTACGCTAAACTTCGTCAGATGAAAACGCGTCACACACCCCTTGCCGCACCCGCTTCCACCGAGCCGCCCGGATTCCCCGACGCCGACGAACTCGCCGTGCTGCGCGCGTGGTATGCAGGCCTCGCCGTGCGGCCCGCCGTCGAGCGTTATCTCCCCTCGGCGCTCGGCGACGGGAAATCGGCGCGTGGCGTGCTCGGACGCATCCGGCGCAGGCTCGTCGCCCTCGCGCGCGCGGCGCATCGCGGCGATCTGGTGGCGCTGTTCGAACATCCCGTGGAGGAACGCGAGCGGCACGCCAAGGCTGTTGCGCAGGCAATCGACAGCCTGCGCAACGCCCGCCCGCCCGAACCCCAGATTGCTGACGACATCGCGCAGTGGTTCACGCCGCGCGCCGTGCGGGTGCTGTACGCGCACGGCATCACTACGCTAGCCGACCTCACTGTGCGTATCCCGCGCCGCCGCCAGTGGTGGAAGGCCGTGCCGGGACTCGGTGTGGCGAGCGCCCGCGCGATCGAGGCGTTCTTTGCGGCCTGGCCAGCACTCACGGAAAAGGCGCGCGCGCTCATCGTGGCGAGCCAGCGCGGCGACATCGCACCGTGGGAGTCACTCAAACTGCCGCACGAAGTCGACGGCTCCGAAGGCACTTTCCGTGCACCCCGCGCGACCTGCACGCTGGATGCGTCGAACGACTATGAAGCGATCCAGACCTGGCTCGCGCTGCACGAGTCGCCCGCCACGCAGCGTACCTACCGGAAGGAAGCCGAACGGCTGATCCTCTGGGCGATCGTCGAGCGGGGCCGCGCGCTCTCGTCGCTCTCGACCGAAGACGCCATCGCCTACCGCGCGTTCCTGCGCCATCCCTCTCCGCGCGGACGCTGGGTCGGCCCCGTGCGGGCACGCACGTCGCCGGACTGGCGGCCGTTCAACGGCAGCCTCTCGGCGCGCTCGGTCGCGCATGCGCTATCTATCCTCGGCGCGCTGTTCCGCTGGCTCATCGAGCAGCGCTACGTGCTCGCCAATCCGTTTTCCGGCGTGAAAGTGCGCGGCGCGAGCGGCGCGCAAGCACTCGATACATCACACGCATTCAGCGAAGGGGAATGGGCGCTCGTGCGCACGATCGCAGACGGCCTCGAGTGGTCGTACGGCTGGTCAGCGCCGGCGGCTCAGCGGCTGCGCTTCCTGCTCGATTTCGGCTATGCGACCGGCCTGCGCGCGAGCGAACTGGTTGGAGCCACGCTCGGCCACGTCGAAACAGATGCACGCGGCGATCACTGGCTGCGCGTGACGGGCAAGGGAAACAAGCTTGCGCGCGTCGCCTTGCCGCCGCTCGCGTGGGAGGCGCTCGCGCACTATCTGGCCGAACGTGACCTGCCGGTCGTGTCCGTGCGCTGGAATCCGGCGACGCCGGTCATCGGCAGTCTCGAGGCCGACAGCGACGCCGCGATCAGCAGCGTGCGTCTGTGGGGGGTGCTGCGGCGCTTCTTCCTGCTGGCCGCCAAAGCCATCGAGGCCGATCATGCGCCGCTCGCGGAAAAGCTGCGCCGCGCGAGTCCGCACTGGATGCGCCACACGCACGCCACCCACGCGCTCGGGCGCGGCGCCGAACTCACCACGGTGCGCGACAACCTGCGGCATGCTTCCGTTTCGACGACCTCGATCTATCTGCACAGCGACGAGGTCAAGCGCGCGCGGCAAATCGCGGACGCATTTGGCAAAGCGAAATGAATCCACGTTCAGCAGAAATAGGCGACCTGGCAGCCGCTTATTGGGCCGGCTTAGTCGGGTCTTCTTGCGCGAGCCGGGTCAAGACGTCGGCGAGTGCGCGAATCCTGGCCTGTGCGGCGCGTTGCGAGGGAAAGACGAGGAAATAGCCCAGTCCATTTTGCACGACCTCGCTGAACGGCATAACGAGTGCCCCCGCCTCAAGGCGCTCCTTCGCCATGCGAGGGTCGCCGATTGCGACGCCATGCCCCTGTGCCGCGGCGGTGAGCGTTAATTCGAGGGTATCGAACACGAGCCCGCCATCGGCGTCGCTCTGGGGCGCGCCAACATGATCGAACCAGCATCGCCACTCTCCATGACCGTGTCCCGGATGAAGCAATTTGACTTTGGCGAGATCCGCAACGGATTTCAGCGATGTGGCCAGCTCGCTCGTGCACATCGGCGTCAAGCGCTCCTCAAACAACGGTATCGCGTCCATCCCCGCCCAATGTCCGGCTCCGCGCACGACCACGGCGTCGACATCGGGCGTAGTGAAATCCGGCGTATCGTCCGCCGATGTGTAGATGCGCAACTCTGTGCGGGGCAGCGCGAGATTGATCGCCGACAGCCGTGGCAGCAACCAGCGAATCGCAAACGTGGACGGTAACCGCAAGGTGAGAACCGCCGCGGATTGAGCGTGAACGTCTGCGTGTCGAACCAGTAGCGTGAGCAGATTGATCGCCACCGTCAGCAGAGCATTGCCTTCTGCTGTCAGCGTCAGCCCTGACACATGGCGCACGAACAGCGCACATCGATAGTGGTCTTCCAGTTGCCGGACCTGACGACTCACTGCCCCCTGCGTTCGGCACAGGTGGTTCGCGGCCTTGCTGATGCTGCCAAGTTCCGCCGCTGCGACGAATGCCTGGTACGCGGACAGTGGCGGTAACGCGCGCGTGAGGTCAGCCAGAGGATATGCACGATCCGCATACCCGGGTTGCGAATTATTCGATTGTTCGGTCATCGCTGCGTCGTTATCGTGGCTGCGTCATACCCGCGCTCCTTCGTGCGGGCAGACCTGTCAAGATACGCTCGGAGAATGATTGTGGGTTCATCACAGGAAGCACTATACACTCGGCAGATTCGCACCTACCTGAGCGACCTGGAGCGGGGCGACATCGCTGCAATCTGCGCCCTGTTCACGCCAGACGCGCGGATATTCTCGCCTTTTCTCGGCTGGATGCGTCCCGCGCCGTTCTTTGCGAAGGTCAATGCCGCGTCGGGAGCAAGCCGGATCAGCCCCATTGACATCTGCGTCAGCACAACGGGAGCGCGACGTGCGACGGGTTATTTCGTCTACGACTGGGGGCTGAAAGACGGCTCTGCAGTGAAATTCGAGTGTGTGGATGTATTCGAATTCGACCAAAGCGGTCGCATCGAGCAGATGATCATCGTCTACGACACGCATCCCATTCGCAACACGGTAGGCGACAAATACGCGTAGCAGCGGCGGAAGCTCTGCCGCGCGATGCAATAGTTGGATGATGCGCCGATGGCCGACTCGTTGTTGTTCGCCCAGTTGAAGTTGTTCAGGAACAGGCCCCCGCTTCCGAATAGTACCGGTTCGGCGCGGGAAAGACCCCTGTCATGACTTCAATCAGGAACGGGCCGTCATATCGACTTGCTTCACCAAGAACATCGTCCAGCTCGTCGATTCCGCTAACCACGCGTGCCGCCACACCAAACGACGATGCAAACGCGGTCCAGCTATGACGGGGCAGTCTGGTGAACTGCTCCGAAATCAGACCGCCCCTCATCGCATCGATGTGAATTGCACCGTGCGCAGAGTTGTTCAGGACGACGTAGATCACTTTGACGCCGTAGCGAGCTGCCGTCTGAATCTCCGTTCCGTGCATCATCATGCATCCGTCGCCTGTGACTACGACGCAAGGGCGTTCGGGGGACGCAAGCTTGACGCCAATTCCGGCTGCAATAGCCCAGCCCATCGGCGCGAGAGCGTTGGACGAAAAGTAGTTGCCCATACCCGACGACAGCCAGTAGTGGGCCATGAATATACGATGGGCACCGGAGTCCACCACGACGTTGCTGTTGGTGGGCAACAGTTTGCACAGGCGCTTGATGACGGCGCCAGGATAAAGCGATTCATTACCGCTGGAGGTCTGCTGCGCGGAAAAATCCTCGAATTGGCCGTCGTACAGGGGAGTCTGGCTGACCCCGGCGATCCATGCCCTCCTTCTTTCGAGCACTTTCTGGAAATCGTCGCTGGCGCCCGTGTTGATCCGGGCAAGCAACCGGAAGCTAGCCCCGATTCCCGAGAAAATGCTGCGCTGGGCAATGTGCCCCATCGGCGGCTGATCAAAGCCATCATCGAAGACAAGCAGATCCTTCCCCTCGGTCAGCTTCCTGCTCCAGTTCATGCTGTCGCGCTGGTTCAGATCGCTGCCAAATACAACGAGCGCGTCAAGCTCGTCCGAATTGATCACACGTGCGGCGCGCGAATGGCTTGAGAACCCGTAGATGCCCAGCGCGAGTTCGTGTCCCTCGGGAAAGGCACCCTTGCCTGCCAGCGTCGTCGCGACCGGAACGTGAAATTTCTCGGCAACCTCAAGAAGCGCCCTTGCAGTTTCCGCGTCATTCCCGCGACTACCAATCAGAAACGCGACTTTCTTCGACTGGAGCAGATAGAGGCGGCACAGGGCATCCAGCGCGGTACGGTCAGGGGGCGCTTCACCCAGATTGAATTCGTGCTGGGCGTAGGGTCGCCGTGCTACCTGCGGACCGGGAGGGACGTCCTGCTTTTGAACGTCAACAGGGATACTGATGAATGACCGCGCCCGACGCATCCAGTTCAGCCCGTCCGTCGCACGACGTAGCTCCGCCTGAACATTATCCTTGTTCTTCAGCTCGACCACGTCCGTCATCAGACCTCTGACCACGCTACTTTCATAGATGCCGCCTGATGTCGCATCCTGGAACGCCCCTTTACCCTCCGCTGTCGACGAAATCGCTCCCGCAATATAGAGCATCGGAATCCGGTCTGCCTGCGCGGCTGCCATGCCGGGCACGAAGTTCATGGTACCGGGACCGGAAATTCCTGCGCAAACGCCGAATTTGCGGCTAGCGCGCGCATAGCCATCGGCCATGAAAGCGCTGCCCGTCTCATGAGCGCCAACGATGCCGCGAATGGATGGTGAATCATCAATCGCAGCCAGAAGCGGGTAAATCAGCTTTCCGGGGACCAGAAACACGTGGCCTATTCCCGCGGACTCGAGCGACTTCACAACTACCTTCGATACGTTGGGGGAAGCGGAAGATCTCATGGTCTTTGATTGCGATCCGGACAGAAGTCAACATTCGGATCCTGCCGCTCTCCATCCCGGGGTAATGCACGGCTTTGCGGATTTGAAATGCACCGAAGCCGGCGACAACCGATGCCTGGAGACAGCAAGATGGCCTTTGACACACTGCACATGGTGCTGCAGTCGTGTCTCGCGCTACTTCAACGGGCCCGCTCGTAACGCGGCCCGCGTGTCTCCATCCGGGAGTTCCTCGTCGCCGGCTGCGGCAACATACGGCGAGCGTCATCGTGGCTCTGCGTCCACTCGACCTGCCTGCGCTCTGTTCTGAATCGCCGCCCAAACCTCGCAGCCCGGTTCAGAATGTCTGCCAGTCCGACGTGCCGGCAGCGGTGGCAGCCAGAACCTTACTCCCGCCCCCGGACGGCTCTGCCATCACGGCGACCTTTCTCGTTGTTGCCGGAGGGGACGTGAGGCGGTTCCGGGAGACGGTTTGCGAGGCCTTCTGCAGCTTCGTCGCCGGAGATGAAGTCGTTCCGTTGCCATTGAACCTGAAAAAGGCCACCGCTTTGCGTAGGCTCTCCGCCTGCTGCGCCATCGTCTGCGCGGCTGCCGAAGCCTCCTCCACGAGCGCGGCGTTCTGCTGCGTGACCTGGTCCATCTGGTTGACCGCCTGATTCACCTGCTCGATACCGGTGCTTTGCTCGCTCGATGCCGACGAGATTTCGCCCACGACGTCCGTCACGCGCTTCACCGATTGCACGACTTCCTTGATTGCGCCGCCTGCTTCTTCGACGAGCCTCGAGCCTGCTTCCACCCGGTGAACAGAGTCGGAAATCAGTTCCTTGATTTCCTTCGCGGCAGTCGCACTGCGCTGCGCGAGCGTGCGAACCTCGCCCGCTACGACGGCGAAGCCGCGCCCCTGCTCTCCAGCGCGCGCCGCCTCGACTGCTGCATTCAGTGCGAGGATGTTGGTCTGAAAGGCGATGCCCTCGATGACACCGATAATCTCGGACATTCGCGTCGAACTCGTCGAGATGTCGCGCATCGTCTCGACGACGCGACCAACGATCTCGCCGCCGCGCTGCGCCACACCCGAGGCTGTACCCGCGAGCGTGGCAGCCTGCGTTGCATTGTCCGTGTTGTGGCGGACCGCCGCGGTCAGTTGCTCCATGCTCGACGCGGTTTCCTCGAGCGACGCGGCCTGTTCTTCGGTGCGGCTCGACAGCTCGAGATTGCCTTGTGCGATCTGCGCGCTCGCAGTCGCGACACCTTCAGCGTTTTCGCGCACCTCCGAGACGACCCGCATCAGGGCCTCGCACATGGACTTCAGCGATGCCATGAGGCTGTTTGTGTCGCCGGCGCGCAGGTCGATGCTCACGTTCAGGTCACCCGCGGCCACGCTTCTGGCCACGGCGGCGGCGGTTGCAGGCTCGGTACCCAGTTGCCGGGTGACGCTACGCATCATCCAGATGCCGATACCGAGGCCGATCGAGACGGACATCGCCACGAGGACAAGCATCAGATTGCGGCCTTCGCCGTACACGGCGTCGTTGGATTCCGCCGTCCTTTGCGCGTCGCCCTGTTTCAGGGTAACCAGATTGCCCATCAGGACGAGCGTCCTGAAACCCTTGTTGTGATACTCACCCAGCATGTATTCAGTCAGGCCATCCCGGTCCTGTAACGCGGCAGAATTGATCTTGCCTTTCATTTCGTTGAAGGCCTGGATGTAGTCCTGCCAGCCCTGATCAAGCTCGCCGAAGGTCGCCTTCCCCTTGTCGGTATAGACGAGCGGTTCTGCCTGGTTCAGGTGATCACGCGCCTGGGCCAGTGCCTTGTCGGCCTGGTCCAGCGAGCCAGCCCGCTGCTCGGCCGTTGTGGCCAGAACCGCATTGCGCAGATAAGTTCCGACTCGCAGTACGTCCGCGTTAGCCTGCTGGATCAGGTTCAGTCCAACAAGATCCTCTCGATACGTCTTGTCTGCATTTGCGCTGATTTGCGCCATGTTGCGCAGACCGATCCCGCTAACCGCAGCGCTGATCGCCGAAACCAGGATGAAAGCGCTGATCAGTTTGGTGCCGAGCTTCATGTTGCTGAAATTCATGATTCACTTTGGTGAGAATGAAAGAACCAGAATGCTTAAGCGAGTTCGTGCCCAGCTCGACGCGGTATCAACGTCGAAAAGTCCGGCAATCGTGTTTCGACTCAACGAACAAGCGCAAACGCCTGGCGTCCGTGACGCCTGACACCGGTGCACCGCCACACGAACACCGGAAGCAGCACGGGACATATCTGGGTTATCGGCGGCATTATTTATTTCTTCATACAAATTGTTCATCTGCCGGCGAGATTTTTATTACATCGCTGCACGGTCCTTACGGGCGCGTCCTGGGAGTCCGAAAACGTTTCCAGCAACACAGCTGTCATAGACTTGCCATCGATTTCATTACACAAATCTTTCATTATTGCCCGATGCAATTGCCGAAACATTTATCCTTAAGACGTTTTCCAGGGTTTGGGTATTGACGCTGCATGCGCCATTCTTCTTGCCGTCCGGCTGCCGGCATTCCAGGTGCTCGTTTCTCCAGGAGAACTCTCGCGGCGTGCGGGGTCGGTGGCAGCAGCGAGTCGACAACGTCCACCTCGACGGCCACTCCTTCGAGCATCGGCGGCACCGTAGCAGTGGCGACGCGCTAGCAGGTGCGAACGTCACGCTGATCGATTCGACGGGCAAGAGCGTCACGGCAACGAGCGACGCAGGTGGCAACGACTCGATGCCCTCACGAAGTACAACGACTAAACGTTGTCGACCACTGGTTTCCTGAAGCAGAGGTGCGTGGGTGCCCCGCAAGCGGCATCCACGCTTTTTCCCGGCATGCTCCACGCCGGGTCGCGTATCAGCTGACCGAGCCCATCGCCGATTGCTGATAGTTTTCCAGGCCGATCTTGTCGATCAACCCGAGCTGTATTTCCAGCCAGTCGATGTGATCCTCGGTGTCGTCCAGGATCTCGACGAAAATTTCCCTTGAGACAAAGTCCCGAACGGATTCGCAGTAAGCAATGGCTTCCTTGCACTGCGCCTGCGCAGTGCGTTCGAGCTTGAGATCGCACTCGAGCACTTCGCGAACGTCCTCGCCGATCAGAAGTTTGCCAAGGTCCTGCAGATTGGGCAGGCCATCGAGCATGAGTATCCGCTCGATCAGTTTGTCCGCGTGCTTCATCTCCTCGATCGACTCGTCGTATTCGTGTTTGCCGAGTCCTGCGAGACCCCAGTGTCCGTAAAGTCGTGCGTGCAAAAAGTACTGATTGATCGCCGTCAGCTCGTTCTTCAGTTCCGCATTGAGATATTCGATGACTTTTGGATCTGCTTGCATGACTCCCTCCGGGGCGCTGTGTCGGCACAATTACAACGAGCATAGACAGTTGACGCGCGCAGCGCACGAACGAGAGCATCGACGAGAAGAATTCAGCGTTTTACCGGCTCGATTTACGCAGAGGAATGACGCTTTAAACCGTGTTGTTTGCGAACCACCGGATCAACGCTGTGAAAGTCCCGGCCTGCGATCGTGCCAGCGGATCGGGTATGATCGCCGCAAAATCGATCTATGTTTGTATTCGTTACGACTGAGTTCCATGGAAACAGATATGTCGACGTCAGAGCCGGACCGTGCAGGCTCCGCGCTTGAAGTCCTGCGAGTCTTTCTGAAGCTGGGCCTGACGTCCTTTGGCGGTCCCATCGCCCATATCGGCTACTTCCGTCGCGAGTTCGTCGAGCGGCGTCGCTGGCTCGACGACGCAACCTTCACGGATCTGCTCGGTCTCTGCCAGTTTCTCCCCGGTCCCGCCAGTAGTCAGACCGGATTTTCGATCGGTCTGCTGCGCGCCGGCTGGCGAGGCGGCCTGGCAGCCTGGTGCGGCTTCACGTTGCCATCCGTTGCACTCCTGATCGCCTTTGCCATCGTCGCGCCTGAACTCGGCGGCCCCGTGGGGAACGGGCTGATTCACGGACTGAAACTCGTCGCCGTTGCCGTCGTCGCGCAAGCCGTATGGGACATGGCGCGCCGCCTGTGCCCCGACCACCGACGCGCCGGCATTGCACTCATTGCGGTCGTGCTTCTCGCTGTCGTGACGACGGCGTATGCACAGTTGATCGTCATCGTGCTCGGCGCGGCGCTCGGTATCGTGCTGTGCCGGTCCACGACTTCGGAAACCATCGCCGGCACGCGTCAGCACACGCAGGAGTTTCGCGTGTCGCGTACCGCCGGTCTGGTCGCGCTCGTCCTCTTTTGCGCCCTGCTTTTCGGGCTTCCGGCGCTTGCCGAATTCGACACGACGCATACCGTCCGCGTGTTCGACGCCTTCTACCGCTCGGGCGCCCTCGTGTTCGGCGGCGGTCACGTGGTGCTGCCGTTGCTGCAGCGTGAGACCGTGGCGACGGGATGGGTTTCGCCGAACGACTTTCTTGCCGGCTATGGAGCCGCCCAAGCGGTGCCCGGTCCGCTCTTCACGTTCGCGGCTTTCCTTGGATGGATCATGAGCGGCCCATCCAGTCATGCGCTCGGCGCCTTCGTGGCACTAGCAGGCATCTTTTTACCAGGCCTGCTTCTCGTGCTCGCCGCGCTGCCTTATTGGCAAGCGCTTCGCGCCCATCCCTCCATGGCGGCCATGCTGGCGGGCGTGAATGCAGCCGTGGTCGGGCTGCTCGCCATGGCGCTCTATTCGCCGGTGTGGACGAGCGCCGTCCAGTCACGGATCGACTTTGCGGTCGCGGTCATCGGTTTCTTTTTGCTCACGCGCTGGAAGGTGCCGCCGCTCGTTGTCGTCGTGTTTTTGGCGGCGGCCGGCGTGGCCGAGATGCTTGTTCGTTGAGTGGCGAAGCTCACCCTCGCCAGGCTTGAAGAAACCTGAGCCAGGCCGTTGCGCCGGGATCGGCGTGACCGATACTGCGTTCCTGCACCCACGCCGCGCGTCCCTTCTTCGACTGCAACGCGGCCGTGGCGAGCACCTGTCGCTCCGCCGTGTCGATCATCGCGTCGAGGAGCGTGCGCTCGTCGGCGCCCAATTCGAACGCTTCGAGCGTATCGAGACTCGGCACGAGTGCATCGAGCACCGTCTTGTCGCCGAGCTGCGACTTGCCCCGCTCGGCTATGCGCGCGGCCACCGCGCGACCCATCGCGAGCGCTTCGGCCCGGCCGGCTGCATGGCTGCCCGTCACGGTCTTCGCCGCAGCGAGCAGCCCGCCGCCCACGAGCGCACCGAACGTCGAAGGGTTCGCCGTCGAAAACGCCTTGCCCGTGGCGATCAGCACGTCGCCCAGCGCGGCGTCGGGCGGCAGCTTCGCAATGGCATCGGCTGCCGCGAGCGAGCCCGCCTTCACGGTGACGCCCAGGTCGCCGTCGCCGAGCGCGGCGTCGAGTTCGCGCAGTTCCTCCGCGCTGGCGGGCATCGCGTTCAACGCATCGATGAGCCGCGCCCGGACTTCGCTGACCGAAAGACTCATCGCGCACCTCCCTCGTCCACGCGCCAGCCTTCGCGCCAGAACGGCGAGCGCACCGGCGCATCGAGCAGCGTGTCGAGTTCCTCGTCGAGTTGCATCACGGAGATCGAGGCGCCCGCCATTTCGAGGCTCGTCACGTACTCGCCTACATAAGCACGCGCCACGCGCAGCCCGGCGGCGGCAACGGCCTGCGCGGCGCGCCGGTACAGCAGATACAGTTCTTCGAGCGGCGTCGCGCCGAGCCCGTTGACGAGCAGCGCCACGCTCGCCCCCGCCTTGGCCTGCAAGTCGCCGATTATCGCGCCCGCAAGCCGTTCGGCGATGGCATTCGCGCTCTCCAGTTTGCCGCGGTGCGTGCCCGGCTCGCCATGAATGCCGATGCCGATCTCCATTTCGCCATCGGGCAGCGTGAAGGTGGGCTTGCCTGCCGCCGGCAGGATCGTCGGCGAAAGGCCCACGCCCATCGTGCGCGTCGCGCCGTTCGCCTTCGCGGCAATGCGCGCGACTTCGTCGAGCGTGTCGCCGCGTTCGGCCGCCGCGCCCGCGCACTTGAAGCCGAACACCATGCCCGCTACGCCGCGGCGATCAGAAGCCCGCTCGGGCGGCGCGGAAGCGACATCGTCGGCAACGAGCACGGTGCGCGTCTCGATGCCGTCCGCGTCGGCCAGGTCCGCGGCGAGATCGAAGTTGAGGACGTCGCCGCCGTAGTTGCCGTACAGGTAGAGCACGCCCGCGCCGCCGTGCACCGCCTTGGTCGCCTCGTAGATCTGCTCCGACGATGGCGACGAAAACACGTTGCCCACTGCCACGCCGCTCGCGAGCCCCTTGCCCACGTAGCCGAGAAAGCCCGGCAGGTGCCCAGAGCCGCCGCCCGTCACGATGCCGACCTTGCCCGCGTTCGGCGCGTCGGCACGCACGAGCGCACGGCGGTCGGCCGTGACCGGCTTGAGCCAGCCCGGATGGGCGAGCAGCAAGGCGTCGATCATCTCGTCGACAAATTGATCAGGATGATTAATGATCTTTTTCACGTGTCGCGTCTCCAGTAATGGGTGGCGTTCGCACCACCGCTCACGTTGACTTCTCCGTTCAAAGCTTGCGCCGTTGGCTCAGCGCGTCGAGCAAGACGGCCGCGAGAATCACGCCGCCCTGGATGAACTGCGTCCAGAACGGATTGACGCCGAGCAGCGAGAGCCCGACATTGATCACGCCGATCAGCACCACGCCAATGAACGTGCCGACGATCGAGCCGCGCCCGCCCGCGAGCGAGGTGCCGCCGATCACGACGCCTGCGATCACCTGCAGCTCGAGCCCGTTGGCCGCCGACGGCAACGCCGAATTGAGCCGCCCCGCGAGGACGATGCCCGCGATGGCAGCGGTCACGCCCGCTAACATGTAGGTAAGAAAGATCACGCGGCTCACCGGAATGCCCGCGAGCCGCGCCGCTTCCTTGTTGCCCCCCACGGCGAACACCTGGTGGCCGAATTCGGTCTTGCGCAGCAACACGTGGCCAATGACGAATACGGCCAGCATCACGAGCATCGGCGCGGGCAGGCCCGCAAACGTCTTCGCGCCGAACGCGGTAAACACGGTGGGAAAGTCGAATTTCGTGCGCCCATCCGAAATCGCGAGCGTAAGGCCGCGCCCCATTGCCATCATCGCGAGCGTGACGATGAACGGCACGAGCCGCAGCCACGCAATGCCAAAGCCGTTGAGCGCGCCCACCGCCGCGCCGGTGACGAGCGCGATCACGAGCCCTGCTACGCCGAGCCCGACCGCGTCCGGGCTCGCGCCGGCCATGACAGTCGCGGCCACCATGCCGCTCAGCGCGACGAGCGAGCCCACGGAAAGGTCGATGCCCGAGGTGATGATCACAAACGTGCCGCCCACTGCCGCGATGCCGACCACGGACACCTGCACCATGATGTTGGTGAGCGTGCTCGTGGTGAGAAATTCGGGCGACGCCAGCGAGAGCGCGATACAGATCAGCACGAGCGCCGCAATGAGCGGCCCGAGGCCGCTGCGCAGCTGGCGCAGCACGCGCTGTTGCAGGGTTGGTGTTTCTTCACGCGGTCGAACCGTGGTGGACGTCATGCTGCAACTCCGGTGGTAGCCCATTGAATGATCGTCTCCGAGCTCGCGTGCTCACGCGCGACTTCGCCGACGATGCTGCCGCGATACATCACGAGCACGCGGTCCGACATGCCGAGCAGTTCGGGCAGTTCGGAGCTCACGAGCACGACGGCCGCGCCCGCGCGCGCCATCGCGACGATATGTGCATAGATCTCGGTCTTCGCGCCGACGTCGATGCCGCGCGTGGGCTCGTCGAGCAGGATCACAGCCGGCGAGGTCGCGCTCGCGCGCCCGAGAATCACCTTCTGCTGATTGCCGCCCGAAAGGTTGCCGGTGAGCGACGTGACCGAAGGCGCGCGCACCGCGAAGCGCTCGACCGCCTCGCGCGCGAGGCGGCGCTTTCTCGCCGCGCTCACGAAGCCGCCGCGCACCAGCGCCCGCAGGCTCGAAAGCGCGACGTTTTCTTCGATGCTCGCGTCGAGCACGAGCCCTTCGAGCTTGCGGTCCTCGGCGGTGTAGACAATGCCCGCGCGCATGCCTTGCGCGGGCGAGCGCAGCGCGAGCCTGCGCCCGCGCAGCCGCAGTTCGCCACGGGTAAGCGGGAGCGCGCCGCAAAGCGTCTTCAAAAGCTCGGTGCGCCCCGCGCCCGCAATGCCACCGATGCCCACGATCTCGCCCGCGCGAACGCTGAAACTCGCGTCGCGCAGCACGGGCTCGCTCGCCACGTTGTGCGCTTCCAGCACGACGTCGCCATAGGGCCGCGCCTCCCACGGATAGAACGAGTCGAGATTGCGCGCGACCATTGCCTGAACGAGCGCCGGTTCGTTCCACTCCGGCATGGGCCGCGCGCCGACCGTCGCGCCGTCGCGCATCACCACGGCCGAATCGGCCAGTTCGAACACTTCTTCGAGATGGTGCGAAATGAAGATGATGCCCATGCCCGCCGCCCGCAGTCGCCGCACGACGGCGTAGAGATGCTCGATGTCGTGATGCTGGAGCGCGGCCGTGGGCTCGTCCATCACGAGTATGCGGGCGTCGCGCGCGAGCGCCTTGGCGACCTCCACGAGTTGGCGCTTGTTGAGCGGCAGATCACCGAGGCGCATGGCGGGTGGCACGCCTTCCAGCCCGACCTGGGACAGCGCCTCGCGCGCCATGGCGTTGGCGCTGCGATGATCGACGAGGCCATAGCGCCGCGGCATGCGGCCAAGAAAGAGGTTTTCGGCCACCGTCATGTCGTTGACGAGCGAAAGCTCCTGATAGATCACGGCCACGCCCGCGTCGATCGCGGCCTGGGTGCCGCGCGCGAGTCGTACGCCGTCGATCTCGATCGTGCCTTCGTCCGGCTCGTAAGCCCCGGAGAGCGTCTTGATGAGCGACGACTTGCCCGCGCCATTCTCGCCGACGATCGCCATCACGTGCCCCGCATGCAGCTCGAGGCTCACGCCTCGCAGCGCCTTCACGCCGGGAAAGCTCTTCACGATGCCGTTCATGCGCAACAGCGGCGACGCGCCCCTCTCGCTGCCTGCGCCGGTGTTCTCCTGCTGCGATACGTCCATTGCCGAACCTGATTCGCGTTTCATCCGTTCATCCCTGGCGCCGGCGCACGCGTCACGCGCGGCCGGCGCTTAAGACCGCCCGTTACTGCTTGACTTCGAGGGCCCACAGACCGTATTGCTTCACGCCGTCCGAATCGATATTCGACTTGTCGATCAGATAGGTCGGCCACGCGTAATTCGAGGGCACGTCCTTCTTCGCCTCGTAGTCGGTAATGAACGTCATCGCCTTGGCGGACATGCCGATCGGGTTCTGCGAGATCGTCGCGTCCTGCTTGCCCGCACGGATCGCAGACAGCGCCTGCGCCGTGCCGTCCGCGCCGATCACCATGATGTGGCCGGGGTCGCCGAGCGGCTTGTAGCGGCCCGCATTGTCAATGGCTCTTTCCGCGCCCACCGTGTTGTCGTCGTTCGCGCCGAATACCGCGTCGATCTGCGGATACTTCTGCAGAATGCTCGTCATCGCGTTGAGCGACTTCTCCTGATCGAAGCCGCCCTCCTGACGCGCGACGACCTTGATGTCGGGATACTTCGCGATCTCCTCCGAGAAGCCCTTCTCGCGATCGGTCGCCGCCGTCGTGCCGATGAGGCCGATCAGATCGACCACGTTGCCCTTGGGCGAGCCATAACGCTTGCTCAACTGGTCGGCGATCCACTTTGCGCCGGTGGCGCCAAGCGCTACGTTATCCGAAGCAACGAACGAGGTCACCTTGCCGCCGTCCGAGCCGCGGTCGAGCATGAAGACCGGCACGTTCATCGAATTGGCCTTCTCGACCGCCGGGATGATCGCCTTCGAATCGATCGGGTTGAGCACGATCGCCTGCACGCCCTGGCTCAGCAGATTGAGCGTGTCGTTGACCTGCTGCTGCGCGTCGCCGTTCGCGTTCGTTTGCACGAGATCGAAGCCCTGCTTATCCGCGCCGCGCTCCACACCATTCTTCAAGCCGACGAAGAACGCGTTATTGAGCGTGGCGATCGAAAAGCCTACCTTGATCTTCGTGACTGCCGGCGCCGCGGCAGCGGCCTGCGCCGGTGCACTCGCAGCGGCGGCGTCGGACGCAGCCGCGCTGGTCGAAGGCGACTCGCTCTTCGAGCAGCCTGCCAGCATTGCCGCGGCGGCGAACATCGTCACGCCGGCCGTAGCTCCCATGCGCGCGCTGCGCGCCACCCAACTGTCGAACCCTGCTGAACTCCACGCCATCACCGTCTCCTGTCTTTGATCTGCTGGTTTTTGACTGGCCTGCGAACCGCCAACCGACTGCGTAATCGTTTGTACCGCGTGTGTTTTGCAATGCAACGACTGCCTGGACGCGCGCGAGCGCGTATTACTTGCGCGGGCCGTAGCCCTTGAACTTCTCGATGACTTCCTCCATTTGCGCGTCGGAAAGCAGCGGCGGCTCGCCGAGCTGGCAGGCCAGCAAATATTGCTTTGCGAGCACCTCCACTTCGTTCGCCAGCCACAACGCCCGCGCGAGATCGCGCCCGAGCGCGATGACGCCGTGATGCGCGAGCAGGCACGCGAGCCGCTCGTGCAGCGCTTCGAGCGCGTGATCGGAGAGCGCCTGGCTGCCGAACGTCGCGTACGGCGCGCAGCGAATCGAATTGCCGCCCGCCGCGGCCACCATGTAGTGATGCGCGGGTATGCCGCGACTGTGAATTGCGAGCGCCGTCGCGGCTTGTGAATGCGTATGGATCACGGCGTTCACGTCGGCGCGCGCGCGCAGGATGTCGCGATGAAAACGCCACTCCGACGAGGGGCGTTGCGCTTCGAAGAGCGGATCGTCGTCGCGCACGTCGAGCGGCATCCAGACGATGCGCTCGCGCGTGAGCGCGGCGCTCGGCACGCCGCTCGGGGTAACCAGAAGTCCGTCATGCCAGCGCGCGCTCACGTTGCCCGAGGTGCCCTGATTGATGCCGAGACGCTCCATCTCGCGCGCGGTATCGACGATCTGCTGGCGCATTTCGGTTTCCGCCCGCACATCGCGCGCACGTTCCGCCGTTTCGCCCGCACGACGCCCTTCGCTCGCGCCGCTCACGCTGCGGCTCCGTTAGCGAAGAGTGCGGCAAGGCTCTCCTCGAACGGCGCGCGCACGATGCCGCGCTCCGTCACGATGCCGGTCACGAGTGTATGGGGCGTGACATCGAACGCGGGGTTGCGCACCTGAATGCCTTCAGGCGCGGTGCGCTGTCCCGCGAGATGCGTCACTTCCGCCGCTCCGCGCTCCTCGATCACGATGTCCGCGCCGCTGGGGGTACGCAGATCCAGCGTGGACGAAGGACACGCCACATAAAACGGAATGCCGAAATGGTTCGCCGCGATCGCCACGCCGAGCGTGCCGATCTTGTTCGCGACGTCGCCGTTCGCGGCCACGCGATCGGTGCCGACGATCACGAGATCGATGAGCCCCTGGGCCATCAGGGTCGGCGCCATACTGTCGGTGATCAGCGTGACGTCGAGCCCCGCTTGCTGCAATTCGTAAGCGGTGAGCCGCGCGCCTTGCAGGAGCGGCCGCGTCTCGTCTGCGTAGACGCGAAACGCGACGCCGTCGCGGTGCGCGCAATAGAGGGGCGCAGTCGCCGTGCCGATACCCGCCGTGGCCAGTGCACCGGCATTGCAGTGCGTGAGCACGCCGCTGCCGGGTGCGATGAGCGCACGTCCGGCTTCGCCGATCCGCGCGCACAATTCGATATCTTCTTGATGAATGCGCTTAGCCTCGGCAACGAGCGCTTCATAAAGCGCGGCGCCCGTCGCACTGGACTCGGCGCGTGCGCGCGAGAGCATCCGCTCCAGCGCCCAACGCAAATTCACAGCAGTGGGCCGCGCGCTGTCCAGAAACGCGGCGTGCGCTTCGAGACGCGCGAGGAACGTATCGCGCGGATCGGTTGGCTCGTGCCGCATCGCCACACACAGGCCGTAGGCGGCCGCCACACCGATCGCAGGCGCGCCGCGAACGCGCAGCTCGTGTATCGCGCGCCAGACCGCCTCGACACTGCCCACGGCTTCGACCACACATTCGCGCGGCAAACGCGTCTGGTCGAGCAGATAAAGGGTGCCGTCGCGCCACTCGATGGTGGGCGGAAGACTCGATTGTTGCGCCTGCAACGTCATACGTTCTCCGTCGATGCCGGTTGTCCGGGCGCTGCCGCTCATGCGGCAGCCTGTATTCGATTACGCCGATTCGGTGAGGACCTGTACGGCCAGCGCCGTGACCGCCTCGATCGACACCAACTCGCGGCGCCGTGTCAGCAGCGCTTCGGCGAGCTTCAGGCAGCGCACTTCCACGCGCGCGCGCACCGTATCGTCCTCGATACTCGTAATTTCCGCCACCTTCGCCATGCCGACGATGCGGCGGATCATCTTGCAGCCCGCAAAGCCGAGCGTGTCGGCGAAGAGGCGTTTGATGAAATCGTCGCGGAAGGCCTCCGCCGCACGCGTGCCCGCCGGCCCGCCAATATACGCGTGGCCGGTCTCGCGCTCGTGCAGCCGCCAGATCTGCGCGAACTTCTTCGCGAAGGCGTTCCACACAGCCTCGACCTGTTCGAGCAGCCAGCCCTGGTAGGCGGCCGGGTCGCGCCCCGTCTCGCGGTCGTGCCAGTCGCGCGCGTAATACGCGAGCAGCAGGTTCGCAATGAACGCGCCCGTGTCGAAGCCCATCGGCCCATAGAACGCGAACTCGGGATCGATCACATAGGTCTCATGCTCTTTCGCCATGATCGAGCCGGTATGCAGGTCGCCGTGCACGAGCGTTTCCGCATGGTTCATAAAGGCCCACTTCATCTCGCCTGCCGCGAGCCTCAGCGGCTCGTGCGTGCGCAGCCGTTCGATTGCAGCAACCGGCAGCGCGGGGCTGTAGACATTCGAGGGATGATCTTCGAACGGAAACGTGAAGACGAGTTCCTCGGTAATCTTGCACAATTCCGTGTTGATGTCGCCGCCGACGGCCGCTTTCTTGGCATCCGGCGCCAGATAGAGATCGGACCCGTGAAAGAGCGTGCGGGCCAGAAACGTGGAAATGTGATCGGCGAGCCGCGGATACACGATGCCGTCTATCAGCCCCCCGCGCAGCACGCGATGCGAATCGAGCCGCTGCATCACCATCAGGAACTTCTCGCTATCCGCGTGAAAGACGCTCGGCACGTGCTCGGGGCACAACGCGCCGAAGCGGCGCAACGCCGCCACTTCGCGCTCCATGCGCTCGCGCGGCAACGGCCAAGCTTCGCCAACCAGCCGCAGGTACGGCGGCGCCTGCTTCACGACGACGCTCAAGCGCGGGTCACGCGTGCTGCTCACGAAGTAGACGTAGTTCAGGTTGCCGTCGCCCACTTCGACGACCTGCAATTCCCTGTCGTCGCCAAGCCTTGCGCAAACGGCCGGAATGCCCAGCAGATACTCGGTCAATTCGGCAGAGCTGAAAGCTTCGAAGTGCATACGTTCTTCCTGTCCGGAAATGGGCCGCTGGCCCGCCTAACGTCGCTTGCGCACGAGATCGAACTTGAAAATGCTGGCGTTGTAGTAGTCGTTGCTGTAGCAGACCGCGCGGCCGGTCTCGTCGAAATCCACTTCGTCGATCAGCAGGAACATGCCGATGTTCTCCTGCAATTCCGGCAAATCCCGCGGGGTGAGAACGGTCGGCTGGATCGAACTATGGGTGTGGGAAAGCCGAACGCCCGCGCGCTCCAGCGTGCCGAACAGCGACTCGCCCAGTTCCTGCCCTTCGAGCAGCGCCTTGGGCACGATGTCGATGCAGTAAGCGGCGATTGCATCGTCGGCGCGCCGCACGCGCTCGAAGCGCATGCAGGGATCGCCTTCGGCGATGCCGAGCTTTTGCGCGAGGCTGCCGGAAGCCGCGATCGTCCGCACCTGCAGACGGCTCGTGGAAGGCACCGCACCGACACTGCGTATCATGTCCGTCACAGACATCAGATCATCCAGACCGCCTTGCAGCTTGAGCGTGATTTGTCTGACGAAGGTCCCCTTGCCGTGCACGCGCGTGAGCAGACCGTGGGAAATCATCTGCGCGACCGCCTCCCGCAGGCTCGAGCGGCCCACGCCCAACAGCTCGCAAAGTTCGGGCTCCGGTGGGATTTGATCGCCCGGCTTGAGCGAGCGCTCGCGGATCATTTCCAGCAGCGAATCCTGGATTCGCTCGCACATCGACTGATCGACGCTCAGGCGCATGGCTTCCGCAAGATTGCGTGGGTTGGCGACATTGGGCTCCAATCTACATCAGACGTCTGATGTTATGGGCTCGTGGTTTTCCCTTTCATGCGGCGCAACACGACGAGAGTGTGGGCGCGCTGCGCTATTTGACGCTCACCGAAAGCGGCACCGACTCGAGCAGATCCTCGATCCCGAGCCACAAGATCTGCAGGCCGATGCACAGCAGCACAAACGCAAGCAAGCGCATGAGCACTTCGGTCCCGACCGGTCCGAGCCGCTTGCCGACATGCCCCGCGAAGCGCACACACAGATAGATGCAGCCGCAAAGAACGACCAGGGCGAGCAGCACGCCGACGACATTGACGAGTTGCACGTGACCGCGCGGCCGACCCGTACCAAGCGCAATCGCGACCGCAATCGACCCCGGTCCGACAGTGACCGGCAGCGTGAGCGGATAAAACGCCATGGCGCGCAGCGTCGCCTGGCGCGCCGAATCCGGCGGCGCCTGCGATTGCGCCGCGTCCGCGCCATCGCGCGATTTGTGAAGCAGGTTCCAGCCGGCGAACGCGATGACCAGCCCGCCCGCAACCCGCAACACGGGTATCGATATGCCGAAGAACGAGAGCACATAGGCGCCCATGAGCAGCGCCCCGAGCAGAATGAACAGGCTGTTGATGGCAATGATCCGCGCGAGAAATGCGCGTTCGCCGGCCGTCGCATGCGGCAGCATGCTCAGCACGATGAACCCCGCCGCGGGCGGATTGACCACGGGAAAGAGTCCCGCGAAGACGAGCAGGAAGGTGTCGGAGAGTTGATTGAGCATCCCTGTTCCCCCTTGGCATGACGGAGTGTACGGACCCGCTCGCCGCCCGTTCAATACGACGATGATCCCACTGAATGACGATTATGGAACCGGAATGGAACTTCATCGGTCGATCCCGCTCGAACAATGCCGCCAAAATCTCGACGCGCACAGCGCAGACCCAACGTTCAAGCCCATCCGTCGATGCCTTTCGCTTCCCGACTTCGATTGCTGCCCAGCCTGCTCGCCCTGATTGTCGCGGCCCTCGCGGCAGGCGCGGTTCCAGCCAGCGCCCATGCCGCCGCTCATCGCAGCGTGGCCGAGAGAACCCACCACGCAACGGCCACGAAGAAGAAGAGAGTCGCGCACAAGACGAAGCCCGCGCATCGTTCGATGCCCGCCGATGCGCCCTCCACCAAACTCTCCGGGCCGAAGCGCCGCACCAAACGCGCGAAGCCCAGACATGGCCCGCCGCCCGCGCCGCAACACGCCGTGCACGCGAGCGCCAAAAACGCGCACGCTCCTCGCCTGCTCGCCCGCTGCGGCTTTACGCCGGCGTCGCGCAAGCAGCTCTTTTCGCATGCCATCTACGTTGTGGACGAAAACACCCACACGCCGCTCTACGCGCGCCATGCCGACACGGTGGCGCCCATCGCATCGGTGTCGAAGCTCATGACGGCCATCGTCTGGCTCGATAGTGCGCATGCGCCCCTGCAACAGCGGCTCTCCGTCACGGCCGCCGATCTCGACACGCTCAAATTCACGCATTCGCGCCTCGGCGTGGGCGCGTCGCTCACGCGCGCGAATATGCTGCACGTTGCGCTCATGTCCTCGGAAAACCGTGCGGCTTCGGCGCTCAGCCGCGACTATCCAGGCGGCCAGCCTGCGTTTATCGCGGCAATGAACGCGAAAGCGCAGCGCCTCGGCATGAAGCACACGCATTTCGTCAACGCGACGGGACTCTCGCCGCAGAACGTTTCAACCGCGCGCGAACTGGCGAGCCTCGTGCGCGCAGCCAATGGCTACCCGCTCATTCGCCGCTATTCGATCGATCATGAGGAACGCATGGCCACTGGCCAGGGGCAGTTGCAGTATGTGAACAGCAATCGTCTGGTGCGCTACGGGCAGGTCCGCGCGAGCGTGCAGAAAACCGGCTTCATCAACGAGTCCGGCCACAATATGGTGATGCGCATGATGGTGCACGGCCGGCGGCCCGTGATCGTCACAATGCTAGGGAGCGCCACGCCCGAGGGTTCTCGTCTGGACGGCGTGCGCATCGCGCACTGGCTGTCGTGCTCCTTGCGCTGAGCGAGCGCGCGCGCGCGTCAGGAATTCTTTACATCAACGCCCTGCGCTCGCCGAGCGCATTCCAGCGGCGGATGGCGCGGCTTTCGTGGTCGAAGCCGAGAATGCTCACCGAAGCCGTGTCGAGATACAGATGCTCGCCGAGCGCCGCCGAACCGGAAGCCCAGCAGCCCCCCAACGCGCGCAGGAAATGCGCGTGTGAAAAGAGTGCCACGCGGCCCCGCATGGCCAGCAGGCCCTCGATTACCGACGCCGCCCGCGCCTGAACCCGCGCGAGATCCTCGCCATGCGCGATGGGCGAATGCCACACGCTCCAGTCGGGTTCGGTCTTGCGGATATCCGCTGTCTTGAGGCCTTCGTAAATCCCGTAGTCCCATTCGTGCAAGTCGGCCGAAATCGTCATCTGGTCGCCGAGGCCCGCGAGCTGGCAGGTCTCGATGGCCCGCGCCATCGGGCTGCAAAGCACCGCGTCGAAGTGCTGTGCGGCGAGCGACGGCGCCAGCGAGCGCGCCTGCTCGCGTCCGTGACCGGTGAGCGCGATATCGGTGCGGCCGGTGTGCTGCCCGGAGAGGCTCCATTCCGTTTCACCATGACGGATCAACCAGACTTCGCGCAGTCCGGAGGACACACTGGCAGGATTGGCAGACATCGGGAGCTCCACGTTCGTGCCCCGCGCGGAACACACGGGATGCCTGCAGCATACCTGTTCTGAGGGCTTTTCGCCGTGCCGCTATCCTCCTGTTGCACATGGCAAAATGAAGGCAGATCGAAAGCGACGAGGCTGTCATGCCGCGCCGCTATTTATTTGCACTCCGTAGTAATGTGATTCAGAAAAGATGCGAGATGCCAAGCAACGGCAAGCGTTTGCGAAGAATGCGGGGTCGTGACGGAAATGCCGGGCCAGCTCATCATCGCCTGGCCGTGGTTCTTCAGATAACCCGCACGCGCGTAAAGGCTCGTGCGCTTCGATATCTGATGATCGTAGCCAAGCTCCACACCCAGCGTCTCGTCGCTAACGCCGTGAATGTTGCGCTGAATACCGGCGATCTGGATCGCGTCGAACGAGGTGGCCTGAATCGTCGCGCCAACCTCCGTGACGTTATACGCATGCGCGGTGCCGAGCGCAGCAGCGAGTGAATGCGACGGTGGCATTTTCGGCCTCGCATACGAATAATTCGCCTGCAGCCGCCGTTGTTCAGGTACTGGAAGAACGTGTCGGCCACTCCGTAGAGCGTCACGCTCGTCTGGGCGCAAGCGGCGCTCGCGGCCATTGCGAACGTCGCGCCCATCACACCCTGGCTAATCAGCTTCAAACGCATGCATGTCTCCTCTTCTATTGTCGGTATTCGCTCGTTGGCGGAATGGATTGCACTGCGAATTACCAGGAACCCGGCCGAGATAATCTTTCGGTCGAATCGGGTACGCGGATGTCAGCGCGCCCCGCAGCCCTCCTTTGTGGGCTGCAGCGACAGAAAGCCCGCCACGGGCGATGCGCGTCGAAACGTTGCGCCTGAGCAGCGCGTGCGAGAGCGTGGCCAGCGCGAACCCGACCGGCACCTGCAAAAGCACCTGGAGACCGAACAGCCAGCCTGCGCGTGCGGGCGGCAAGCCCAGTCCGAGGCGGAAATACACGGGCATCCACGTGATGCCGCAGGCGACGACTGCATAGCCCGCGAACGACTGGAACAAGACGGTCAGCACCGTGGCGCTGCCGAAGTGCGAGCGCAGCACACGCCAGCCGGGCGTGACCGCGCGCGGGGCATGGCGAGCCACGAAGGCTTCGTGCGCGCGTTCCTCGATGAAGGTGAAGCATTGATGCGCCTGCTTGGCGCATGGGCCGAGCGCGGTCCCACGCAAATCGGCTCGCTAGGCGTGGTGCCCGCGTTCGTCGCGCAGTTGCTGGACGGCGTGGCGCCCGCCCGCGCGCGCATGGCGGACTCAACGGGTGCCGCCGATCTTTCGCCCTACGCCGCGGACTCTCCCGCCGACGCGCTCACGGCGCGCGAACTGGACGTGCTAAGGATGCTTTCGGCCGGCCACCGCAACCGCGTGATCGCGGAGAAGCTGTTCGTCTCCGAGCTGACGGTGAAGTCGCATCTTCGAAAGATCAGCGCCAAGCTCGGCGCGGGCAATCGTACCCAGGCAGTCGCCATCGGCCGTGCGAAAGGGCTGATTCCTTGATTGTGGATCTCGCCGGCCTGAGCGCCGAACGCGCCACGCGCGGACAGCATGACGCCGCCGCCCCTTTCGAGGCGGCGGCGCGGTGGGTTAGCGATCGTTTATCAGTGATGGCGCTTCGTGTCCTTCTCCACGTCCTTTGCGGCCTCCTTCATGTCACCAACGTTCTTGCGTGCCTGGCCAGCTCCCTGCTGGAGGTCCCCCTTCACTTCGCGCGCCGGGTTGTCGGTTGCGCGGCCTACGGCCTCATTGACCTTGCCCTTCATCTTTTCAGCCGTGCCCTTCACCTGGTCCTTGTTCATGGTCACACTCCACGTAAAAGCGACGGTGTGTCGCGACGCTTCACATAGCGCATGCACCGTGCCCGCGGTTCCGGCGCCAGTATTCGGGGACGCAACGTCACACGTCAGTCGTGCGCCATGGCGCGGTCGATCGAGATCTGCGTGGGCATCATGTTGATGTTTGCGTTGTGCATGACCCACAGCGAAAGCCCGACGATCACCGCGATCAGGAACGCCGTGCAGATGAAGATGCCCGTGTTGGCGCGCTGGCTGCGCGATGCGCCGATATGCAGGAAATACACGAGTTGCACGACGAGCTGCGCGATGCAGAGCACGACGATGGCCGCAAGCCCGAAGGCCGGCGAAACGACTCGAAACATCACCACGCCGAACGACGCGAGCGTCAGCACGAGCGAGAGCACCGTGCCGATCATGTAGCCCTTGAAACTGCCGTGCGACGCGTCATGCACGGCGTGGTGGGTGGCATGGGACTGGCTCACAGGAAACCTCGCAGGTAAACAAACGTAAATACACAGATCCACACGAGATCGAGAAAGTGCCAAAAGAGGCTCAGGCAGGCGAGGCGGCGGCGGACCGTGCCGGTCAGACCGAACTTGAAGGTCTGGTGCATCATGATCGCGATCCACAACAGACCCGCCGTGACGTGCAGCCCGTGCGTGCCGACCAGTGTGAAGTACGCCGAAAGGTAGGCGCTCGTGCCGGGCCCCGCCCCATCGGCGATGAGCTTGGCGAACTCGTTCACCTCCATCGCGACGAAGCCCGCCCCGAACAGGAACGTGACGGCGAGCCACACGTTCACCTGTCCGCGCCGCTGCGCGTAGAGATTCAGCATGGCCATGCCGAAGGTGACGCTGCTCGCAAGCAGCAGCAGCGTTTCACCGAGCACGTAAGGCAGTTCGAATAGTTCCTTCGCGCCCGGACCGCCTGCCGTCGCATTCGCGAGCACGCCGAACGTGGCGAAGAGCGTCGCGAAGATGAGGCAGTCGCTCATCAGGTAGATCCAGAAGCCCAGCGTGGTTCTGGTGCTGTCGTCGTGATCATGACCATGGGCATGACCATGGGCGTGAGTAGTAGCAGCGTGAGCCATGGTTTATGCCATCTCCTCGATGTGCTCGGATTGATCGAAACGCTGGATGCCGAGTTGCCTGAAGCGCGCGTTCTCGATGCGCTCGACCTCGGCGGCGGGGACCCAGTAATCCACGTCCTGGTTGTAGGTGCGCGCGATGAACGTGGCGATCATGCCGATGAGTCCCGCCGCCGCGAACAGCCACATGTGCCACACGATTGCAAAGCCGAACAGCAGGCTGAACGCGGCGATGATGAAGCCCGCGCCGGTGTTGCGCGGCATATGAATGTCCTCGTACTTCGCCGGCTGCACGTAGGCGCGGCCCGCTTCCTTGTTGTCCCAGTGCTGCTCCGTCGAAGTGATCTCCGGCAGCACGGCGAAGTTGTAGAACGGCGCAGGCGAAGCGGTCGACCACTCGAGGCTGCGGCCATCCCACGGGTCGCCGGTCACGTCGCGGTTGGCCTCGCGATCGCGCAGGCTCACCACGATCTGCACGATGAACGAGAGAATGCCGAGGCCCACGAACACCGCGCCCACGAGCGCCACCACGAGCCACGGATGCCACTCGGCCACCTCATAATGATTCATGCGGCGCGTCATGCCTTCGAAGCCGAGGATGTAGAGCGGCGTGAACGCGAGCCAGTAGCCAATCAGCCAGCACCAGAACGACACCTTGCCCCAGAACTCGTTGAGCGTGAAGCCGAACACCTTGGGGAACCAGAAGCTCACGCCCGCCAGACAGCCGAATACCACCCCGCCGATGATCACGTTATGGAAGTGCGCAACGAGAAAGAGCGAGTTGTGCAGCACGAAGTCCGCGCCCGGCACGGCCAGCAGCACGCCGGTCATGCCGCCCACGGCGAACGTCACCATGAAGCCGATGGTCCAGAGCGTGGCGCTGTGATAGCGGATGCGCCCGCGATACATCGTGAAGAGCCAGTTGAAGAGCTTCACGCCGGTCGGGATCGAAATGACCGTGGTCATGATGCCGAAGAACGCATTGACGTTCGCGCCCGAGCCCATCGTGAAGAAGTGGTGCAGCCACACGAAGAACGAGAGGATGCCGATCGACGACGTGGCGTAGACCATCGACTTGTAGCCGAACAGCGGCTTGCCCGAGAACGTCGCGATGATTTCCGAGTACGCACCGAACGCAGGCAGGATGAGGATGTAGACCTCCGGGTGACCCCAGACCCAGATCAGGTTGATGTACATCATCGCGTTGCCGCCCAGCTCGTTCGTGAAGAAGTGCATGTCGAAGTAGCGGTCCATCGTGAGCAGCGCGAGCGTGGCGGTGAGCACCGGGAACACCGCGACGATCAGGATGTTGGTGATGAACGCCGTCCACACGAACACCGGCATCTGCATCATCCTCATGCCCGGCGCGCGCATACGCAGGATCGTGACGATGAAGTTGATGCCCGAGAGCGTCGTGCCGAGACCCGATAGCTGCAGCGACCATATGTAGTAGTCCATACCGACTGTCGGGCTATAGCCAAGCTCCGATAGCGGCGGATACGCCACCCAGCCCGTGGCCGCGAAATCGCCCACGAACATGGAGACCATCACGAGCACCGCGCCCACGACCGAAAGCCAGAAGGAGAGCGAGTTGACGAACGGATAGGCCACGTCGCGCGCGCCGATCTGCAGGGGCACGACCACGTTCATCAAGCCGAGAATGAGCGGCGTCGCCACGAAGAAGATCATGATGACGCCGTGCGCCGTGAAGATCTGGTCGTAGTGATGCGGCGGCAGATAGCCCGCGGCGTCGCCATACGCGAGCGCCTGTTGCGCGCGCATCATGATCGCATCGGCGAAACCGCGCAGCAGCATGACGACCGCGAGAATGATGTACATGACACCGATGCGCTTGTGATCGACCGACGTGATCCACTCGCGCCACAAATAGCCCCACTTGCCCGCGATCGTGATCGCGGCGAGCAAGGCGAGGCCGCCGAGCGCCACGACGGCGCCCGTGCCCATGATGATCGGCTCGTGCCAGGGAACGGCGTCGAGCGTGAGTTTTCCGAACATGGTGTGATTACTCCGCTGCCAGGATGGCGCTACGGTTGAGCGTGAGCGCCGGGGCGCCTGTGCCAGGGACTGCGCTGGGGGCTGTGCCCGGGACCGCGGGGACCGTGCCGCAAATCGGGTTGCCGTGCACGTCCCGCATGTATTTGCCGACCACGCCGTCGAACAGGCCCGGCGCGACGTTCGAATAGAGCGTCACTGGGGTCTTTTCGCCGGGCAACGCGAGCTGTTCGTAGGCCGCCCGGCTCAGCATCGTGGGCGATGCCTTCGCCTGCGCGATCCAGGCGTCGAAGTCGGCGCGGCTCTTGGCCAGCGTTTCGAAATGCATGTCGGAGAAGCCCGGGCCGCTGAATGCCGCCGACCGGCCCGCATAGATGCCGGGCTCGTTCGCGATGAGATGCAGCTTCGTCTGCATGGCCGGCATCGCATACACCTGACTGCCCAGCTGCGGGATGAAGAACGAATTCATCAGCGACTCGGCGGTGAGGTTGAACTCGACGGGCGTATCCACGGGAATCGCCAGCTGGTTCACAGAGGCCACGCCGTAATCCGGATAGATGAAGAGCCACTTCCAGTTGAGCGCAACCACGTCCACGCGCACGGGTTTCGTCTGCGATTCGATCGGGCGATACGGGTCGAGTGAATGCGTCGTGCGCCAGATCAGCACGGCGAGCGTGAGCACGATCACGCAGGGAATCGTCCACACCACCACTTCGATGACCGTGGAATGCGACCAGCGCGGCGCGTAAGTCGCGTTCGGGTTGGAGGCGCGATAGCGCCACGCGAACCATAACGTGAGCACGATCACGGGGATCACGACGAGCAGCATCAAGCCGAGCGCGATCAGGATCAGATTCTTTTCCTGCACGCCGATGTCGCCCTTCGGGGCGAGCAGCGCCATGTTGCAGCCGCTGAGCAGCACGAGCGGGATGCCCGCCGCGCCGAGAGCGGCGCGCCGCAGAAAGCGGGTAATGAGGAGTGGACGTGATGAAGAAGGCGGGCCGGCGGTAGCGGCCCGCCCCGAGCGAGGGTCTGGATTGCGCATGTCTGGTTCCAAGGTTGACGTTCGCGCAAACCCATCCATACGTGCTCACTCTGCTGCCGCACGAGCGGCCTTGGAGGGCCGCCGCAGAAGCCATACATAGCCTATATGTATGGATTTACGCGCTTCATGCACGCATGCTAGAGTAAGACATGACGCATACATCCGCGACAGAATGACACACGACCAACCTGCTGAAAGCGCCGGAGATATCAATGCATGGGCCACGGCGATGCAGTCCGGCAACGGCCCGCGCTACCTGCGGCTCGCCGATTTCATCGAAGCCGCGGTGGCGCATGGCACGCTGCGCCCCGGCGAGCGCGTGCCCGCGCAGCGCAGTCTCGCCACCCTGCTTGCGGTCGATCTGACCACCGTCACGCGCGGCTTCAACGAAGCCCGGCGGCGCGGCCTGATCGAGGCGCGCGGGCCGCTGGGCACCTTCATCGCCGCGCCGCGCGCCGAGCTGCTCCAACGCGTGGACCTCAGCATGAACATCCCGCCTGCGCCCGCCGACCTCGACATGAACGCGCTGTTGCGCGAAGGCATGGCGCGCGTGCTGGTGCGCAGCGACGCCGATCTGCTCATGACTTACCACATGGGCGGCGGCGGCCGCGCCGACTGGCAGGCGGGCGCGAAGTGGCTGCAGCCCGTGCTCGGCCACGTCGCGCCCGATCGCGTGGTGGTCTGTCCCGGCGCGCAGGCGGCGCTGGCCGCGCTGATCCTTGCGCTCACGCAGCCGGGCGAGGTCATCCTCGCCGAGCCGCTGCTCTATCCGGGCCTGCCGCACGCGGCGGCGCAACTGGGCCGCCGCATCGCCCCCGTTGCAGTGGATGACCACGGCATGCGCCCCGACGCGCTCGAAGCGGCTTGCCGCAAGCACGCGGCGCGTCTCATCTACGTGAACCCCACGTTGCAGAACCCGACGACGGCGACCATGCCGGAGCCACGCCGCCTGGAAATCCTGCGGGTGGCGCAGCGCTGCGGCGCGTTGATCGTCGAAGACGATCCTTACTGGCGTTTCGCGCCCGATGCGCCAGCGCCATTTGCCCGGCTCGCGCCCGCTCAGGTCTGCTATCTCGCGACGCTTTCCAAGACGCTCTCGCCCGGCCTGCGCACGGCTTATCTCGCGCTGCCCGACGAAGACGCGCGCACCCGCCTCGTGACCGCGCTGCGCACGTTCTCGCTGATGGCCGCGCCGCTCACCAACGCGCTCGCCACACACTGGATCGAGGAAGGCGTGGCCGAGCAGATCTTCGCGGACGTGAAGGCCGAAGCGCGCGAGCGCCAGCGCATCGCGGCGCATACGCTGGGATCGTCGGCGGGCGCGGGCATTCACCTCTGGTACGCGCTGCCGCGCTACTGGCAGGCGCGCGAACTGGCGGCGGCCGCGAGCACCGAGGGCCTCGCCGTGGCGCCCTCCACGGCTTTCCAGCAAGGCCCGGAGACCGCGAACGCGATCCGCATTTCTCTGGGCGCGACGGGCGGGCGCGAACAATTGCAGGCCGCGCTGCGCAAGCTCTCGGCGCTGCTCGCGAACGACCGCAGCGCGCAGGCGCAAGTCATCGTGTGACGGCGCTTGCCGCGATCTTCCCTGGCACCGTAATTGCTGCGGTGTATCGTTTCCCCTGCTTCAGCGCGGCTGCGCGGCCATGCCCACATAATGGCAAAGACGCGGCGCAGCGGCGCAAGTACACTCGTCGCAGCAGGCGGCGACCCGATTCGAGTAACCGCGCCCGCAAGGGCGCCCCAAATACGGGAGATACGACGATGGCAAACGAGCAAATGCTGGCGCAGATGCGCGACAAACCGGGCTTCATCGCCGCGCTGGACCAGAGCGGCGGTTCGACGCCTGGCGCGCTGCGCCAGTACGGCATCCCCGAAAGCGCGTATAGCGGCGACGCCGAAATGTTTCGCCTCATCCACGAAATGCGGGTGCGCATCGTCAGCGCCCCCGCATTCACGGGCGAGAAGGTGATTGGCGCGATCCTGTTCGAGGCGACCATGGACGGCCAGGCGCAAGGCAAGCCGGTGCCCGACTTCCTCTGGAACGAACGCCGCGTCGTGCCGTTCCTCAAGGTCGACAAGGGGCTGGAGGCCGAGTCCGACGGCGTGCGCCTCATGAAGCCGATTCCGGGCCTCGACGCCCTGCTCGAACGTGCGGTGACGGCCGGCATTTTCGGCACCAAGATGCGCTCGGTGATCGAGCACGCCTCGCCTTCCGGCATCGCTTCCATCGCCGCGCAGCAATTCGCATTCGGCGCGCAGATTTCCGCGCACGGACTCGTGCCGATCCTCGAGCCCGAAGTCTCCATCAAGGCCCCCGACAAGGCCAAGGCCGAGAAGCTGTTGCGCGACGAACTGCTCAAAGGGCTCGACGCGCTGCCCGCCTCGCAGAACGTGATGATCAAGCTCACGATTCCCGATACGCCCGACTTCTACCTGCCGCTCATCGAACATCCGCGCGTGGTGCGCGTGGTGGCGCTCTCGGGCGGCTACTCGCGTACTGACGCGTGCGAGCGTCTCGCCAAAAACCATCGCATGATTGCAAGCTTTTCGCGCGCGCTGATCAACGACCTGACGAAGTCGATGAGCGATGCCGAGTTCGATGCCGCGCTCGCCGCGAGTATCGACGAAATCTGGAAGGCTTCGGTGCGGAAGGACTGAATCCGGCCTGAACTCGGCCTCACGCCGCGCCGGGCGCTGCGCCCGGCACCCACACCGGTCAGGGATGTGAAAACGGGATGACGCGCAGCCGGCCTCATTAATCGGGGCCGGTTATACTTGCGCCTTCTTTTTCTCCTATGCACCGGCCATGAGGCAGTTCCTCTGCCTGCTCGTCCTGTTGCCGGGCCTCGTGCAGACCGCGGCCGCGCAGGCGCAGCAGCAGGCGCCCGCTAGCGACGTCGTCAGCGCATCGGCTGCGAGCGAGGTTGCTCCCGCAAGCTCCAGCGCCATGTCCGGCGCGGTTTCGAAATACCTCACGCAAAAGTTCGGTATCGCGAAAGGGAAAGCGGCGCAAATCTCGCAAGCCGTCACGGGCGCCGCCGAGAAATATTCGCTGCCGCCCGCGGTGCTGCTCGCCATCATCTCGATCGAGTCGCGCTTTCGCGAGAAGGCGCACGGCGCGAATGGCGCGACCGGACTCATGCAGGTCGTGCCGTCGGCGCATCGCAATCTCCTGCACAACAAGGATCTCACCGACCCCGAGGTCAACATCGACGTGGGCTCGTCGATCCTCTATGGCTACCAGCGCGCGGCCGGCGGCGACCTCAATGCCGCGATGAAGAACTATGGCGGCTCTAAGGCCTATGCGGAAAAGATCCGCACGCGCGCCGTGGAGTTCAGCCGGGTACTCGACACCGCTAGCACGCCTGCCGCGAGCGATGCGCGGGCGAGCGTCGGGCTGGCGGCATCGGCGGCTTCCGCCTTTGCGGCTGCGGCGGCAACGGCCGCGATCGGCGCATCCGGCCCTGCCGCTGCACCCTCCGCGACATCGGCGGCCTCCGCGCAGGCTGCCGCGCAAGGCACCGCTTCGGCCAGCGCGCGCTAACACTGCTACCTGCTTCGCTCAGGCTGCCTCGCGTGCGATCGGCGGCCATGCGATGCGCATTGAAAGCACCCGAGTTCCCGATACGAAGGCCGACGTGCGCGCCGAAGGTTGCGCGCGCATCGATCGGCAGCGCCTCGCCAGACGTGCGAACGCCCCTCGCGCGGCGGTGCCGCGAGAGGGGCGTTTCGACGAGGGAACTTCCGGCGCGCGGGCTCAGGCTCCGCTTGCGGGCGTCTCGCCGTTTTCCGGTTGCTGTACCGCGGCTTCCGGCGCGCTGGACGGGCCTTGCGGCTCTACGCTCTGGGCTTCGAGCTGGGGCGCGGGTTCGGTCTTCGCCTCGGCCTTGGCCTCTGTCTTGACCTCCGGCTGGGCGTTGCCCTCTTCGCGCGCCTTGGCTTGCGCCTCGGCCTTGGCCTTCTGGCGCGCCAGCGCCGCATTTGCGCGGCCGACGTGCGACGGGTCGATGCCCGGACCTTCCGAAGCCGTGCCGTCGAGTTCGTAGCGCGAGCCCCCTGCGGCCACGCGCTCGTGATAGCGCGGATGGTTCACATGGCGCTTGAGCACGGCGACGATCATCGTGCGCTCGTACTCGGGGTGACGCGCGACGAGGTCCTCGGCCACGCCGATCTTGAGCGGCAAACGGTCGCGGAAAGCCGGGTAGTGCTTCGCGAACACATTCCAGACCGTGTTCAGTTGGCGATTGCGCTCGATGCGCGCCTTTTCGGCCTCGCTCAGATTCGCGGCCGGCGGCTGCTGGGGACGCGCCGGACGGCGGCGTTGCTGCTGCCCGGAACGCTCGGCCGCCTCAGGTCCGCGGGCCGGCTTCGGCTGCTGCGGCCGGCGCGGCTGCTGCGCGCGCTGCCCCTGCTCACCTTGATTCTGCTCCTGCGCTCGCGCGCCCTGAGGCCGGCCATGGCGCGAGCGCGCACGCTCGTCCTTGCCGCCGGCTGCGCCAGCAGCCGCCGAACCCTCTCTCGGCGCACGCGGGCCCTTCGGGGCGTGCGAGCCGCCATGGCCCTTCGCGCCCTTGTGAGCGGGCTTGCCTTGCGATTTTTGCGCCTGTTCTTCGGCTGGCTGGCCTGAGCCGCCCCCCATGCTCTTCTTGATCTCAAGAAGACCTTCCTTGAAGCTCAGGGTACGGCGTTGTTGCGATGCGGCTTTCACGTCCAGATCTCTTCCATATGGAACCGGACGCTATGATACCGAAAACACGGCCGATCCAACCGGGCAATCGTTTGTTGCGCCCCGTTTCGCGTCCGCCGTCGTGTGCCGCGCCACACCGCGACTGCACGCGGCGCGCGGCAAAATCCCTCGATTTCATGCATCGACACCTTGCGCACGCAAGGATCGCATCCCTTTATCATCACGACACCATGACGATTTCGACATCCGCCCCCCGTTCCACCATTCGCGCCATCGTGACCGGCCATACGCGCGGATTGGGTGCGGCGCTCGCGCAATCGCTGCTGCAACGGGACATCGAGGTGCTCGGCCTCGGCCGTGGCGCGCATGCGGAACTGGCTTCCCGCCATCCGGAACGGTTCGCCGAGGCCGTCGTGGACCTCGCCGATCCCGCCGCACTCGAACGCTGGCTGGCGGGCGACACGCTCGATGCGTTCGCGCTCGGCGCGCAGTGCGTGCTGCTCTTCAACAACGCGGGCAGCGTCGAGCCGATTGCCCCGCTCGGCGCGCAGGACCCGCTCGCCATCGCACGCGCCGTGACGCTCAACGTGGCAGCGCCGTTGATGCTCGCGAATGCGCTCGCCGCCACGTCTGCGCCCGGCGCGAGCGCATCACGACGCATCGTGCATATTTCGAGCGGCGCCGCGCGCAACGCGTATGCGGGCTGGAGCGTGTATTGCGCGACCAAGGCCGCGCTCGACCACCACGCGCGCGCCGTCGCCCTCGATGCGCCGGCCGGCCTGCGCATTTGCAGCATCGCACCTGGCGTGATCGATACCGGCATGCAAAAGATGATCCGCGCGACGAGCGTCGACCAGTTCCCGATGCGCGAGCGCTTCGAACAGCTCAAGCAGAACGGTTTGCTGTCCACGCCCGAAGCGGCCGCGCAACAATTGATCGACTATGCGTTGAGCGATGCCTTCGGCTCGTTGCCCGTCACTGATGTGCGCGAACCTGGCAAGGCGTGAGCGCGTCGTGCGTTGAATCGTTGCCGTCGCGCTTCACGTAAGCGCGACGCGCGGCCGTACCGCTTTCAGGCGCCGCATGCCACCCGCGAGCGCGAGCAATGCGCCGACCGCGAGCACGTCGCCCGCGAGCCGTGCGGGCAACGAAGCGGTGACATGCGTTGCACGCAGCAGCGTGTCGATGACGTTCGAAGCCACCGCGCCCCCCACGAAACAGACGAGGCCCTGCTGCCCCACGGTGACGACGGCCGGCAGCCGCTGCGCAAGCCACGCTATCCAGCCCTTGCGCACCGCCTGCGCGGCGAGCCACGCCACGGCGGCGAAGTTCACGATGCGCACGCTCGCGAGATTCTGCTTCATGTAGCCAGGCTGAGGGTCCAGATCGGCGAACAACTGGATGAACGCGAACGTGGCGACGAGCACCAGCGCGAACGCTGTCAACGCGCGGCCCGTCCAGGAGACCTGGAACGCATGCGACACCGGATAGATGCGGCACAGCAGCCCCAGCATGAACATGGCCTGCCAGGCAAACGGGTTGAACGGCCAGATGGCGCCGGGCGCGGTAGGCAAATACCCCACGAGCCAGCACCCGCCGAACCACAGCACGAAGCTGCCCACGAGCACGAGATCGGGCGAGCGGCGCGCAAGTGGCATCACGAATGGCAGGAGCATCACGAGCACGATGTACATGGGCAAGACGCCGGCCAGATACGGCTGGTCGCGAAACACCGCGATATTGGCGAGCATCGTGAACGGCTGCGCGGCGAAGCGCAGATAACCCGACTCTGCGACCAGCGGCGAATCCACCCGCATCATTACCGCGGCGGCGCCCGACAGCAGCATGAGCGCAGCGGTGCACAGGTAGGCGGCGTAGATCTCGCGCCCGCGACGCCAGAAGCGCCGGTTGGCCGCGCCCTCGCCCTTGCGTCCGGCAATGGCGAGCCAACTCGCCGCGCATACATAGCCGCTCACGAACACGAACACTTCCGCGGAGTCGCAGAACGCGAAGTTGTGCAGCATCGCATGCGAAAGCACGCTGGAAGGAATGTGATCGAGCGCGATGGAAATCAAAGCGAAACCCCGGAAAAAGTCGATTTCGAGCGATCGCTTCGCTGTCTGACTCATGGGTGACGACTCCCGTTCGTGTCGAAGATTACGATTGAAGGGGTGCGCGACTTCGATTCGATGAAGCTGTCAGCTTTACGGCTATTTTTGTAAGGATGCCTGATCGATTCATGGCCACACGCGCAACGCATGAAAGGGTTCCGTAAAAGGCCGCGCCGGAGCGCCGCCTCACCAAGCGACTTTAATGCCAGCTCGACGCGCAATGGGCCTGCGTAACCCATGGTAAGCATTTCGCCCACTTCACGGTTGCACGCAGTCGCGCGCGCAGCCCCGGACGGTGCGCGCCATGCACACGGAATCGGCGTCCGCCCGTTTCTGGTGCCACATCCTATGGCGTCCCGGCGTCTGCACCGTCGCGGCATTTGGGCCGTCGCGTCTCGTGGAAAGGCGCACGAAAGCCTGCGTGTTCCCTTTGCTTGCGTCATTGGCGAGTTGACGCCGCGCCGCACCAAGGGTTCCACAAATATTCAGATGTTTCGCCGCTGCGCCCAGGGTCATCCCGCCCTCGCTCGCATATTACTTGACACCTAAAGTAATTGAACCTACATTGGCCTTGCAGACTGAACGAAGGAGCGAGCATGCGCATTGTTTGCATGGGTGGCGGGCCCGCAGGCCTCTATTTCGGCCTTTTGATGAAGCGCCGTCACCCCGACTACGAAATCGCCGTAATCGAACGGAACCGCCCGTACGACACGTTCGGCTGGGGCGTGGTGTTCTCGGACCAGACGCTGGGCAACCTGCGCGCGGCCGACCCCGAAAGCGCGGACGAAATTCTCGACGCCTTCAATCATTGGGACGACATCGAGATTCACTTTCGCGGCAGCGCAATCCGCTCGTCGGGCCATGGCTTCTGCGGCATTGGCCGCAAGCGTCTGCTCAACATCTTGCAGGCGCGCTGCGAGGCGCTCGGTGTGAAGCTCGTATTCGAATCGCAGATCACCGACGACGACGTCGCCCACGCGGACCTCATCATTGCGAGCGACGGCCTGAACAGCGCCACGCGCCAGAAGTACGCCGCCACGTATCAGCCGGATATCGATTTGCGCAACTGCCGCTTCGTCTGGCTCGGAACGTCGAAACTCTTCGACGCGTTCACGTTCGCGTTCGAAGAAACCGAATGGGGCTGGTTCCAGGCGCACGCCTACCGCTTCGACGACAACACGTCGACGTTCATCGTCGAAACGCCCGATCAGGTGTGGCGCGCAGCCGGCCTCGACACCATGAGCAAGGAAGACAGCATCGCGTTCTGCGAGAAGCTGTTCGCGCGTTATCTCGACGGCCACGCGCTGCGCTCGAACGCGTCGCATCTGCGCGGCTCGTCGCAATGGATCCGCTTTCCACGCGTGGTCAATCGCGAATGGGTGCACTGGAAAACCGCGGCCGACGGTAAGCAAACGCCTGTCGTGCTGATGGGCGACGCGGCGCACACCGCGCACTTCTCGATCGGCTCAGGCACGAAGCTCGCGCTCGAAGACGCGATCGAACTCGCCAACAGCATGCAAGCGCATCCCGGCGATCTGCGCGCGGCGCTCACGCACTACACGAACGTGCGTAGCGTGGACGTCCTGCGCATTCAGAACGCCGCGCGCAATTCCACGGAGTGGTTCGAGCACGTGGACCGCTACGCGAAGTTCGATCCGGAGCAGTTCGCCTATTCGCTGCTCACGCGCTCGCAGCGCATCTCGCACGAGAATCTGCGCGAGCGCGACGCGCATTATCTGTCCGGCTTCGAAACGTGGCTCGCGCAACGCGCGGGTGGCGAGGCGCGCGCCGTGCCGCCCATGTTCACGCCTTTTACGGTGCGTGGCGTGACGTTGAAAAACCGCGTGATCGTCTCGCCGATGGCGCAGTACTCCGCCCATGACGGCGTGGCCGGCGACTATCACCTCATGCATCTGGGCGCGCGCGCCATGGGCGGCGCCGCGCTCGTGATGACCGAAATGACCTGCGTCTCGCCCGAGGCCCGCATCACGCCCGCGTGCCCCGGCATGTATGCGCCCGAGCATCTGCAGGCGTGGAAGCGCATCGTCGACTTCGTGCACACGAACTCGGACGCGAAAATAGGTATGCAGCTCGGCCATTCCGGCGCCAAGGGCTCGACGCGCGTGGCATGGGAAGGCATCGACCAGCCGCTCGACGACGGCAACTGGCCGCTCGTCTCCGCTTCGCCGCAGCAATATCTGCGCGGTGTGAGCCAGTGGTCGCATGAAGCGAGCACCCAGGAACTGCGCGACATCGAGGCGCAATTCGTCCAAGCTACGCAAATGGCAGACGAAGCGGGCTTCGACTGGCTCGAATTGCACTGCGCGCACGGCTACCTGCTTTCCAGCTTCCTCTCGCCGCTCACGAATCAGCGCACCGACGAGTACGGCGGATCGATCGAAAACCGGCTGCGTTATCCGCTCGAGGTTTTCAAGGCGATGCGCGCGGTCTGGCCGGAAAACAAGCCCATTTCAGTACGCGTCTCGGCACACGACTGGGTGGAAGGCGGCAACACGCCCGACGACGCCATCGAAATCGCGCGCGCGTTCAAGGCGGCAGGCGCGGACATGATCGACGTTTCGTCGGGCCAGGTGAGCAAGGAAGAAAAGCCCGTCTTCGGCCGCATGTTCCAGACGCCTTTCGCCGACCGCATCCGCAACGAAGCGGGCATCGCGACGATCGCCGTCGGGGCGATTTCCGAAGCGGATCACGTGAACGGCATCATCGCTGCCGGTCGCGCCGACCTGTGCGCCGTGGCGCGGCCGCACCTGGCCAACCCCTCGTGGACGCTCACCGAAGCGGCGCGCATCGGCTATCTCGACATCAAGTGGCCGAACCAGTACATGGCGGCCAAGACCCAACTCGAACGCAACATCGAGCGCGAACGCGCCGCAGCGGCAGCCGCGGCCGGCCTGTCGCCGATCGAGCGTGCGCAACGCGCCGAAGGAACCGTGTGAGCATGAACCAGGCAATCCTGAACGATCGTCATGCCGTCGTGACCGGCGGCGGCAGCGGCATCGGCGCGGCGACTGCCGCCGCGCTCCTGCATGCCGGTGCGCGCGTCACACTGATGGGCCGTGACGCCACGCGGCTCGACGCCCAGCGTGCCGCGCTCGGCGGCGGCGAGAACGTGGCTTGCGTGAGCGTCGATATCACCGACGAAGACGCCGTAAACGCCGCGTTCGTGCATGCGGCGCAATCGCTCGGCGCCGTCGATATCCTCGTGAACAACGCGGGCCAGGCTCAGGCCGCGCCGTTCACGCAAACCGACCTCGCGCTGTGGAAGCGCATGCTCGACGTGAATCTCACGGGCGCGTTTCTGTGCACGCGCGCGGTGCTGCCCGGCATGCTCGCGCGCAAGGCCGGACGCATCGTCAATGTCGCGAGCACGGCGGGCCAGGTCGGCTATCCGTATGTCGCCGCCTATTGCGCCTCGAAACATGGCGTGATCGGCTTGACGCGCGCGCTTGCGCTCGAAGTGGCCACCCAGGGCGTAACCGTGAACGCCGTGTGCCCCGGCTACACGGAAACGGAACTGCTGCAGGCGTCGCTCGAACAGATCGCGCGCAAGACTTCGCGCAGCGAAGCCGAGGCGCGCAGCATTCTCGTGCGCCACAACCCGCAGCAGCGTTTCGTCACGCCGGAAGAAGTCGCCAACGCCGTGCTGTGGCTTTGCGCGCCTGGATCGTCCGCGATCACGGGCCAGTCCCTATCCGTTTCCGGTGGAGAAATCACATGACATCGCCCGCATCCACGCGCAAGAACGCCACCGCGAAGGCCGCAACGAAAGCGCCGCGCAAGGGCGTCGAAAAGCCGGCGGAGAATGTCGTCGACATGGAAATGAGCACGGGCGCCGACAGCCACATGGGCCTGCGCCTGTGGCTGCGCCTGCTCACCACGACGAACCTCGTGCAGGCCGAATTGCGCCGCCGCCTACGCGTCGAGTTCGACACGACGCTGCCGCGCTTCGACCTGATGGCGCAGCTCGAGCGCCACCCCGAAGGTCTGCGCATGACGGAACTCTCGCGCCGCCTGATGGTGACGGGCGGCAACGTCACGGGCATTACCGATCAGCTCGAAAAGGAAGGCCTCGTCGTGCGCGACGTCGCCCCCGACGACCGGCGCGCCTTCGTGGTGCGCCTCACGCCCGAGGGCCGCGCCCTGTTCGACCGCATGGCGGCCGCGCACGAGCAATGGGTGGTGGAACTGTTCGGCGGCCTCTCGCTCGACGAGAAGTCGAAGATGCACGAGCGGCTCGGCAAGCTCAAACAGCATCTGCGCAACGGGCTCGAAAACTGATCACACTGAAATTGCAAAGATCCGGGAGACATATCTTGACGACACGTTCCAGCGCCGAAGCGCTCTTCGCGGGCAACCGCGTCACGCTTGCCGGTTATGAGGCACAACATTTCGGCTGGTCGGTGCAAGGCCGCGTCGCAAGCATCACGCTGAACCGCCCCGAACGCAAGAATCCGCTCACGTTCGAATCGTATGCAGAACTACGCGATCTGTTTCGCCAGCTCGCCTATGCGACGGACGTGAAGGCCATCGTGCTGCATGGCGCGGGCGAAAACTTCTGCTCGGGCGGCGACGTTCACGACATCATCGCGCCGCTCATCGATCTGCCGATGCCCGAACTGCTGATGTTCACGCGCATGACCGGCGACCTCGTGAAAGCCATGCGCCACTGCCCGCAGCCGATCATCGCCGCCGTGGACGGCGTCTGCGCCGGAGCGGGCGCGATTCTCGCCATGGCCTCCGACATGCGCTACGCCACCGCGCGCAGCAAGCTCGCGTTCCTTTTCACGCGCGTGGGGCTCGCGGGCTGCGACATGGGCGCGTGCGCGATCCTGCCACGCATCATCGGTCAGGGCCGCGCAGCCGAGCTGCTTTACACGGGCCGCTCCGCGAGCGGAGAAGAAGGCCACGCATGGGGCTTCTACAACCGCATTTGCGAGCCCGAAATGCTGCTCGCCGATGCACAGAAACTCGCCGCCGATCTCGCCTCCGGTCCGACCTTTGCGCACGGCATCACCAAGACGATGCTGCATCAGGAATGGACCATGAGCATCGACGAGGCCATCGAGTCCGAAGCGCAGGCGCAGGCGATCTGCATGGCCACGCGCGATTTCGGCCGCGCCTATGAGGCGTTCGCGGCCAAAACGCGCCCGGTCTTCGAAGGGGACTGAATTGAACGCTGCCGTTGAAACGAATCTCCACGACGCACTCGCGTGGCCGTTCTTCGAAGATCGCCATCGCGCGCTCGGCGCGGGAATCGAAGCATGGGCGCGTGAGCATCTCGCGCACGTGCCGCACGACGACGTCGATGCGACCTGCCGCGCGCTCGTGCGCAAGCTCGGCGAAGCCGGCTGGCTGTGCTACGGCGTGGGCGGCACCGCTTATGGCGGCCATGGCGACACGATCGACACGCGCGCCGTCTGCCTGCTGCGCGAAACGCTCGCGAAACACTCGGGTCTCGCCGACTTCGCGCTCGCCATGCAGGGCCTCGGTTCCGGCGCGATCTCGCTGGCTGGCAACGAAGCGCAAAAGTCGCGCTATCTGCCGCGCGTCGCGCGCGGCGAAGCCATCGCCGCGTTTGCGCTCTCCGAGCCCGAAGCCGGCTCCGACGTCGCCGCGATGGCGCTCGCCGCACGCGCCGAGGGAGACGACTACGTGCTCGACGGCGAAAAAACGTGGATCTCGAACGGCGGCATCGCCGACTTCTACGTGGTATTCGCCCGCACCGGCGAGGCGCCGGGCTCGCGCGGCATCAGCGCGTTCGTGGTCGATGCCGACACACCGGGGCTCGAAATCGCCGAACGCATCGACGTGATCGCGCCGCATCCGCTCGCGCGCCTGCGCTTTACCGGCGCGCGCGTGAAGCGCAGCCAGATGCTCGGCGCGCCGGGGGAAGGCTTCAAGATCGCCATGCGCACACTCGATATTTTCCGCACCTCGGTCGCCGCGGCTTCGCTCGGCTTCGCACGCCGCGCGATGGCCGAAGGGCTCGCGCGCGCCGCTTCGCGCAAGATGTTCGGCCAGACGCTCGGCGATTTTCAGCTGACCCAGGCAAAACTCGCGCAGATGGCGCTCACCATCGACAGCAGCGCCCTGCTCGTCTATCGCGCGGCGTGGCTGCGCGACCAGGGCGAAAGCGTGACGCGCGAAGCCGCCATGGCGAAGTGGCATGCAAGCGAAGGCGCGCAGCAGGTGATCGATGCGGCCGTGCAGCTTTGGGGCGGCATGGGCGTGCAAAGCGGCAACATCGTCGAGTCGCTCTACCGCGAGATTCGCTCGCTGCGCATTTACGAAGGCGCGACCGAGGTGCAGCAGCTCATTGTCGGGCGTGACTTGCTCAAGGCATACAACGCCGCGTAAGCGCCTGCTGCGCGACGCTTCACTACGGAACCGGACGAAACATGAAACGAGCCCTTCTTCCCGCAGACTGGGTCAAGCCGCGCGGTTATGCCAACGGCGTCGCCGCTGCCGGCACGCAGGTCTATATCGCCGGCCAGATCGGCTGGGACGAGAACGCGCGCTTCACGAGCCGCGAATTCGGCGCCCAGGCCGTGCAGGCGCTACGCAATATCGTTGCCGTTCTCGAAACCGCGGGCGGCAAGCCCGAGCACCTCGTGCGCATGACCTGGTACGTCACCGACAAGAAGGAGTACCTGGCATCGCTGAAGGAAATTGGCACTGCGTTTCGCGAGCTGATCGGCGACTACGACATCGCCATGAGCGCGGTGCAGGTGGTGGCCCTCATGGAAGACGACGCCAAAGTGGAAATCGAAGCGACGGCCGTGATTCCCGACGACGCGCGTCTCTCGCGCCAGTAGACCGGCGCCCGCGCAACAGCACGATCAGCTCATACAGACAGCCGGAGACGCCATGCAACCCACCGCCCATGTCGATACGTTCGCACGCGATCATCTGCCGCCCGAGTCGCAGTGGCCCGACATGCTGCTCGACAATCCCGATGTTGCCTACCCTGCGCGCATGAATTGCGCGGTCGAGTTGCTTGACCGCGCGATCGAGGCGGGACACGGCGAACGCCCGGCCATCTGGTCGGATATCGATGGCAAGCCACAAGCCACCACGTACGCCGAACTGCTCGCGCTCGTCAATCGCAGCGCCCGCGTGCTGGTGGAAGACATGGGACTGAAGCCGGGCAACCGCGTCCTGTTACGCGGGCCGAACACATTGCAAATGGCGGTGGCGTTTCTCGCGTCGCTCAAGGCGGGGCTCGTGGTGATTCCCACCATGCCGCTCTTGCGTGCAAAGGAACTCAAGCAGATCGCAGACAAGGCGCAGGTTTGCGCGGCGCTGTGCGACGTGCGGCTCACTGAAGAGCTCGCGCGCTGCATGGACTCCGCCGACGAGTTCTTTTGCGAAAGCATCAAGCAGGTCTGCTACTTTCACGACACCGCGCCGGGCACGCTGGAAGCGCTCGCGGCAGACAAGCCCGCCGACTTCACGGCCTGCGACACGGCCAGCGACGACGTCTGCCTGATTGCCTTCACGAGCGGTACGACGGGCACGCCCAAGGGCTGCATGCACTTTCACCGCGACGTGATCGCCATGTGCGACCTGTTCCCGCGCCACATTCTGAAGCCCACGGCCGAGGACGTGTTCTGCGGCACGCCGCCGCTCGCGTTCACGTTCGGGCTGGGCGGGCTGCTGTGTTTTCCGCTGCGCGTCGGCGCGTCGACGGTGCTGATCGAAAAGCTCACGCCGGCGCTGCTGCTCGACACGATCCAGCGTTTTCACGCGACGATCGTCTTCACCGCGCCCACGTTCTACCGGCAGATGGCGGCGCTCGTCACGCAGTACGACCTGGCCAGCCTGCGCAAGACGGTATCCGCCGGAGAAGCGCTGCCGCAGGCCACGCGCGATCTATGGCGCGACGCGACGGGCATCGAGATGATCGACGGGATTGGCGGCACGGAACTGATTCATATTTTCGTGTCGTCCGCCGGCGCCGATGTGCGCCCCGGCTCGATCGGCCGCGCGGTGCCGGGCTACGTCGTGCAGGCGCTGGACAATGACCTGCAGCCGGTGGCGCCCGGCGTGACGGGCAATCTGGCCGTGCGCGGCCCGACCGGCTGCCGCTATCTCGCCGACGAACGCCAGGCCGTGTTCGTGCGCGGCGGCTGGAACCTGCCCGGCGACGCCGTATCCATCGACGCCGACGGCTATGTGTTCTACCAGGCCCGCTCCGACGACATGATCGTTTCGTCGGGCTACAACATCGCGGGTCCCGAAGTCGAGACGGTGCTCATGCAGCACCCCGCCGTGGCCGAGTGCGGCGTAACGGGCGTGCCCGACGAAGTGCGTGGCCAGGTGGTGAAGGCGTTCGTCGTCTTGCGCCCGGGCTTCAGCGCCGGCGACGCCCTGGTCGCCGAGTTGCAGAACTTCGTGAAGAACGCGGTGGCGGCGTACAAATATCCGCGCCTGATCGCCTTTATCGACGCATTGCCGCGCACCGAGACCGGCAAGCTCAAGCGCTCGGCGCTGCGGTCGATGTGAAGCAGCCCCCGGCGGAAAAATACGACGTAAACCGTTGAATCTTCAACGAACACGCATTGACCCCTGAAACGCCGACATGCGCACGATATTGCGCATATCGGCGTTTTATCCACCATCTTGCGCAAAATTGCGCGCATTTTCCGCCGCGAATCCCGATTGATTGGATGCGCAGAATTCTGCGCAAGATGCTGGATAACGACCTATAATGCGCACCATGATGCGCAAAAAACCCGCGAACCTCTCGATTTCCAACGCCGAGCGCCTGGCAGAAGGCCTGCGCGCGACGCGCCGCGAGCGCAAGCTGACCCAGCAGGCCTTGGCGGAGCAGGCCGGCGTCGCCCGTCGCACCGTCACGAACGCCGAACACGCAGGCAACGTCGGCGTACGCGAACTCTGCCGGCTCGTGAACGCGCTCGGCTATGAAGTCGTGCTTCGCCCCATGGATACCGTCATCCTCGAGGACCTGAACGACATATTCAGGGACGACGAATGACTGCCGGCGCCTCATTCGACCTCGAGCGGCTCCTGCGCGAAATCCGCAACCTGGAAGTCCATACGCCGCAGGGACCGAGCGGTCTGCTGGCGCGCGAGAGCCGCTTCGTCTTCAATTACGGCGACGCGCCCGACATGGCCGCCGTATCACTCACCATGCCCGTGCGGCGCCAGAGTTACGCGAGCGGCGACCTGATGGGCATCTTCGCGATGAACCGGCCAGAGGGCTACCTGCGTTTCGTCATCGAGGAACGGCTCGCGCGTTACGGTGCGCCGAGCGACATGTTTCTGCTCTTTCTCGCCGGCACCAATCAAATCGGGCGGCTCACCTATTCCGTGCCGGGAGAGCGGGTGCCGCAGAGCGACGGCGAACGTCTGGACGAATTGCTTTCCTCGCCGTCGGGGCGGCTGTTCGAGCGCCTGATCGACCGCTACGCACTCGGCTCGGGCATCTCCGGCGTGCAGCCGAAGGCGGTCGTCCCGCTCGCCGCAGAAAACGCCCCGCGCCCCGCCGAACACACGGCGCTGCCCCTGCGCACGGTGATCGTGAAGGCCGAAGGCGACGACTTCCCCGGGCTCGCGCGCAACGAATACTTCTGCATGTCGGTGGCGAAAGAGGCCGCGCTCGAAGTCCCCGACTTCTGGCTTTCCGAAGACGGCAAACTCTTCGTCATGTCACGCTTTGACCGCGAGGCGGACGGCACGCCCATCGGATTCGAAGACATGAGCGTGCTCACCGGCAAGGCGAAATACGAGGGCAGCTACGAGATGATCGCCAAGGCCGTGGACATCTATACACGATCGGACCCGGCGCAGAAACGCCGCCTGTTCGAGCGCATCGCCCTCTCGTGCCTGTTGCGCGACGGCGACGCCCACATGAAGAACCTGGGAATCCTCTATATCGATCCGACCGGACCGCGCCGGCTCGCTCCGGTGTTCGACGTGGTCTGCACGGACATCTATCCGGATCTCGATGGGCGCATGGCGCTCAGCCTCAACCGGAGCAAGGCGTTCCCGCTGCCGGCGGAACTCCATGCCTTCGCGCGGCGCCTCGGCCTGCGGCAGTCCGAAGGCGAGGAAATCATGAGCCGCCTGCACGGCGCCTATCTCACGGTCGCCGAGCGTTTTGCGCAGGACCGGCGATTCCACGAGGGCGACCTGCTCGCCAGGATCCGGCGGGCCGTCGAACGTCCGGGCGTCAAACCCGTCTCGCGCCCGAAGCTGGTGCGTTAGGCGCGCGAGCACGGGCAACGCCGCCCGGCCGCCTGCATCAGCTTGCGGCCGCCCCCTGCAACGCGAATGCCATGCGTTTGCCCGCCGCGTCGTAACGGCATACGACTTTGGCGCCCTCTTTCACGCCGCCCTTGAGCATTTCCTTCGCCAGCTCGTTCTCCACCGCCTGCTGCATCTTGCGCTTCAACTCGCGCGCGCCGAATTCCGGCCGATATCCCTCCGCCGCGAGGTAATCGATCACGCTGTCGTCGAACGTCAGGTCGATGTCCTGGCTGTGTGCCATCCGCCGGACCTGTTCGAGCTGCAGCCGCACGATCGAGCGCAGTTCGTCGCTCGTGAGCGGCTGGAACATGATGATCTCGTCGATGCGATTCAGGAACTCGGGCCGGAAATGCTGGCGCAGCTCGCCCATCACCGCGCCTTGCATCGACCCTTCTGCGCTCGACAGAAAACCCGGCCCCGAGCGCTTTTGCCCGGAGACCACGTCGGAGCCGAGATTGCTCGTCGCGATCACGACCGTATTGCTGAAGTCGACCACGCGCCCCTTGCCGTCGGTGAGCCGGCCGTCGTCGAACACCTGCAGCAGCACGTTGTAGACGTCGGCGTGTGCTTTCTCGATTTCGTCGAGCAGGATCACGCAATAGGGTCGGCGGCGCACCTTCTCGGTCAACTGGCCGCCTTCGTCATAGCCGACGTAACCCGGCGGCGAGCCGATCAGCCGCGACACCGCGTGGCGCTCCATGTACTCGCTCATGTCGATGCGCACGATGGCGTCTTCGTCGCCGAACACCACTTCGGCCAGCGCCTTCGCAAGCTCCGTCTTGCCGACGCCGGTCGGCCCGAGGAACAGGAAGACTGCCGTGGGCCGCCGGCCGCGCCGCAGCCCGGCGCGCGAACGGCGCACCGCGTCGCTGACCGCGACGATGGCCTGTTCCTGCCCGATCACACGCTCATGCAGCCGCGCTTCCATTTCGAGCAGCCGCGTGCGCTCCTCGGCGGTCAATTGCGTGACCGGCACGCCCGTGAGCTTCGAGACGATCTCCGCGACGTCTTCGCTCGTCACGTCCGAGGTCACGGTGCCGAGCTGACCTTTCCAGTCGTTGGTGGCCTGCGTGAGCGCCTTTTCCTTGTCGGCGATCGGCTCGTCGAGCGTATGGGCGCGCTCGAAATTTTTGCGCGTCGCCGCGTAGTCCTGCTCGCGCCGCAATTGCGCCAGCTCCGCCTCGAGTTCGAGGATCGCCGCAGGTCGCGAGGTGGCCGAAAGATGCACGCGTGCCGCCGCCTGGTCGACGAGATCGATGGCCTTGTCGGGCAGGAAGCGCCCCATCACGTAGCGGTCCGAGAGCTCGGCCGCCGAGACCAGCGCGTCGTCGCGAATGGTGACGTGGTGATGCACCTCGAGCTTGTCGCGCAAGCCGCGCAGGATGTTGATCGTCTGATCGACGCTCGGCTCGGAGACGAACACGGGCTGAAAGCGCCGCTCGAGCGCCGCGTCCTTCTCGATGTACTTCTGGTACTCGGAGAGCGTCGTGGCGCCGATCAGGTTCAGTTCGCCGCGCGCCATCGCGGGCTTGAAGACATTGGCGATGTCGAGCCCGCCCTCGCCGCCGCCCTGGCCCGCGCCGACGATCATGTGCACTTCGTCGATGAAGAGCACGAGGCTTTCGCGCTGCGCCGAGATTTCCTCCATCACGCCTTTCACGCGCTCTTCGAATTCGCCGCGATACTTCGCGCCCGCGATCAGCCCGTTGACGTTCAGCTCGACGAGGCGCCGCCCGCGCAGCGATTCGGGCACGTCGCCGTTGAGCATGCGTTGCGCGAGGCCTTCGGCGATCGCGGTCTTGCCCACCCCCGGTTCGCCGATCAGCACCGGATTGTTCTTGCGCCGGCGCGCGAGCACTTCCACCACGGTCTCGATCTCGCTCGAACGGCCGATCACGGGGTCGAGCTTGCCCTCGCTCGCGAGCGCGGTGAGATCGCGGCTGTATTGGTCGAGCTGCGGCGTCGCGCTCGGCCCCTTCGCGGCGGGACGCTCGCGTTTGTCGCCCTGGGCCTCCACGAGCCGCTGCAATACCTTCTGGGGCGTGACGCCGTAGCGGCCCAGCAGATGGCCCGCAAAACTTTCCGGCACCTGCGTGAGCCCGAAGAGCAGATGCTCGGGCGCGACGTAGCTGTGACCCAGTTCGCGCGAGACGAGAAACGCGCGGTCGAGCGCGCCCTTCAGGCGCGGGGAGACGCCGATACGGCCGTCCTCCCGCGCGGGCGCGCCTTCGCGCTTTTGCGCGTTGGCGTCGATGAACGCGCGCACATCGTCGGGCTGAATGCCGAGGCGCTTGAGGATCGCCGCGCCTGCGTCGTTGCCCGCGAGTTCGTAAAGCAGATGCTCGGTGTCGACTTCGCGCCGCCCGAACTGCACCGCCCGCTCCGCCGCGCGCTGGAGCAATTCACGCGCCACGTCGCTGAAATAGCGTTCGACGATGGCGCCGTCGCCCGCTTCCATGGCCTGTGGCGTAGGTTCAGCCGCCGGGCCGCCCGCATCGTCCGTGCCGTCACCCTGCTGCGAGGCGCGAAACAGCGCCTCCAGCGGGCTCAAGGTCCGTTGATGCCGCGTGAGTTGCGCGTAGTGATAGTCGCAGACATCGAGAAAGCGCCGCCTGCCGTCCTGCAACACGGCGACCCGCACCGTCGCGGGGCGCACGCCGCAGATATCGCAGTTGAACTGAGCCATTTCGTCTCCTTGGAAGCGATGCGCGGTGCGCGCGGTGCGCTGCCCGCGACCAGGAACGGCACGAGGCATGCCCACGCGAGCACCGCATGAATGCTCTAACGAATGCCGAAGCGAAGTTCAGACGTCATCGTAACGTCGAATCGAACTGCGCGTCGGCAAGAGGAGACGTTTGCTAATCGATGGTGTTGGGTGCGCGGCGTCAAACGTCCTGATGGGCGGCCGAACTGGACGCCCCGTGGGCTTGCGCCGCCGGGTCGCGTATCCAGGCGCTCAGCAAGGTGGACGAAACGGCGAGGATCACCGGCCCGATGAAGAGCCCGACGATGCCGAAGGCGAACAGGCCGCCGAGCACGCCGGAGAGAATGAGCAGCATCGGCAGATTGACGCCGCGCCGGATCAGCACCGGACGCACGAGGTTGTCGAGCATGGCGACCATCACCGACCACACCGCGAGCAGGATCGCCGTGACATGCGCGTCGTGCACGAACAGCCAGATCACGCCGCCGAGTAGCGGCAACGTCGGGCCGATCTGCGCGAGACACAGCATGAGCATCACGGCCGTGAGCACGCCCGCGCCCGGCACACCCGCCACCCACAGACCGATGCCGCCCAGCGCCGACTGCAGGACCGCCGTCACGACGATGCCGAGCGCCACTGCGCGGACAGAAGCGCCCGCGAGCTTGACGGCCTGCTCGCCATAAGCGGGAGCCACGCGAATGGCGAAGCGCGTGACATAGTCGGCGGCCTGCTCGCCGTTGCTGTACAGAATGCCCGTGATGATGACGGTGATGAACATGTGCATGACGAACACGCCCACCGAAGCGGCGTGGCCGATCAACCAGTGCGCCGCGATCGAAACGTAGGGTTCGAGCTGCGCGAGCAGACCGCCGGGGCCGGCGTCCGAAAACTCCTGCCACTTGGCGGCAATGCGCGAGCCAACCACGGGAATGTCGCCGACCCACTGCGGCGGCGCGGTCAACGCATAGTCGGGCAATTTGCGGATCAGCTCCATGATCTCGCCGCCGTGCACCGCGAGCGTCGAGATGGCTTCATAGAGCGGCAGCACGATCACGACCAGAAGGATCAGCAGCATGATGAGCGTGGCGAGCCAGCGGCGGTTGCCGCAGCGCCTCTCGATGGCTTTCATGGCGGGCCAGGTCGCGACGACGATGGTCGTGGCCCAGATCAGCCCCGGGAGGAACGGGCGCATGACATAGAGGCTGCCGATCGTCAGCGCGCAGAGTATGGCAACAACGAACAGGATGCGGGCCAGGTCCGGCAGGGCTTGCGGCTTCACGTACTTCTCCTCGATGCAGGGCGCGCCTCATGGCGCCGACGCGCTAGTCTATATCGGATAGGCTACGAATCCGTTTCAAAAGTCCCGCACGGCAGCACGGAACGCACTCTGGAATAATGCCCCTTTCCCCCGACCTTGCCACGAAGAAGAGCCAGCCATGACCGCAACCGATACGAAACTGCCCTGCGTGCTCCTCACCAACGACGACGGCATCGATGCGCCCGGCCTCGCCGTGCTCGAAGCCGTGGCCGCCGAACTCGCGCACGAAGTCTGGGTCGTCGCGCCCGAGCACGACCAGAGCGGCACCTCGCACTCGATCAGCCTGCATACGCCGCTGCGCGTGAGCCGGCGCGGCGCGCGGCGCTTCGGGGTGCTCGGCACGCCCGGCGATTGCGTGGTGATGGCGGTGCGCCAGCTGATGGGCGACGTGCGCCCTTCGCTCGTGCTCTCGGGCATCAACCGCGGCGGCAACCTCGGCGTGGAGACGATGTTCTCGGGCACGGTGGGCGCAGCCATGACGGGCCTGTTGCTCGGCCTGCCGTCCATCGCCTTGAGCCAGACCTTCCGCGACCGCGAGCGGGTGCGCTGGGACACCGCCCGCGCGCTCGCGCCGGACGTGATTCGCCGCCTCGCCGCCGTCGCGCATGACGCGCCGGTCTGCCTGAACGTGAATTTTCCCAATATCGACGCCAGCGCCGCGGGCCCGCTCACGGTCACGCGCCAGGGCGTCGGGCTCGTGCAGGGCATCGACGTCGTGCCGCAGATCGACCCGCGCGGCATGGACTACCACTGGCTGCGCTTCAATCGCGGCCCGCGCGAAAACGGGCCCGACAGCGAAACGGCCGTGGTGAACTCCGGCCGCGTTTCGGTCACGCCGCTGCATTTCGAACGCACCGACGAAAAAACGTTTGTCACGTTGCAAGCGGCACTCGGCGCTGCCGCCTGAACGTGGTCCAATGATCAATCGCGCGCGGCGGCCGTCATCGCCCGCGCGATCGCATCGCGAATGTCCTCAGGAATGCCAATCGACTTGTGAGTGTCGAGCGAGGTGGTCACGATGGTCTGGCGTGCCGCCATGCGCAGCACGCCGTCCACGCCCGTGCAGGCCCACGCGAGCGTGAGCGACGCGCCGCCCAGGCGCTCGACGTCGAGCGAGAGCCAGACCTCGTCGCCCATCTTGCTGACCGCCTTGAAATCCACTTCGAGCCGCACGGTCGGCATGCCCACGCGGCGAGCGCCTATCACGCCGTGATAGCCCTCCTGCGGCAACAACTCGTCGATCCACGATTCGACGAGATCGTTGAAGAGGACGAAATACTGCGGATAGAACACGATCCCGGCGGGATCGCACTCCGAGAAGTGAATCTTGTGTTTGCGGCGGTACGTGAGCGTCGCCATGCGTGTGTCTCCTTTCATGCCAACTCGTCACTGCGCGCGGCAGCGTCAAATGACGAGCCGCGACACCTTCACGCCTTCCAGCGACACCCCGGCCATGAGGCCCGCGTTGGTCAGCACGAACGCTTCCACGGGGCTCGTCGCGGTCGAGGTATCGACATTGCCGTTCGCGCCCACCGTGACGAGCGCAACCGTGGCGTCCGCACCTGCCGACCACCCCTGGCTGCTCGTGAAATCGTTGAGCGCGACCGGGTTCATGAACGCGAAGATGATGGCTTTGGACTGCGCGCCGATCTGCAGGCCGAACGAGCCCGCAATGGTGCTGTAGTAGCCCGTCGTGCGGCCATCCACGCGCAGCGCGCCGGTGCCGTACTGACCGCCGATCCAGAAACCTGCCGAAAGCACCTGCGGAAAGACGAGCACGCCGCTCGCCTTCGAGACCAGCTCCTGCGACCCGCTCACCGTGCTGAAGAGGCGCGAGAGCGTGGCGTCGACGCCTGCGTCGATCGAATTGCGCTTCGCCGTGTTTTGCGAGGCGCTGTTCTGCGTGCCGAGCGGCGTGGTCGTGCAGCCGGCAAGCGCGAGGCCGCTGGCGGCGAGAGCGGCGCTGGAGCTGAGAAGAAATTGACGTCGGCGCATTACGTGGTTTTTCCTGTGCAAATGGGGCTTCGGGTGCCCGCGCCGGCCCGATCGTGGACATCCGGGCCGTGCGCAAAGCGCTACAGGATAGCGCGCATGGCCGTCGCCGGGGCAAACCCGCAATCCGGCGCGTGGGCACCGGCCGCCCGCGGCGGCCATGACCGCTCATCCTTGGGGGTATAGGACCATGCAGCGGGCATCGAGTTCGCGGGAAGAGGTAAGGAAATCCCCAGCCGCGGGCGTTTCGATGCCACGCAACGGCGTCGACGGACGCGACATCGCACCGCGCTTATTGCCATCCTCAGGGCCGCGGGCGCGCGTGCGCAAACGCGAAAGGCCGTGTTAGACTCCGCCGCGCAATCATTCTCATTCTCATGAATTCACGCAAGCATTCACTGCTGACCGCATGGCTTGGCCTCGTCGCCATGTGGCTCATCGTGCTTGCGCCGCTCGTGAGCCAGCTCGTCGCCGCGCAGCACGCGCATGAGCCGGACGCCACGCTCTGCTCGGCCGTGCAGCCGGTGCAGTCCGGTAGCGCGCCGCATCTTTCGCACGACGACGCATTCGGCGCCTGCGGCTACTGCCATCTGCTCGAGCATCATGTGGCGATGGCTTCGGTCGCCGCGCCCGCTCCGCTTGCCGCCCTCGTGCTCGCCCGCGAGACGATCGCGCCGCCCGTCACCCACGACCTCCCCTTAGGCGCCTTCCCTTCGGGCAGGCCGCGCGCCCCACCCGTCCTTTCCTGAGTTACGCCTTTACCAGCCGGTCGACCGCGATCTGATCGCGTGCCCAACGAGCACGCACGACACGCGCGACTGCTCGATTCCCGTTTCCAGGAAAGCATTTCATGTCCACGCTCACCACGCGTGGCGCTGGCGTTCGCTCGCGCGAATGCGCAACGCCGCGCGCGCTGCAGCATGCCGGGCGCCTCGCGCTCGCCATGCTGCCGCGCGTCTTGCCGCTGCCTCTCGTTGCACCCATCGTCTTTCATGCAGCCCATGCTGCCGAGGCGCAAGCCGCCGATGCCGCCTCGGCCACCACGCTGCCCACCGTCACGGTCAGCGCCGCCGCTGGCAGCGCCGCGGCGCCCGCCGTCGATCCCAACCTGCCCGCGACGGTGGAAACCGTCACGCCCGCGCAATTCGCGAACTGGAACGTCGTCAACCCGGAGGACGTGCTCAAGTACCTGCCCAATCTCGCGGTACGCAAGCGCTACGTGGGCGATCTGAACTCGATCATCGCCGTGCGCGGCACGAGCAATACGCAAAGCGCGCGCGGTCTCGTCTATGCCGACGGCCTGCTGCTCTCGAACCTGCTCGGCAACAGTTACAGTTTTCCGCCACGCTGGTCGATGGTGTTCCCCGACCAGATCCAGCAAGTGGATGTGATCTACGGGCCGTATTCCGCGCTCTATCCCGGCAACTCGCTCGGCGCCACTGTGCTCATCACCACGCGCATGCCGAAGGCGTTCGAAGCGACCGCGGACGTAAAGGCGTTCACCCAGCATTTCAGCCTCTTCGGCGCAAACCAGAACTTCAACGGCAGCGAGATGAGCGCTTCGATCGGCGACCGCATCGGCAAGTTCTCGTATCTGCTTGGCGTGAACCACCTGGAGAACACGAGCCAGCCGCTGCAGTTCGCCACGCTTGCGCAGTCGACGAAGCCCGCGCAACCGGGCGACGTGCCCGTGCGTGGCGCGTACTTCTACAACAACCAGACGAACACGCCCACGGTCGTGCTCGGCGTGAACGGCGAAGGCATGCAGCATACGGTGCAGGACCAGTTCAAGCTGCGCATGCAGTACGACTTCACGCCCACCGTGCAAGGCGGCGTGACGCTCGGCTACTGGCACCAGACCTACAACAACGCCACCTCGACCTTCCTTTACGACGCGAACGGCAACCCCGTGTACAGCGGCAAGGTGTCGATCAACGGCTACGAGTACACCATTCCCGCCGCCGCGTTCGCACCGAGCCGCGGCTGGAGCGAAAACTGGCTGTATGGCGCGACGCTGCGCACCCATCAGGCGACCGGCTGGAACGCTGAAGCCATTGCTTCGTACTACGACGTAAGCAACAGCGTGGCGCGCACGGCGAATGCGGGCGGACCCGGCAACGGTCCCGGCGTCATGACGCTGGGCGACGGCACCGGCTGGAAGACGCTCGACCTCAAGACGACGTGGACGCCAGCCACACCCGACGCCGGACTCGCCGCCCACTGGCTCACCTTCGGCTATCACTACGACGATTACGCGCTCGACAACCGCACGTACAACACGCTCGCGTGGCGCGACGGCGGTGCGAATAGTTTCGCCAACGCCTTCGCGGGCAAGACCGAAACTCAGGCGCTCTATGCACAGGACGCCTGGCGCTTCCTGCCACGCTGGAAGCTCGTGTACGGCGTGCGCTACGAGAACTGGCGCGCCTTCGACGGCTATCAGGCGCTCGGCAGTGTGAACGTGCCTTATGCGAACGTGGGCGACCATCACGTCTCGCCGAAAGCTTCGCTCTCTTTCGACGTGACCGACAACCTCACGCTGCGTGCATCGATTGCGCGCGCCTACCGCTTCCCGACTGTGAGCGAGTTGTTCCAGGGGCAGGTGAACGGCTCGTCCATCGTCAACAACAATCCGAACCTGCGCCCCGAGGACGATCTCTCGAAGGAACTGAGCGCCGAATGGGCACACTGGAACGGCCTGTTCCGCCTGACGCTCTTTCAGGACGACGTAAAGAACACGATCTTTAGCCAGACCGATACGACGGTCATTCCGAACGTCACGAACTTCCAGAACATTGGCAAGGTGCGCTCGCGCGGCGTGGAAACGAGCTATCAGGGAGAAGACGTCATCGTGCGCGGGCTCGATCTCGCGGCGAGCGTGGCCTATACGCAGTCGAAGATCCTGGAGAACGCGCAGAATCCGGCGAGCGTCGGCAAGTACTTCTATCGCATTCCGCTGTGGCGCGCGAATCTCGTCGCGACCTACCGGTTCGACGCGCGCTCCGCGCTCACGCTCGCCGCGCGCTACTCGGGGCGCCAGTACAACACGCTCACGAACACGGACACGAACCCGAACGTATTCGGCGGCACGAGCACCTACACGGTCGCCGACGTGAAGTACACCTTCCGGCCGACGAAGAAGAGCGAGATAGGCGTGGGCATCGACAACCTGTTCGACGCGCGCTACTTCGTCTATCACCCGTATCCCGGCCGTACCTACTACCTCGAAGCGAAGCTCGGCATTTGAGCGGCTCGTTTTCGTTTGAATCATCCATGCATTCGAGCCGTGCCGGCTCGACAGGGAGTCCCCGATGTCCACGATATCCGACCCGGTCAGCGCACCGCCTGCCCACGCGGCGCAGTCCGGCTACCGCACGCTGTGGCGCTGGCATTTTTACGCCGGCCTCTTCGTCATGCCCTTGCTGCTCGTGCTCGCCATTACGGGCACGATCTACTGTTTCCAGCCGCAGATCGAACCGCTGCTTTACCCGCATCGGCTGGTGGTCGCGCCGGCGGCGACACCGCGCCTGCCCGTGGATACGCTGCTGGCCCGCGCGCGAGCCGCGCTGCCGCCCGACGCGCGGGCGCTGCGCGCGCACATCGAGTCGAATCCCGCGCGCAGTGCCGAATTCGTTTTCGCGCTGCCTGGGGGGACCAAAGAGAGCGTCTACGTGAATCCATACGATGGCGCGGTGCTGGGCACGCTCGACGTCGATCGCCGCTTCATGCAGGTCGACCGCATGCTGCATCGCAAGCTCTTGCTCGGCAAGCCCGGCGAGCTGCTGATGGAACTGGCCGCCTGCTGGACGCTGGTGATGATCGCCACCGGCATTGCGCTCTGGTGGCCGCGCCCGGGTGCGTCGTGGCGCGCCGCGCTGCTGCCTCGCTTCGCCGCGCGCGGGCGGCCGTTCTGGAAGAGCGTGCACGCGAGCGTCGGCATCTGGCTCGCCGTGGGCGCGCTCGCGTTCGTGTTGAGCGGCTTGCCGTGGACCGGCTCGTGGGGCAAACAGTTCAAGGCGCTCGCCACGCGCGCGAGCCTCGGCGCGCCGCGCGGCGCGTGGGGCGGCGGTCTCGCGCTGAAGTCGGCCTTGCCGGGTGCGCCGGCAGCAGCAGCTAGCGGCGCAGCGGCGAATCCTCCCGCAAGCCACGCCGATCGACAAGAACACAGCGGAGAGCACGCGGGGCACGACATGGCGTCGATGCCAGGCATGGTGATGGACGACATGCCGCTGCCGCTCGTGCCCTGGGCCGTCGGCGCGGTTCCCGTGCCGCACTCGCCCGACGCGTCCGGCGCATCGCAACACTGGACGCTCGCCCAGGTCGTCGCCCAGATGCGCGATCTCGGCGTGCGCGACGGTTACGACATCGTGCTGCCCGCCACGCCCGATGGCGTCTACACGGTCTCGTACTTTCCGCCCGATCCGAAAACGGAACGCACCGTGTATATCGACCAATACAGCGGCGCCGTGCTCAAGGACATTCGCTATGACGATTACGGCGCAGTTTCGCAGGCCATTTCATATGGCACGTCGCTGCACATGGGCCGCTACTTTGGCCTCGCCAACCAGTTGATCTGCGCGGCGATTTCGCTGGGCCTCGGCGCGCTCGCGGTGACGGGCTTCGTGATGTGGTGGCTACGCCGCCCCGCCCGCGCGAAGGGCGCATCGATGTTGGCGGCGCCCTCACGCGAGCGCGCCGCGCCCCCGCTGTGCGCCTGGAAGACCGGTCTCGTGCTGCTCGGCATCGTGTTTCCGCTGATGGGCGCGACGCTCGTGGCGGTCTGGCTGTTCGACCGCGCAGCCTTCCGACGCGCCTAGAAGCTGCCGTCGTGCCGGCGTCGGCGGCAGCGGCGGCCCTGCGGTAATCTGCGGACACAAATACGTCTGAACCTGGCTGCGCCAAATGGTTTCAAACGTAGATATGCGGAGATTATCGTGTTGCGGCGAATTTCAGCGCTCGGCGCGGCCGCGGTGCTTGCGGGCTGCGCGGTCGCGCCCTATCCCGGTTACCCCGGGTACTACGGTTATGACTACGGCTACCCGTACGACTCGGGCTATCCGTACGCCTACGGTTACGACTACTACCCCGGCTATTTCGGCGGCGGCTATGGCGGCATCGCAATTTGGGGCGGTGGCGGCGGATGCTGCTATCACCACGGCTGGCACGGCGGTGGCCATGGCGGCGGCTGGCACGGTGGCGGTGGACACGGCGGCGGCTGGCATGGAGGCGGTGGCGGCACGTGGCAAGGCGGCGGCGGTGGCAGGGGGGCCGGCGGCGGCCACGGCCACTAACCCGTCACAGCGCGACCACAGCGGGACCACTCTGTTGAAGCGGTCCGTATGCCGTGCGTGTCAGCGCGGCGCCGCGCTTATACGCGCCCGTTCACGGGAATCAGCGCTCCCGTAATCGCCTGCGCGTCCTCGCACAGCAAGAACGCGATCACCGTAGCGATCTCGCGCGGCTGCACCCAGCGCGTGAAATCGGCGTCCGGCATGTCGGCGCGGTTTTGCGGCGTGTCGATGATGCTCGGCAAGATCGCGTTCACCGTCACACCCTTGTCCTTCAGCTCTTCCGCGAGCGCTTCCGTCAAGCGCGCCACGCCCGCCTTCGACGCCGAATACGCACCCATGCCGGACCCCGCCTTGAGTCCCGCGCCCGCGCCGATGTTGACCACACGCCCCGCGCCGCTCTTCACGAGATGAGGCAGCGCGGCCTTCGAGGCATTGAGCGCCGTCTTCACGTTCAAATCGAACATCAAATCCCACGTGCGCGCGTCGCCGTCGCCGATAATCTCCCACCGGAACGCGCCCGCCACGTTGACGAGCGCGTCGAGCCCGCCGAGTCTCTCCTGCAATGCGCCGAAGGCAGTCTGGGCCGACTTCGCGTCGACGAGATCGACGCCGCCCATGCGCAGCGCGTTCGCGAGCGCGGCGGGCAGCGCCGCCACTTCGGGGGCCGCGCCGCGGCCGATCAGCGCCACGCGGGCGCCGCGTTCGGCCAGCAATTGCGCCGTCGCCAGACCCAGGCTGCCGAAGCCGCCCGTCACCGCGACCACTTTGCCGTTCAAACCATTTTCCATGCTCTTATTCCTTTGCTAACCTGAATTCGATGCGGCCCGCGATCGATGCGGGCGCCGCTGGCGCCACGTTACGCGAGCCGCGGCCTTCCATCAACCGGCGCGCGGGCGTCCGCGTGAAACCTCCGCGCGTACCGTGGCGAGCGCGTGCTGCTTGCGCAGGTTCTCCGTGGTGTCGCCGCCGCCGTCCGCGCGCCAGCCCGGCGGCAGGAAAACATAGCGCACGGCAGTCCAGATGTCCTTCGCCATCACGACGTCGCGTGCGAGCGTCTCCCAGTGTTCCAGTTCGACGACGAACGGATTGCGCGAGCGCACGGGCGTCACGAGCCCGTAGCGGCAAGGCTCTTCGGCACGTTCCGGCACGTAGGTACCGAACAGGCGGTCGAAAATGATCAGGACTCCGCCATAGTTGGCATCGAGATAGTCGACGTTCGAAGCGTGGTGCACGCGGTGGTTGGACGGCGTGTTGAACACGTACTCGAGCCAGCCGAGTTTCGGAATCCACGTGTTGTGCAGCCAGAATTGATAGAGCAGATTGAGCGAGAGGATGGCGAGCACGACTTCGGGCCGCACGCCGAGCCACACGAGCGGACCGAAGAACATGGCCGGGCCGGTCAGCTTGCCGGTCCAGCCCAGCCGGTAGGCAGACGAAAGCGTCAACTGGTTCGGCGAATGGTGCACGGCATGCGTGGCCCAGAAGAAGCGAATGCGGTGCGAAGCGCGGTGATACCAGTAATAGCAGAACTCCTGACCGATGAAGACCAGCAGCACGAGCGCAACCGTGTCGATATTCAGTGTGAAGAGCCGATGCTCCCACGCGAAATCCAGGATCGGCGCGGCGAGAGAAAGCGGTAGAAACGCGAGGAGCTTGCGGCCCGCGAGGTCGGCGAGCGAAAGCCCAACCTCAGACCAATCGAATGCGGCCTCGCCCGCCGCTTCGCGGCGCTTCCTGAACGTGAGCACGCACGCCTCGATCAGCGAGACGGCGACGACGAACAGCGTGACATAGAACGCGAGTTTTCCTGTCGTGAGCATGATGGATCGTGTGCATTGAGCGCGTCTTGCGCGGTGAAGAAAGACGCGTGTTGCACGCAGGAGTCGCGGCGTCGCGTCGGATGAAGGGCACTGTAGTGGCGCGCAGCGGCAAAAACCACGTGCAAAGTATGTCGGGATATGTCACGCGCCACACGCGCGAAATACGTCGATACGCCCGCCGCGCCGCGTGCGCGGGGAGGGCGCGCCAGCGGCCCCGCGACGTGTAACACCGTGACATGGTTTATGACGCGACTTGAGCCTGGCCCAGCCCTATAGTTCGTTCCGCTGACACGCCGCAGCGTGCCTCCCGAAACGAACCGCAAGGACCTCTGATGAAAACGCTCCCCCTCGTCGTCGCCGCGCTTATCGGCTTCGCCAGCGCCCCCGCTTTCGCCGGCTGGTCCGGCCACGGCACGGCATACACGCCGCACGGCACGTACAACGGCGCGCACTACGGTTCCTGCAGCGGCGGCACCTGCTCGCATGCGGGCGGCGTGGCCGGTCCCTGGGGCGGCGTCGCCACCAACAGCGGCTCCGTCACCCGCACCGCGCCGGGCCAGTTCAGCAACAGCGGCACGGCCTACGGTCCGAACGGCCGCTCGGTCCAGCATTCGGGCGATACGAGCTGCGCGGGCGGCACCTGCTCGCACACCGGCTCGCTCAACGGCTCGGATGGCCGCAGCGCGAGCACCGCGGGCAGCGTGACGCGCACGGCGCCGGGCCAGTACTCGTCGACGGGCACGGTCACGACGGGCAACGGCAACACCTACGGGCACTCGGCGTCCACGAGCTGCGCGGGCAACACGTGCAATCGCGCGGGCACCGTCACCGGCACGCAGGGCGGCAGCGTCTACCACTCGGGCAGCGCCACGGGCGTCGGAACCGGCGTGGTGACCACGGGCGGCGGCACGACCGTTGTCCATGGCGGCACCGTGACCACCGGCACGGTAACGACCTCGGGCACGACGGTCGCCGTCGTCGGCGCCCCGGTCCCCGTGCCCGCGCCGGTCGTCGTCACGCCGCCGCCGCCCAGCACCACGGTGTATGTCGCCCCGCCGCCGCCCGCCCCCAAGACGGTCGTCGTCGCGCCCGCACCTGCACCGCAGACGGTTTATGTCGCGACTCCTGCACCGAAGACCGTCTATGTCGCGCCTCCCGCACCGAAGGTCGTCTACGTGGCGCCGCCGGCACCCAAGGTCGTCTATGTGGGCCAGCCGCTGCCGCGCGCCGTGTACATCGCCCCGCGCCCCGCCGTGTGGATTCCCGGCCACTGGGTCGGCCGCGTGTGGGTCCCTGCTCACTGGGCCTGAACCATCACCGGCGGCTGTGGATTCGCATGACCCGCAGCCGCCCGCCTCATTCGCTTGATCAACCGGCCGGCGAGCTTCGTCGGCCACCTCACGGAGAACACCATGAAGAAGATGATCGCTGCCCTCGTTTTGTGTATCGTTTCAGCAGCGGTTTGCGTGCCGGCATCGGCTCAGGCCTTGCCGGACGGCTCAGGCGACAGCGCGCGCGTCGAACGCATGATGGCGCAGCTGCAAGGGCGTTTCGCCGCCGCGAACACGACGCACGACGGCAAGCTCACGCGCGAGCAGGCGCAGGCGGGTATGCCGAAGGTCGCGCAGCACTTCGACGAAATCGACACGCAAAAAGCCGGCTTTGTCACCCTCGCGCAGATCGAGGACTTCATGCGAGCGCGCGCAGCAGCCCGATGAACGCCGGAGGCGTCACATGGAGCAGGCAAACAGGATCATCGTGCTCGACGACGAAGCCGAACTGCGCAACATGCTGCAGCGCTTTCTCACGAGCCAGGGTTTCGAGGTACGCGCCGTCGCCGACGGCAAGCGCCTCGACCGCCTGCTCCAGCGTGAGCCCTACGACCTGCTGGTGCTCGATCTCATGATGGAGCCCGAAGACGGCCTCACCGTATGCCGACGCCTGCGCGCCGAAGGCCAGACGCTGCCGATCCTCATGCTCACCGCGAAAGGCGATGCCGCCGACAAGGTGATCGGCCTCGAAACCGGCGCCGACGACTATCTCGCCAAGCCGTTTCTCCCCGACGAACTGGTCGCGCGCATTCGCGCCCTGTTGCGTCGCCAGAAGATGGCCTCGGGCGAGCCCACGGTCACCTCGCAAATGCTGCGCTTCGGCGACTTTCAGTTCGACGTTGGCAAACAAACGCTCTACCGCGACGGCACGCCCATCGAAGTCCACTCGGCGCAGATGCTGCTGCTTCACGCGCTCGGCTCGTCGCCGAATCGCGCTGTGAGCCGCGAGAACCTGCTCGCCCGCGCGCGCGGACGCGACCACAGCGCGCTCGACCGCAGCGTGGACGTGCAGATCCTGCGCCTGCGCCAGATCGTCGAGGACGATCCCGCCAAGCCGCGCTTCATCAAGACCGTCTGGGGCATCGGCTACATGCTGGTGGCCGGCGTCGAATCGTAATGCGCTTGCGGCTGCCGCGCTCGCTGCTCTCGCGCAACATCGCGCTGCTGGTGGCGCTCGTCGCGCTCTCGCAGATCTGCTCGCTCGTCGTCCTGCTGCACTTCGTGCAGCGCCCGCGCATCGAGCGCGCCTCGATCATCTTCGCCGATTACGTCAAGCTGCTCGACACCACGCTCGCGTCCATGCCACCCGACGAAGGGCGCGCGGCGGCCGCGCGGTTCGATGCGCGCCGTGCGGCGCCGCCACAAGCGTCGAGCGAGGCGCAGCCGGGTCTCGTCGACTTTTTCCGCACCTGGCAGCGCGACGTGTTCGTCGAAGCGCTGCAAAGCCATCTGCCGCCCGAGTTGCTGGTGCGCTGGGACGCGAGTCACGACGAGACCGCACCTGCCGCAGCTGGCGAAGCCGCGCAGGAGCGCCTGTGGATCCGCCTTCACGCAGCGGGCGAACCGGTCTGGATCGCCCTGCCGGTGACCGCCGACGCGCGAGCGAGCGGCATCACTACGGCGTTGATCCTCTCCGCCGCGCTCGCGCTGCTCGCCGCGCTCACCGGCTACCTGTTGCAGCGCCACATCAACCGCCCGCTGCGCAAACTCGCGCGCGCGGCGCGGCGCGTGAGCGCAGGCGAGACGCCGCCGCCACTGCCGACCAACGGCCCGACCGAAATCGCCCAGGTGAGCCGCGCCTTCAACCAGATGACCGAAGCGCTGAAGCAGGCTGAGGCCACGCGCGCGCTGATGCTGGCCGGCGTCTCGCACGACATCCGCACGCCACTCACGAAACTGCGCCTTGCGATTGCGATGGCGCTGCCGCGCGGCAGCAACGATGCGCTCGTGGCCTCGTCCGAGAGCTATCTGGACCAGATCGACACGATCCTCCAGCAGTTCATGGACTACGCAGGCAGCGGCGAGCGCGAAGCGCCGCAACCAGGCGACCTCAACGCGCTCGCAGGCCAACTCGTTGCCGACTTCGCGGGGCTCGGGCATGAATTCGATTTCGACGAGGGTGAATTGCCGGTTTTCGCGTTCCGGCCCATCGCGGTTATGCGTCTGCTGATGAATCTCATGCAGAACGCCGTGAACTATGGCCGCACAGGTCTGACGATTCGCACGTGGCGCGACGACGACACCGCCTGCGTGATCGTTGCCGACCGTGGCAACGGCATCCGCGCCGAGGAACTGGAGCGCCTCAAATCGCCCTTCAGCCGCGGCGCGAACGCCCGTACGCATTCGGGCGGATCGGGCCTCGGGCTTGCCATTGTCGAGCGGATCGCTCGGCTGCACGGCGGCTCGCTCACCTTCCGCGACCGCGAAGGCGGCGGCCTCGAAGCCGTCGTGCGCCTGCCGTTGAACCGTCCCTCGTCGAGTCGGAACGGCGCGCCGCCGGCCGTGCGCCCATGACATGACTCGACATAATTTGCGCGTGGATTTCGTGCGCCCTTCCCCCCATACTTGCGCCTGAGCCTGAGCAACGGAGCAGAACAAACCGAAGCCCAGACGCCGAAGCACCCTGGTCGATAGTTCGCCATCCTGAATAAATTGCGAGTATCGGCAGAAACGAGACACTCTTTCAGGTAAAAGGACATCGACATGCAAACGATCATCAACTTCCTCGTCAACAAGGCCAAGCGCATCGCGGGCACCACGTTCCTCGCCGGCGCGCTGTTCGCGAGCGGCTGCGCGTCGGCCGCGCCGGTCGTGCAGACGAACGGCCCGCTCCCGCAACTGCACGCCGACGTCGTCTACGTCTATACGTTCGACGCCGCCGCCGACCAGGTGAAGCTCGACAGCACCGGCATGCTGCACAAGCTCAAGACGATGACGAGCGGCGAGTCGTCGGCGCAGCAGCAACAGCAGGCCGCGCTGCAAACGCGCGAGCATCTCGCCGATCAGCTCGTGAGCGAACTTCAGAAAATGGGCCTGCCCGCCGTGCGCATGGACGGTCCCGCACCCGCTGGCCACAACGCGCTGATCGTGGAAGGCCGCATCGACACGATGGACGCGGGCAGCAGCCGCCGCCGCATGCTGATTGGTCTCGGCGCGGGCAAGAGCGAAGTGGGCGCGACGATCGCGGTGCTGTTCCGGCCCGCCAACGGCGGAGAACCGCAACCGCTCCTGAGCTTCCAGACGGAGGCGGATAGCGGCCATATGCCTGGCATGGCCGAGACGGCGGGCGTGGGCGCGGCGGCTGGCCATGTGGCGACGGCCGCGGTGGTGGGCGGCGGTCTGCACGGCGCCTCGGAGGCGAAGCGCGACACGCTCTCGTCGGATGCCGGCAAGCTGGCCCGCTCGATTGCGAAGGAAATCACGCAGATCAGCATGCAGAACGGCTGGATGGCAACGACGACGAAGAGCTGATACGGAGGAAGCGCGCTGCGCAGCGCGAGGGTACGTGCCCTTTACGGCGACGGTTCGATACCGCCGCCGTCTTTTTGTTTAATGCGCCTGCGGTTCGCGCTGCGCCTGCGGCTCATGATATCGCGCGAACTTCGATGTATGGCCGATGCCGGGATTGAAGCAGTTGCATGGATCGAGCGTTTCGTAAAACGACTTCAGCGCAGGCTTCGCATCGCAGAGACGGCCGACGTTGTGCTCAGCGGGCTATTCGGCGCCGCGCGCGTCGAACCTCGACGGCAGGACGCGCGCGCAACCGGTGTGCGTCAAGACGGCGCCGGCCGAACAATCAGCCTAGACCCATGCGTGTCTCGTCGACGAACTTCTCCGTGGCGTCGTCGATCTTGCGGCCCTTGCGGCCGGAGGGGCCGTGAATGTAGACGGTCTTCATATCGACCTGCGGCGCGCCGCTCGTGCCGGGGGGCGGCGTCATCTCGTAGTGGACTTCGCGCGCGTGGTCGGCCATTTGCAGGCGCGGATCGAACACCGAGTTGAAACGCCACAGCATGCGCACGAAATTGGTCTGGCCGTGCAATAGCAGATGCGTGGCCTGCCCCGCCGCGCCGCGCAGCGCGGTCCAGCCCATGTGCTTGCGATTGAGCACCTGCTGCGTGCTCACGAGTTCCGCGTAGAACTCGGGCAGCGGAAGCTGCGTCGGCACGACGGCGTGCTGGATGTCATAAAGGCGATAGTCGAGGCTCGTGAGGCGCCGCGCCTCGCGCTGCCAGTTCTCCGTGCCCGGATATGGCGTATTCACGCTGATATTGACGATCTCGGGAATCTCCAGGCACCACTGGCGGATCGTCTCGAAGCGTTCGCGGTCCCAGTCCGGATCGGCGATCAGGTTGATCGCGACGGTAATCCCCAACGAACGCGCGAATTCGAGCGCCTCGAAATTCTTGTCAAGGCTGATCCGTTTGCGAAACGCCTTGAGCCCCGCCTCGTCGATCGCCTCCAGACCGAGGAACATGTACTTCAGGCCAATGGACTGCCACAGACGGAACACGTCCTTGTTGCGCAGAAGCACGTCGCCACGCGTTTCCAGGTAGTAGCGCTTGTCGATGCCGCGCCGCTTGATCGCCTCGCCGATCGCCATGCCGTGTTCGGCATGCACGAACGCCACGTCGTCGACGATGAATACGCCCGGCTCGCGCAACGCCGCCAGTTCGTCCACGACGACTTCGGGGCTGCGCGTGCGGTAGCTGCGTCCGTAGAACGTCCATGCGCTGCAGAACGTGCAGTCCCACGGGCAGCCACGCGCGAACTCGATGGAGGCGCAAGGATCGAGCGTACCGATGAAATACTTGCGGCGATGGCGTAGCAGGTCGCGCGCGGGCCGCACCGGATCGAGATTCTCGACGAAGCCTGGCGGCGGACCCGATCCGTGGCTCGTGAGGACGCCGGGCACCGCGAGCAGGTCGGTGCGGCGTGACACTGCTTCGAGCAGTTCGTTCACCGAAGCTTCACCCTCGCCGCGCAGCACGCAATCGATCGCGCCTTCGGCATGGCGCAGCAGATCGTGTGCGGTGAACGACACGCTGTGGCCCCCGACGAAGACGAAACACGAGGGAAGCGCGGCCTTCACGGCCTTCGAGAGATCGATGATCTCGGGAATGTTGGCCAGATAGTTGCCCGAGAAGCAGAGCGCCTCGGGCTGCCAGTCACGCACCATGCGCATGAGGTCGCGGTGTGTCTCGACCTGCAGATCGAGCAGGCGCACGTCATGGCCCGCATCGCGCGCCGTACCGGCTACGGATTCGAGACCCAGCGGCTCGAGCCGCAGGAACACGCGCGTGTACATCAGTCCGCTCGGGTGGACAGCAAGCAATTTCATGAAGCCTCCTTGCGAAGGGCCGCCGCTTCGCGAGAGTCTACGCGCGTTGGCGGATCGCTGCCCCGCGGCGTGTTTCGCGCAGGAACGCCAGTCAGAAACTGCCGAACAGCGAACCGAGCACGATCACGACGGCGAGCGCGATGAGCGCGCCGACGATGCTCACCACCACGAGGTCGCGGTAGCTTTCGCGATGCGTCGAGCCGCACACGGCCAGCAGCGTGACGACGGCGCCGTTGTGCGGCAGGCTGTCGAGCGTGCCCGACGACATCACGGCGACGCGGTGCAGCAAAGCGGGATCGATGCCATGCTGGGCAGCGAGCTCCATGTAGGTGCCACCGAGCGCGTCGAGCGCGATGGTCAACCCGCCCGAGGCCGAGCCCGTGAGCCCGGCGAGCAGGTTCGTGGCCACGGCGAGCGAGACGAGCGGGCCGCCGCCGATGCCGAGCACCCAGTCGCGCACGGCCTCGAACGCGGGCAATGCGGCAATCACGGCGCCGTAGCCCACGAGGCTGCCCACGCTCAGCACCGGCAACACCGACGCGTTGGCGCCCGCATCGACGCTCTCGCGTAGCGCGCCGAGCCGCCCGCGATTGAGCGCCACCAGCACGATGATGCCGAGTGCGAGTGCAACCGAGACACCCCACACGCCCGCCACCGCCGAAAGCGTGGTCGAACCCCAGCGCGGTTCGGCGAGATACGACGCGTCGATGCGCGGGAACACCACGACGTTCATGACGAAGTTCATCGCCACGACGACCACGAGCGGCGCGAGCGCGACGAAGGGCGACGGCGGCCCCGCATGGTCCGGTACAGCCGCGCCGCCGATCTCGGCGGGATCGAAGGCTTGGGCGAGACTCGCGCGCTCGCGCACGAGCGAGGACTTGCCGCGCTCTTCGTCATCGGCGCCGCCGTTATCGGGCTCGACAAAGCCCTCGCCGTTGCGCCGCGCCGCCGCCGCCGCGCGCCCGAGCCACCAGAGGCCGAAGCCCGCCATCACGAGGCTCGCGATCACGCCAAGGCCCGGCGCCGCGAACGGCGTCGTGCCGAAGAACGGCATCGGAATGGCGTTTTGCAGCGCGGGCGTGCCGGGCAGCGCCGACATCGTGAACGTCGCCGTGCCGAGCATGATCGCAGCGGGCATCAGGCGGCGCGGGATATCGGCGGAGCGAAACAGCGCCTGCGCCATGGGGGCGAGCACGAAGAACGCGACGAACAGGCTCACGCCGCCATAGGTGACGAGCGCGCCGCCCAGCACCACGGCCACGAGTGCATGACGCGTGCCTAACTTGTCGATCATGAGGCGCGCCACGGCGTCCACCGAGCCGCTGTCTTCCATCAGCTTGCCGAACAGCGAGCCGAGCAGGAAGAGCGGAAAGAACTGGGCGAGAAAACGGCCCGTGCTCGACATGAATGTTTGCGTCCAATGCGCGAGCACCGGCTCGCCGGAAATGAGCGCGGCCAGCATGGCGCACAGCGGCGCGAGCAGCAGCACGCTCCAGCCGCGATACGCGAGCCAGATCAGCAGCGCGAGACTCGCGAGCATGCCCCCGAGGCCGATAACGAGCGTGCCCGCGCTCATTGCAGCACCCCTTCGAGCAGCGCTTCGAAATTGAACGTGGATGCCTCGCCGAGCTGCGCACCGTGTTGCGCCAGGAATTCATCGGCGGTGTGGCGGCCTTCGTCGCGCAGCATCGTGATGAACGACCACTCTGCGTTGAGCTTCGACGACGCGCCCAGCGTGACGAGCTTCGCGCTATGCACGCGATGCAGGCGCATATGCGCCCAGCGGCGGCCCTCCTCGCTGCCTGCGTCGGCGACCTTGTGCAGCAGCGCCATCATGCGCAGCTCCTTGATTAGCGGCGAGTTGAACGCGATCTCGTTCACGCGGTTGATGATGTCGCGCGCCGAGCGCGGCGTGCCCCCGCGCTCCACGGGGTTCACCTGCACGAGGATCGTGTCGATCGAATCGGTCTCGCGAATCAGCGGCGTAATCGTCGGATTGCCCGCGTAACCGCCGTCCCAGTAGGCCTCACCGTCTATCTCGACGGCCTGAAAGAGCGTGGGCAGACAGGCCGAGGCGAGCAGCGCGTCGGGCGTGACATCGGCATTGCGGAACACGCGCGCCTGCCCGTTGGAAACGCGCGTGGCCGTGACGAAGAGCTTGATGCGCGAGCGGCGCAACGCGTCGAAGTCGATGGTGTCGGCGAGGATCGTGCGCAACGGGTTCACGCGCCCCGGATTCAGGTCGTACGGAGAGACGACGCGCGCCATCATGTCGAGCGCGACGAACACGGGTGAATGATCGAGCGTCCAGCGCCCGAGCAGGATGTCGACGGGGCCGCGCCGGAACGGGCTGAAGCGCGCGGCGTCGGCCACGCGGCGCCAAAAGCGTTCGAGCGCCTCGCGCGCGCCGGCCGCGCCGCCCAACGCATGGCCGCTCGCGAGCACGGCGGCGTTCATCGCGCCCGCCGAGGTGCCCGAAATGCCTTCGATCTGCAGCCACGACTCTTCGAGCAGGCGGTCCAGCACACCCCATGTGTATGCGCCATGGGAGCCGCCGCCTTGCAGTGCGAGATCGACGAGCAAGGGCTCGGTGCGGGTCGTGCGGGTTGACGTCTCGGCTTCGGCAGGCATTGCGGCTCCGTTCCAGACAGACCACGGGCGAGATTACAGGAAAAGCGTAAATGGCCGCACGAGAATGACGCAGCGCGCAATCTGGCTCGAACGCGCTGGAGTCGCGCTGCGATCAGCGCGCGGCGGGCCGGTCGCAGCGGCGCACCAGGGCCTTTGGTAGACTGGATCTCCCGCCACGCCTTCCTGCCTTGCCGTGTCGAATGCCCATCCGCTTCGCGGGCCGGATTCGCTATCGGGCCCGCTTCCCGCGTTGCTCGCCGAAATCCGCGCCTGCCATGCCTGCGCCGACGCGCTGCCGCTCGGGCCGCGCCCTGTGCTGCAGGCAAGCGATACGGCAAGCCTGCTGATCGTCGGCCAGGCGCCGGGCGCGAAGGTCCACGCCTCGGGCGTGCCGTGGGACGACGCGAGCGGTAAACGGCTGCGCGCGTGGCTCGGCGTCGACAGCGAAACGTTCTACGACGCCGCCCAGGTCGCGCTAGTGCCGATGGGCTTTTGCTACCCCGGCCGCGGCGGGGGCGGAGACAACCCGCCGCGCCCGGAATGCGCCCCACTGTGGCACGCGCGGCTCGTCAAGCAGTTGCGCGGCGTGCGCCTGACCCTGCTCGTCGGCCAGTATGCCCAGCGCTATTTTCTCGGCAGCGAGCGCCGCGGCTCGCTCACCGAGACGGTGGCGGCCTGGCGCGACTATGCACCCAATTTCGTGCCGCTGCCGCATCCGTCGCCACGCAATCAGGCGTGGTTCAAGCGCCACCCGTGGTTCGAACTCGACGTCCTGCCCGCGCTGCAGGCGCGCGTAAAAGCATTGCTGGCACCTGAAGGCCGCCACGCGCACACCACTAAAAAGGAGCCGACGATGACGAACCCGGCAATCGATATCCAGCGTGTCTACGAACCGCTGCCCGAGCAGGGACACCACTGCTATCTGGTGGATCGGCTGTGGCCGCGCGGCCTGAGCAAGGAAAAGCTCGCGAACGTGGAGTGGCTCAAGGAGGTGGCGCCGAGCACCGAACTGCGCCAATGGTTCCACAAGGACCCGGAGCAGTGGACCGAATTCAGGAAGCGCTATCTGGCCGAGCTGAACGCCAATCCGGACGCCTGGCGGCCGCTCGCCGAAGCGGCCGGGAACGGGCACATCACCCTGCTCTATGGCTCCCACGACACGCAGCGCAATCACGCAATCGTGCTGCGCGACTTTCTGGCGAAGCACGCCACCGGGCACAAATGACCGGACGGGGCTCGCGCCCCGCCCGTTTCACGCTCAGAAGAGATACATCCCCGCGACGAATACGACGCCCGAGAACAGCAACGTGGTCACGCAGTAACCCATGATGTCACGCACGCCGAGGCCGGCGATCGCGAGCGCGGGCAGCGCCCAGAAAGGCTGCGCCATGTTGGTCCATGCCTCGCCGTAAGCGATCGCCATCGCCGACTTGCCGAGGTCCGCGCCCAGCGCCTGCGCCGCCGGCATCACGAACGGCCCCTGCACGACCCAGTGGCCGCCGCCCGAAGGCACCGCGAAGTTGATCACCGCCGAGCTGAGAAACACGAGCAGCGGAAACGTGTGCACGTTCGCGATATCGACGAACCACTTCGTAATGACGCCCGCGAGACCCGAGTGGTCCATGAGCGCCTGAATGCCCGCGTAGAACGGGAACTGGATCATGATGCCCGAGGCGCCCTTTGCGGCGCCGGCCACGGCGCGCGCGTAGGCCATCGGCGTTTTGTGCAGCACGAGGCCCGCCGCGAGAAACACGAGGTTCACGGTGTCGATGTCGAGCGCAAAGCCCTTCGTGTGAAAGCGGAAGCCGAGGAACACGAAGCACAGTGCCGCCACCAGCAGCGCGAGCGCGCGGCTTTCCTCGATGCGCTCGGCGAAGGTCGCATCCGGGCCGAGCTTGCGCTCGACGCTCGGCGGGTCTTCGAGCAGCGCGGGGTCGACCGAGACGACATCTTCGGGCTTCGGCATCATGAGACGCACGAGAATCGGCAGCAGCACGATCAGTCCGAGCGTGATGAACGCGTTATAGCCCGTGAAGATGGTCTGCGAGACCGGAATCAGGCCGACGGCCTTTTCCATCGGATTGCCCTTCGTGGCCGCGACGAGCGGCACCGAGCCGGAAAGGCCGCCGTGCCACGTGAGAAAGCCCATGTACGCGGCGGCAACGAGCAACCGATAATCCGCGCCGCGCACTCGCCGGGCCACTTCGCGCGAGAACATCGCGCCGAGCACGAGCCCGAAGCCCCAGTTGATCGCGCAGGCAATTGCGCCCACGAATGCAACCAGCATCACGCCCTGGCCCGGCGTGCGCGCGCAACTCGCCAGCGCGACCAGCATGCGCTTGACCGGGCCGGAGCTGGCAAGCGCGTGGCCGGTGACGAGAATCAGGACCATCTGCATCGCGAACGCGAGCAGGTTCCAGAAGCCCGAACCCCACATCAAGACGAGCGCTTCAGGCGGCTGCGGCGTGAGCGCGAACGCCAGCACGAAGGTCACGACGGTGAGGAGAATGGCGAAGATGAGCGGGTCCGGCAGGATCCGATGCACTACGCCGGTAAAGAAGTGGGAAATACGCTGAATCACGGTGGTCTGCTCCTCGTCTGCTGATACGGAATCGGCCGCCTGTTTTCTTCTTTGCGAACCGAGGCCGCGATTTTTGCACAGCGCGGCATACTGCGTGCGCCACGCCGACAATTGGCCAAATGCGTGCTGAACGCTGCGCCTGACCGGTGCGCGCGCACCCGCACGAAATAAGCCGTTACATGCCTCGACGCGCCCTAAAAGCCTTATCTGCTACCGTTATGGTTGCTATCTCAATAAATGTCCGGGTGATTCCACCCAGCGGGAGGCAGCAATGCGCAAGCAGTTTCTCGGTGTCGTGCTCGCCACGCTAGCCGGCATATTCGTGGCTACTCCGCCCGCGCACGCCCAGTCGCAGGCATTCACGAATCAGACCGTCAACATCTACGCAGGACCCGCAGCCGACTTTCCTATCGTCGCGCAGATTCCGGGTGGCGTGGCAGTGACGGTATGGGGCTGCGTCGCGGGCTTTAGCTGGTGCGACATCGGTTTTCCGGGCCTGCGAGGCTGGGTCTACGGCACCTTCATCAGCTATCCGTGGCAAGGACAACGCGTGCCGGTGATGAACTATGGCCCGCGCATCGGTCTGCCTATCGTGACGTTCTCGCTCGGCGCGTACTGGGGCATGCACTACCGCGACCGGCCGTGGTACTCCAATCAATCGCGCTGGGCGCGCCATCCAGGGCCACGACCTCTGCCGCCGCCGCCCGTGCGGCCGCGTCCGCCCGTCGGTCGTCCGCCGGGCGGCACACGGCCGCCCAACCAGGGCGGCGGGAATCGGCCGCCCAACAACAACGCGGGACAGGGAAACCGGCCACCCGGCGCGGGCCCCGGCAATAACAACGCGCGGCCGCCCGGACAAGGGCACGCGCGGCCGCCGGGACAAGGAAATGCCCGTCCGCCTGGTCAAGGGAATGCCCGTCCGCCCGGCCAGGGCGGCGGCCGGCCTCAGGGGCAAGGCGGTGGGCGGCCGTCCGGCGGCGGGAATAATCGACCGCAGGGAGGTGGCGGTGGTGGCGGTGGTGGCGGTGGTGGCGGTGGTGGCGGGACTGGTGGCGGGACTGGTGGCGGCGGTGGTGGTGGCGGACCGGGAGGCGGTGGCGGAGCTGGCGGCGGCGGTGGCCGTCCGCCTCAGGGTAGCTAACGTCGCGATTAGCGCGGGCAAGTCCATGCCGACGCAAGGCGTGCCCGCGCTGGCTACTTCACCATCGCTCAGAACCGGTAGCCGATACCGCCCAGGATCACGTCCGTATCGCGGCTATAGCGCGTGACCACGCGGTTCCAGGTGACGCGCGCCGCCCAGTGCTGCGTCAAGCGATAGGAAGCCGAAACGGAGACGAGCCCCGAGAGAACCCCATCGCCGGTATCACGCTCGTCGGGATGCTCGCCGTGATGGATCGCCGCGTAGAGGCCCGCGCCGAACCCGAGCGTGAGACGCTCGTCAAAGAACGCGCGCGTGAGCCAGATTTGCGCCGTCGCGCCATCGCGCCGCGCCGAGATGCCATTGCCCTCGTGCAGATATCCCACTGTGGCGTCGAGAAAGGAATTAATGCCGCGCCGGTACTCGATTGCCTCGGCCGCCGATGTCTGCGATTCGAGGCTGTTGAGGATCGTCTCGCCCGCCATCAGCGTGATCTCGTTGTTCGTCACTTTCTGCGTGCGCGGCAGCGCGAAATCGCGCGGCCCTGGTGTGCCGGGCGCGTCGAGCTGATAGCCCACGCCCAGCATGAGCGATGTCGTCGATGGCCCGCGCGACACTTGCACGCGGTTGAGCTGCAGGTTCGCTGTCCAGCGATGCGTGGAGTACCACGTGGCGCGCGCACTGTAGAGCACGCCCCAGCCGTGCGTATCTGACCAGCCCTGACCCTGTGACGCGGCCTCGGTATCGAAATAGCGATACGGCCCGACACCCAGTGCGAATACGAAGCGGCGCTGCGCGAGCGGCAAACGCGCCCACGCCTGGATGGCCTGGCCGTCGCGGTGATGATCCGGAATATGGCCTTCGTTGAGCCAGGCAATGCTGCCGGCAAAATACTGGCCGAAACCCTCCGTGTAATCCATTTGCCACGAATAGGTATGATCGGCGCCGCTTTTGAGCGGCCCTGTGTAGAGCGTGAATTCCTGCGCGCAAACTGACCCCGAAGCCAAGGCGAGCGCGCTGCCGACAACACCGGCTGCGGCTAGCGACGTGATGTTTTTCATTGCGTGCGTTTGGCCTTGCGGTTGGGATAACGTGACTCGCTGCAAGGAAAACGTATGCAACGGAACGCGGAGCATACCGCGACGCGACATTTTTTGTGCAAACCCACTCTTTCAATTAATTACGACATGACGTAGCACAAATTTCTGATATTTATTTTGCCATCCTAATTACATGAATAAAAAAGAAACGCCGCACAAAAAGTGCGGCGTCTTCCTGCATTCAGCTTTGCAAGCGGTGCAATATCAGCGCACGTGATGACAGACGCGCTCAGCGTGATGGTGGACGTGCTCGACGTGACACACCTCGTGGTGATACGGTTGGGCGACAGCAGCGAGCGGCGCGAAAAGCGCGGCGCAGGAAATCAGGGCAAACAGGCGGACAGCGGGCTTGGCAACGGCGTTCATGACTCGGCTCTTGCGTATGGAAACAGCGTGGTGGGAATCAAAAGCCAGCACTGTATCGCAGAGCGTTCCGCGACGTATTACACGGATGTAACGGGCGTAGCGCTCGATGAAACGCTCTTGACACGCCTTGATACGCAAGAGCGGCTCGCGGCGGCCGCTCAAATAGTGGGCTCGCCGCCCTCGTCGTGGGTGAGTCGCCGCAGCAGTTCGCGACCGCGGGTGGTGAGGCGCAGCGTGGGGTCGCCGGCCGCCTCGTCCATTTCGACGAGACGATAGCGCTGCAGCGCAAGGAAATCGGAATCGATCATTTGAATCGGCGCGTCCGCATCACGGATCAGCAGCAGGGTCGCTAGTTCGTGGTGACTGAGCATCAGGTCTCTCCAGTTGTTGGCCGGAGTCGAGGCGCAAGCGCCGATTCCAGCCACATGCCCGAAAAAGCAATCGACCGAAGGGCCGTGGGCTTGAGTCACCCCAGCATAGCGAGTCAATCGTACAGTTTCGCTACAGCCATGTTTCGCTGTGTTACGCGCCGGTGTCCGAAGCAAGAAAGCGGCGCGCAGCTGCACGATATGCAGTCTGCGCGCCGCCCGCTTACAGCCTCTCGCCCTTAGTTGATTTCGAGGCGCTTACTGGCGCTTGCGGCCCGCTTCGGTAGCGTCAGCGTCAGCACGCCATCCTTGTATTGCGCGCCCGCCGTTGCATCGTCGATTTCCGCGGCGAGCGTGAACGCGCGGCTCACGCTGCCCGCATAGCGCTCGCGACGCACCACGCGCTCACCTTCCTTCAGTTCGCTGCCGCGCTCGACTTTCGCGGCAATCGAAACGAGATTGCCATCGATCTTCACGTCGATGTCTTTCCGGTCGACGCCGGGCATTTCAGCCTTCACCGTGAAACCGGCCTCGTCTTCCGTCACGTCGATCCGGATACTGGCCGCTTGCCCTTCCGCGCCGCTCGTAGCACGCAACGGCCGGAACAGCCCGTGAAACAGATCGGGCACACCTTCCATCGAAAACGGATCGTAACGCGAGATAGTGCTCATTGATGCCTCCATGGGCAGAACGTTTTTCGTGTCCACACAACGACGGCGTTGCGTCGGATTCCTAAGTTCCCCCATCAACTCGCACAGGCGCATGACACCTCTGCGGCCGACGTCCGGGAATCGCCTGCAACGAAGCGCGCCGCTCGCGCGGCGCGGTCGCCGCCGCTTACCGTTCCAACATGAAGGCGCCTCGCGCGTTTGCAAGACCCGTTTTTTGCCGCGCGCGAAATTTTTGTGTCGCCGCGCGGCGCGTCATTGCATGTGCATGCCGCCGTTGATCGCGATATCGGCGCCGGTGATGAACGCCGCATCGTCCGAACAGAGGAATGCCACGAGTGCCGCGACCTCGTTCGGTTGCCCGAGACGGCCTACTGGAATCTGCGGGAGGATGCGCGCATCCAGCACATCTTTCGGTACGGCTTCCACCATTTGCGTGGCGAGGTAGCCCGGCGACACGGTGTTCACCGTCACGCCTTTCTTCGCCACTTCCAGTGCGAGCGCCTTCGTGAAGCCATGCATGCCCGCTTTCGCCGCCGAATAGTTGGTCTGCCCGAAAGCGCCGCGCGAGCCGTTGACCGAGCCGATATTGATGATGCGCCCGAAGCCGCGCTCGATCATGCCGGGCAGGAACGGCTTCGTCACGTTGAAGAGCGCGTCGAGATCGGTGCGCAGCACGGAGTCCCAATCGGATTTCGACATCTTCACGAAGCTGCGGTCGCACGTAATGCCCGCATTGTTGATGAGCACGTCCACCTGGCCGAGATCGTCGAGCGCTTGCTGCGCCGCGCGCTCGCAGGCCTCGTAGTCGGCGACGTTCATCTGGTGGCAGCCGAATTCACGGCCCGCCGCGCGTTCGGCGGCAATCCAGGCATCGGCGCGCGTGTTCGCCGCCGAGCAAGAGACGGCGACGGTCATGCCCGCATCGTGCAGGCGCCGGCTGATCGCCTCGCCGAGTCCGCCCATGCCGCCCGTGACGAAAGCAACGCGCTTAGTGGCCATGCTGGCCTCCGCCCGCGCTCGCGCCCTGCGCACGGCCTGCGCCCGCCGCCTTGCCCGGATGCACTGCACCATTGGCGGCGCTGCTCATTGCGCGCTCGAAGGCGTTCATCCACTCGCGCATCGGCAGCGCACCCGGCACCTTGGCTGCGCTGGCTTGCGCGCCCGCACAGGCCTCCTGCCACTGCTGCGTGAAGTCGCGCGCACTGTCGGACCACGTGCTCGCGCTCTGCATCGCCGCCGCGACGCCCTCTTGCCAGAGCGTGGTGCTCGCGCCGAGATAGTCGCGCCAGACCGATTGCGTGGCGACCGCGAAATCGGTCCAGTCGCGCGCGGTGCGCAGCGATTCGAGCAGGCCCTCGACCGCCTCGCGGTCGCGCGCGATGCGGCGCTGCTCCAGCTTCAGCAACTGCTCGCGCCATTGCTGCTGCCCGACGAGCAGGCGCAACGCGGCCGACGTGTTGGCACGGTACGTGTCGAATGAGGCGCCCATCGCGTTGCCGGGCGAGGCGGCGTCGAATGAGGGATGGGAAGCGGTTGCCATGGTCAATCTCCTCCTTATGTAGCTTTCGCCCGGCGCGGCCGGATGCGTTTGCTGCCAAAGAGACCGCGGTGGACCGCGACGGGACGCGGGCTGCGGCGAGCGAAATGAAAGCGCTTCACGCGCGACGATGGGGAACGGGATGCTTCGGAGTGCCGTATGTTCGCAAGACGGCCGACTCAAGCCAACATCATAGGCAGGAAGACGGCGTCCCGCGCGACGAATGGGCGATTTGTCGCTTGATCGACGTCACATTTCGAGATACCTGATGCGCAGCGAGTCAACACCAGGCTTGTCATCGCGGGTATTTCGCGACGGACTGTAAGGGCGGGAACGCTGCCCGGCCGATCGCGCCCTCGACCCGAACCGGCCGGTGGAACCGGGCACACCGGTCAGTTGGCCGGCAGCTCTTCGTCGCGCACCAGCATCACCGGCCGGTCCGCCATGCGCAGGAACGACTCGGCCACGCTGCCGAGCAACAGGCGCTTCATGCCCGACAAGCCACGCGTACCCATCACGACGAGGTCCGCGCCGTCCTCGGCGGCGATGCGCGAGATCACTGCGGCGATCTCCTCGCCGCTTGCGTCGGCCGCGCGCGTGGAGCCCGGCACCTGAGCCTGCGCGAACACCAGTTTCGCCTCTTCGAGCGCCGCCGTTGCCGCGTCGTTTTCCGCCGAGTGGCGCGCCTGTTCCTCGGCGAAGCCCGTACTGACGTCCACGAGCCGCGCCGGATGCCGCACGACATACAGCGCCTGAACGGCGGCGCCAGTCGCTTTTGCGACCTTCACGGCCTCCTCGAGCGCGCGCCGGCCGCTGCGGCTGCCATCGACCGCTACCAGAATCTGCTTGTACATCATGGACCTCCCGGGCGTCGCCCATGTTGCGCACCGGCTCCCGGCGCGCGCTATCTAGATAAAGATCGTTGTAGCGCATTCAGGTACGGATGCGCGCCCCGGCCAGTGCGACCCGTTGTCTCTACTGCGTCACCATCGTGATCCACCTGACCGGCTCAGCGCATCGTCAACACCGCCGCGCCCGTGAGCCGTCCCTCGCGCAAATCGGCCAGCGCCTCGTTCGCGCGCGCGAGCGGGTACGGCGTGGTTTCGATTTCGAGCTTGTGCCGCGCAGCGATCGCCATGAACGTCGCCCCGTCCTCGCGCGTGAGATTCGCCACCGAAACGATGCGCCGCTCTTCCCACAGCCATGCGTAAGGAAACGAGGGAATGTCGCTCATGTGGATGCCGCCGCACACGACCGTGCCGCCCTTCGTCAGCGCCCGCAGCGCAGCGGGCACGAGCGCGCCGACCGGTGCGAACAGCAGTGCCGCGTCGAGTTCCTCGGGCGCGCGCTCGTCGCTGCCGCCGGCCCACGTTGCTCCGAGGCGCCGCGCGAACTGCTGCGCCGCGACATCGCCCGGACGCGTGAACGCGTAGACGGTGCGCCCCTGGTGGCGCGCGACCTGCGCGACGATATGCGCCGCGGCGCCGAAGCCGTAGATGCCGATGCGCCGTGCATCGCCCGCCAGCGCGAGCGAGCGATAGCCGATGAGTCCCGCGCAGAGGAGCGGCGCGGCCTCGAGGTCGCTGTACTGGCGCGGCAGATGAAAGCTATAGCGGGCGTCGGCGACGGTGCGCGTGGCGTAGCCGCCGTCGATCGTGTAGCCGGTGAAGCCGGGTGCGTCGCAGAGGTTCTCGCGCCCGTCGGCGCAGAAACGGCAATGGCCGCAGGTGCGACCGAGCCACGGCACGCCCACGCGGTCGCCGGGCGCGAAACCCGTCACGCCGGCCCCGAGCGCCGCGACCGTGCCGACGATCTCGTGACCGGGAATGAGCGGTCTTTTCGGGTGAGCGAGATCGCCGTCCACGACGTGCAGGTCGGTGCGGCATACGCCGCACGCACGCACGTCGATCAGCAGTTCGCCCGCGCCCGGTGCCGGGTCGGGTAGATCGGCTTCGCGCAGCCGCGGATTCTCGCCGTCGAACAGCATTGCCCGCATCGCTATCCTCCTCGCCAGAACGCGGCAGACGCGCCGCATCGATCACCATAAAACCATGTTATGCAATCGGACCGCGCGCTGTCGTGCATTGCGCGCTGCGGCGCAGCTACCCCGATGCGACTCGCCGCCACAGGACATCCACGCGTGGCGCGCCGCGCGATCGTGGCACCATAAGACGAATCCCACAGGACCACGAGGGCCGCAGCCCGGCCTGGCGCGCGGAGTCCGTCCGCCGTGCGGGCCGCCGGCTCGCGCCACGCACGCCGCCGCGCCGCGCACGCAGTCCGCCTCGGTCCGCCTTCCGCCGCCGCGCAACCGGAGCCCCGCATGAACGCCACCGACACCCCTGCCTACCCGCCGCTCTCCGACGACCTGCTGCGCCGCATGGACGCCTGGTGGCGCGCGGCCAACTACCTCTCGGTTGGCCAGATCTATCTGCTCGCCAATCCGCTCTTGCGCGAGCCGCTGCAACTCGCGCACGTGAAGCCGCGCCTGCTCGGCCACTGGGGCACGACGCCGGGCCTGAACTTCCTCTACACGCACCTGAATCGCATCATCAACGCGCGCGATCTCGACGTGCTGTTTCTCGCGGGGCCGGGCCACGGCGGCCCCGCCGTCGTCGCGAACACCTGGCTCGAAGGCACCTACAGCGAGACCTGGCCGAACGTGCCGCTGGATGTCGAAGGCATGGCCGTGCTCTTCAAGCAGTTCAGTTTTCCGGGCGGCATTCCGAGCCATGTCGCGCCGCAAACGCCGGGATCGATCCACGAAGGCGGCGAACTCGGCTACGCGCTCTCGCACGCCTACGGCGCGGTGTTCGACAACCCGGATCTGGTCGTCGCCTGCGTGGTGGGCGACGGCGAAGCCGAAACGGGCCCGCTCGCCACCGCCTGGCACTCGAACAAGTTTCTCAATCCCGCCACCGACGGCGCGGTGCTGCCCATCCTCCATCTGAACGGCTACAAGATCGCGGGACCGACCGTGCTCGCGCGCATAGGCGACGACGAACTCGCCTCGCTGATGAAGGGTTATGGCCACGAGCCGATCTTCGTGGAGGCCGAGGAACCGGACGTGGCGCATCGCTTGATGGCCGCCGCGCTCGACACGGCATTCGACGAAATCGCCCGCATCCAGAAGACTGCGCGCGAACTCGCGGACGAACACGGCAACCTGCCGTCCGGCTATGTGCGCCCGCGCTGGCCGATGATCGTCATGCGCACGCCCAAAGGCTGGACGGGCCCGAAGACCGTGGATGGCCAGAAAACCGAAGGCTCGTGGCGCTCGCACCAGGTACCGCTCGCCAACATTTCGAAGCCGGGGCACCTCGCGCTGCTGGAAGGCTGGATGCGCAGCTACAAGCCCGAGGAACTCTTCGACGCACAAGGCCGCCTCGTGCCCGACATCGCCGCGCTCGCGCCGCAAGGCGAAAAGCGCATGAGCGCGAACCCGCGTTCGAACGGCGGCGGCCGCGTGCGCGAACTGCGCGTGCCACCCTTCGAGCACCACGCCGTGGCTGTGCCCGCACCGGGCCAGGTGGACGCCGAAGCCACGCGCGTGATGGGCGCGTTCCTGCGCGAAGTGATGCGCGTGAACGACGCCACGCGCAACTTCCGCATCTTCGGGCCCGACGAAACTGCGTCGAACCGCTGGGGCGACGTATTTGACGTGACGTCGCGCACCTGGCTCGCGGAGGTCACGCCCGACGACGTCCAGCTCGCCACCAACGGCCGCGTGATGGAAATCCTCTCCGAGCACACCTGCCAGGGCTGGCTGGAAGGCTATCTGCTCACGGGCCGCCACGGTTTCATGTCGTGCTACGAGGCGTTCATCCACATCATCGATTCGATGTTCAACCAGCATGCGAAGTGGCTGCAGGTGATCCGCGAGATTCCGTGGCGGCGGCCACTGCCCTCGCTCAACTATCTGCTCACCTCGCACGTGTGGCGCCAGGACCATAACGGATTCAGCCATCAGGACCCGGGCTTCATCGATTATGCGGTGAACAAGAAGGCGGACACGGTGCGCGTGTATCTGCCGCCCGACGCCAATACGCTGCTCGCCGTGACGGACCATGTGCTGCGCACCTGGAACCGTATCAATATCATCGTGGCGGGCAAGCAGCCGCAGGCGCAATGGCTCGACATGGACGCAGCCATTCGCCACTGCGCGGACGGCATTGGCATCTGGCAATGGGCGAGCAACGACGACGACGGCGAGCCCGACGTCGTGATGGCCTGCGCCGGCGACGTGCCGACCATGGAGACGCTAGCCGCCGTGGATCTGCTGCGCACCTGCCTGCCCGACCTGAAGATCCGCGTGGTGAACGTGGTGGACCTGATGACGCTCCAACCCGCCGACCGTCACCCGCACGGTCTGCCCGACGCCGATTTCAACGCGCTGTTCACGACCGACAAGCCCGTGATCTTCGCGCACCATAGCTATCCGACGCTGATCCACAAGCTCACGTACCGGCGCGCCAATCACGCGAACATTCACGTGCACGGCTTCATCGAGGAAGGCACGACGACCACGCCATTCGACATGACGGTGCTCAACCGGCTCGACCGCTACCACCTGTGCGAAGCCGTGATCGACCGCGTGGACGGCCTCGCGCAACGCGCGGCGCATCTGCGCCAGACACTGCATGACAAGCTGGCCGCGCACCGCCGCTACGTGGACGAGTACGGCGACGACATGCCCGAAATCCGCGACTGGCGCTGGCCGGCGGCGCGCGCCGCGCAGGGCTCAGGTGACACGGCTTAGTTGCGCCTTGCGCCGCTCAGGCCGAAGCCGGCTTCGTGCGCCCGAACACGCGCGCGAACGCAGTGACAAAGGCGTCGAGCCGGTCCGATTCGAGACGATCGATGCCCGCCGCGCCGACCCGGCCGTTTCCGCCGGGGAACGCGCGGCAGAGTTCATCCGCGCCGCGCGGTTCCGTGAGCGGCGCGCGCACACTCACCGCATAGTTGCCGTCCGCGTTCACGCTCAGCACCGCGTGCGCGCGCGAGGGCTCCTCGTTCGCGAGCACATTGGCGAACACGCCGCGCACGCGGCGCGCCCACGGCTCGTCGGGCAACACGCAAACGCTGCCGTACTGGAGCGCGACGAGCGGCGCGATGGCCTGGGCCAGTTCGAGATCGCCGCGCCGGCAACGGGCGAGCTGTCCGACGATGGGCTCCGAGGCGATGAAATCGAACGGATCGGCATAAGGCTTCAGCGCCGCGTACAGATCGAGCGGCGCGATCATGAGATCTTCGACGCAGTCGCCGTAAGCGTTGTAGTTGATCGACTCGCCAAGCTCGCGCAGCTGCACGGCCTGCCCGGCATCGAGCCCGGCCTGCTGGGCAAGCGCCTGCGCCGTGTCGGGCAGGTTGTCGCCCCAGGCCGCCGCGATCGCCCACGGCCGGTAGCGGCCGGCGAGATGGCGGTCCACGAGCACGCTCGTGCAGACCTGCGCCGTCGTGTCGATATGCGCGACGAGATTCCTGTTCACAGGCAGGTCGCCCGCGTGGTGATGATCGAAATATTCGATCACGACGTCTTTCGCAAGTAGCGCGGTGAGCGCCTTGCGATTCACATCGAACGAAATGTCGAGAACCGTTAGCGAGTCGCCCGGCTTGGCGGGCACGCGCTCGACGAGTGCGATGTCGCGCTTCGCGCCGGTGATGAGCGTCGCCTCGCGCGGCCTTGCGAGCCGCAGTTGATGCAGCGCGCAGATGCCGTCTGCGTCGCCGTTGAATACGTCGAAATGCGCCATGTATCCGGAATTCCGTTGGGTTGAACTAGACAGTATCGCGCAGCCTCCCCCGATTGCACAAAAGGTACAAGACGCCGATGCCCATGCAGACCGTTTCGACCAAGGCATTGACATGCCGCGCAACGGCCTTCCCGAGCTGGCTCGCGCTATGCTGGTTCCGACGCTTGTCGCGCCGTTGCCCTCTTTTCCCACGACAGCCACGCCGATGTCCGACACGCCTATCTCACGCCATGTCCCCAATCGCCAGCGCGTAGCGCGCCGCCACAGCCGCCTCGTGGACGCCGCGCTCTCGCGCGCCTCCACGTATGCGCACCCGGCCGGGCGCATCGTGCGCATCGAAACGCATATTTCCGTGGTGTATCTCGCCGGGCGGTACGCGTACAAGATCATGAAGCCCGTCGATTTCGGCTTCGTCAATTTTGTGCGGCTCGATGCCCGGCTCCGCTGCTGCGAAGCTGAGATTCGTCTGAATGCGCCCTTCGCCGGACCGATTTATCGCGACACAGGCGAACTATTTCTCGACGGTCGGCGTTGCAGGCTCAGGTCCAGACGCGGCGTGCGCGGCAACGTAAAGGTCATCGACTATGCGGTACGTATGCGCCGCTTCGATCAGCGTCTGCTGTTTTCGAACCTGCTCGCGCACGGTGAACTGGGCACGGACGATATCGATGCAGCCGCAACCAGCCTCGCCGCGAGCCATCGGCATGCGCACCGGGCCGGACGCGGGCCGATGGCGCCCGCAGCGCGCCTCGGCTCGGCAGCACTGCTGCGCGAACAGGTGCTCGCGGCGCTCGCGCCCCTCGAAGCGGATCCGCGCACCGCGCATGCAGTGACACGCGCCGGGTTGCGCGAGACGTGCGAAAGCGAACTCGCACGTCTCGCGCAGCACCTGGACGGCCGCCGCACGAACGGATTCGTGCGCGCCTGCCACGGCGATCTGCATCTCGACAACATCGTGCGGTACGGGCGGCACGCGCTGATGTTCGATTGCATCGAGTTCAGCGACGAACTGCGCTGGATCGACGTGACCTGCGATCTGGCGTTCCTGCTGATGGATCTGCGCGCGCATGGCCGCTCCGCCTATGCCCACCGTCTGCTCAATCGCTACCTCGAAGCGACAGGCGATTTCGCGGGGCTCGCGGCGTTGCGGCTCCATATCGTTTATCGCGCGCTGGTACGGGCATTGGTAGCGACGCTCAAGGCGGGATCGCCCGCGCGGTCCGATGCGCAAGCCCGCGCAGGCGTCGCCTCTCGCTACCTCGCGCTCGCGGCCAGCGAAGCGCGCGCCATGCGCGAGCCCGCACCCTGGCTTCTGCTCTGCCACGGCTTTTCGGGGTCGGGAAAGTCGGTCGCGAGCCGCGCGCTCGCCGAATTGAGCGGGGCGATCCGTGTGTCGAGCGATCTCGAGCGCAAGCGGCTCGAACCCTTCGCCCCGCCCTCGCTCGAGGCGCTGCCGGCAAGCGCCTACACGCATGCCGCGCTCGATGCGCTTTACGAACGCCTCGTCGCCCATGTGCGCGACGTGCTGAACGCGGGCTACACGGCGCTAGTCGATGCGACTTTTCTCAAGGCAACGCATCGCGCACGTTTTGCAGCGCTCGCGCGTGAGCTGAACCGGCCAATGCTGATCCTGAACTTCCACGCGCCGCAAGCGCGGCTCGCCGAGCGTGTGAACGCTCGCGCGCATGGGCCGCGCGACGCTTCCGACGCCGGCGCCGAGGTGCTCGCCGCACAATTGGCGCAAGCGGACCCACTCGATGCGCGCGAACGGCAGCGCACCGTTGATCTCAATACCGACGTGGAAATCGCGGCATTCTCGCGCGAGCCCTGGTGGGCGCCGCTGTTCGCACGCATGCGAGCGGAGGATGGGGGAATTTGATGCTGCGGCGGACCGACGATCCGCCGCAGAATACCTGCGCGCTGCCCGCTCATCGCTCCACGAAAGGCCGCGAGAGCGGCCAGCGCAGCGAGGACGCCACCGGAAAGCGCGGCTTGCGGCCGGCCGGCGAGCGCCACGGCTGCATGCGTGCGGCCATGGCCGCGCACAGGGCGAGGCCTTCCTCGCCGTGCAGACGCTCCATGGCGTGATGCACGAGACCGGCGTCGAACCACAGCTTGAAGCGGCGATGGCAGGTGCGGAAATCGGGATACTGCTCGGGCAGCTTCGACCAGACCGAGCCGGTGGCCAGTACCCAAAGGATGCCCGCGAAAACGCGACGAGGATTGTGCGCCGGGCGCCCGCGGCGGCGACCTTCAACGCGGATTTCGTGAAACATGGGCGCGATGCTGCGCCACTGCAGATCGGTAAGTTCCGGAGATATACGGGAAGACATCTGATGGCCCCTGTGAAGTTATCTGACACAACTGGACTAAAGTAGCCTCACAGCGGACAGGAAAATATCGGACTATGCCTAAAAATCGGGATGAACTCGCCGGTTCAGATCGGCACGCTAACCAGCGGCCGCGGCCAGTGCTGCGCTACACTGCGCCATCCCGGCTTCGCTGACGGATTTCCAATGGCGCCTTCATCCACTTCAAAAGCCCGGCACGGCCGGATTCGCGTCGGCGTGGGCGGCTGGATCTATGCCCCGTGGCGTGGCACGTTCTATCCCGACGGCCTTGCGCAGCGCCGCGAGCTGGAATATGCGAGCCGTCATCTCTCGACGCTGGAAATCAACAGCACGTATTACGGCGCGCAGCGCCCCGAAAGCTTCACGCGCTGGCACGATGAAACCCCGGAGGACTTCGTGTTCTCGCTGAAAGCCCCGCGCTTCGCGATGAATCGCCGTGTGCTGGCCGAAGCCGGGGCCACGATCGAGCGCTTCCTGAGCGGCGGCGTGCTGAACCTGCGCGACAAACTCGGGCCGATCAACTGGCAGATCACGCCGGGCAAGCGCTTCGATCCCGAGGACTACGCACGATTTCTCGAACTGCTGCCGGACGAGGCCGAAGGCCGCCCGCTGCGCCACGCGCTCGAAGTGCGCGACGAGAGTTTTTGCACGCCGGAATTCGTCGCACTCGCGCGCAAGCACAAGGCGGCGATCGTCATCAGCGGCGATTCGGACTATCCGCTGATCGGCGATACGAGCGCGCCGTTCGTCTATGCCCGCATCATGGGAACCGCGCAGAATCACCCGCAGGGCTATGCTCCCGCCGATCTCGACCTCTGGGCGAAGCGCGCGCTCGCCTGGTCGCGCGGCGAAACACCCGACGACCTCGCCACCTACGCGAAGCCGCTCGCCGCGAAGGCCGGCCGCGACGTGTATCTATACGTCATCAGCGGCTTCAAGGAGCGCAACCCGGCGGCAGCGGTGGCGCTGATCGAGCGCGTCGGTGCGAGCTAGCCGCGCACGGCGAATCTCATCTGACACGTAAAAGACCGTAATGCCGCCGTCATGACCTGGTCAGCAGCGAGTTGATATGGGTCAACATGCAAAGTTGCAACGCAGCGAGATACTGAATCGATGCGTTGCGGGCACTGCCACTCCCGGCGCCCAACCGCACCACGGAGTGTCCTGCCTTTGCAAACTGCAATCGAATTCACCATCCGCGCCGGTATCCTGCTACTCATCATTGCGCTCTGCCACGCCGCTGCACAGCGTTTTCGTCTCTCCGATTCGTTCGGCCTGACCAGCGCCGGCGTGCTGCTCGGCGCGGGCTACCTCGCCTTGCAACAGTTCGCCCCAGCCTTCACCGCTTCGACTGTCGTACCCTTGCTCACGACATCGCTTCCGCCCGAGGCGTATCTCTGGATATTTCTGCCGCCCATCCTCTTCGAAGCGGCGTTGCAGGTCGATACGCGCGGTCTTTTCGCCGATCTCGCGCCCATCCTTCTGCTCGCGATCGGCGCGGTGGTGGCCGCTGCGGCAGGCGTTGGCCTCGCCACGTGGATCAGCAGCGGCGAGAGCCTGATCGTCTGCCTGCTGCTCGGCGCAATCGTCAGCACGACGGATCCTTCCACCGTGATCGCGCTCTTTCGCAATAGCGGCGCGCCCGAACGCCTGATCCGGCTGATCGAGGGCGAAAGCCTGCTCAACGATGCCGCCGCTATCACCATCTCCACGCTCCTCACGAGTGCACTGGTGCTGGCGCCGACCGCTGCGCACAACCACGGCTATCCACTCGCATCGTTCCTCGTTTCGCTCGTCGGCGGCTGCACGTTTGGGGCGCTCGCGGGAGCGCTTTTCGTGGCGACGTCGAGCGCGCTGCGCCGCCTGCCTTTTTCCGAGTACGCGCTGTCGCTCGCGCTACCCACGCTGCTCTATCCGACCGCGGAACACGGGCTTCACGTTTCCGGCGTGGCCGCAGTGGTGTGCGCGGGTCTCGCGGCCAGCCAACTCATGCGAACACGCCCGCGCGCCGCGAGCCAGGGGCTGTTTCGCCAGCTTTGGGCGTACCAGGCTGGCATCGCCTCCGCCGCTGTCTTTCTGCTCGCGTCAGCGCATGTGCCCGGTCTGGTGCACACGCTGCATCTGCGCGACGCCCTCCCGCTCGGGCTGGCGCTGGTGGCCGCCACCCTGAGCCGATTCGGCATCCTCACGATCTTCGTGCCGCTGCTGAGCCGCTTTGGCATCTGCAAGCCGTTGCCGCGCGCGCATCAATGGCTGATCGCATGGGGCGGCGTGCGCGGGCCCGTCACGCTCACGCTCGCGATTTGCGTCGCGCGCAACGACGCGCTTTCGCCCGACACGCGCGCGTTCGCGGCCGCGATGGCCGCTGCCTTCGTCCTGCTGAATCTGCTCTGCAACGGCCTCACGTTAGGACGTGTGGCGCGATGGCTCGGCATTGCGCCACGCACTTCCGGCTGACGCGCGCGGCGCTTCGCCCTGCGCTGGGTGCGCCACAAATCGCCGATCGCGGCGCGCGTAACGTCACATGCGGTCCACGCGCTACCACACGTGTCGTTACGCCGGTCACGCGCCGCTGACCTCCCCCCGTCTTCCGGCACGCAGAAGAAACCGCATGCCTCAAATCTGCCGGCGCATCTCAGCCGCTGGCAGCTTCATCATCTGCCGATACTTCGTGACCGTGCGGCGCGCCACCTGCACGCCCTGCTTTTCGAGTTCCTGCGTGAGGATGACGTCGGAAAGCGGGTCGCGCGGATCTTCGGCGTCGATCATTTCCTTGATGAGCGCGCGCACCGCAGCCGCCGAGCACGTGCCACCCGTGCGCGTCTCCAGCTCGCGCGGGAAGAAGCGCTTGAACTCGAAGATGCCGCGCGGTGTGGCCATGTACTTGTTGCCCGTGGCGCGCGAGACGGTCGACTCGTGCAGACCTAATTCGTCGGCGACGTCGCGCAGCAGCATAGGCCGCAGCGCGATTTCGCCGTACTGGAAGAACGCCTTCTGACGCGCGACGATGCACTCGCCCACGCGCAGGATCGTCTCGCAGCGCTTGTGCGCGTTGCGGATCAGCCAGCGCGCTTCCTGCAGCTGCTGGGCGAGCGGCGAGCGGCTCGTCTGATCCGAGCGCGCGAACATTTCCGCATAGAGCTTGTGGATGCGCGCCCGCGGCTCGATGGCCGGGTTCACGCTCACCACCCACTTGCCGCGCACCTGGCGCACGATCACGTCAGGAATGACGTAGCCGCCGTCCGCGCGGCCATAGTGGTTGCCCGGTTTCGGATCGAGCCGGCGCACGAGCGCACTCGCGGCCTGCAGCGAGGCGGCGTCGCAGCCGAGCTGGCGCTGCAGCTCCCCGTGCTCGCGGCGCGCGAGGCGTTCGAGATGCTGCGAGACGATCTGCAAGGCCAGTTCGCGATGCGGGGTGTCGTGCGGCATCGCCTCGAGCTGAAGCACGAGGCATTCGGAGAGCGAGCGCGCACCGATGCCGGGGCGATCGAGCGTCTGCACCACCCGCAGCGCCACGCGCAGACGGTCCTCGTCGAGCGCGTCGCCCGCGCCCTCCACATCGGCGAGATCGGCGAGGTCCTGACGCAGGTAGCCGTCGTCGTCGAGTGCCTCGATCACGATCTGCGTTGCGATCCGGTCAAGGTCGTCGAGCGGCGAGAGGCGCAGAGCCTCGTGCAACTGCTCGCGCAGCGTAACCGGCACGCGCACCCAGTCGGAGGCCTCGGAATCGCCATCCTCGCCGCCGCGATAGCTCGACGTGCGCAACGCGCCGGGCGTTGGCATCTCGGCGGTGTAGCCCGAGCCTTCGTCGCTGTAGCTGGCCTCGGCGTACGAGGTCTCGGCGTAGGGGGACGCTTCCTGCGCCATGCCGGCATCGAGGCCGGACTCGCCGGCGCCTTCGGTCGCCATGGCGGGAACTTCGGCCGCGGGCGCCGCCGCGGAGCCGATACCCGCTGCGCCGTCGGCCGCTTCGGCAGCCTCGCCGGTCTCCGAGGCGGGCGGGACATATTCGAGGAACGGATTGGTGTCGAGCGCCTCGCGCAGCTCCTGCTGGAATTCGAGCGATGACAGTTGCAGCAGCCTCACCGCCTGCTGAAGACGCGGCGTGAGCGCCAGATGCTGGCGCGCGTGTAACGCGATGGAAGGCATGGCAATCCCGTTTTGTTGAATTGAGTGGTAACACCGCTCATGCAACAGCCATGCCAGTTTTTACAACGCACTGTTTTGAAACGGGATCGGCACTTGCAACGCCTACGACGCGAGCCTTTTTCCGACCCCACCGTGGAGATTTTTACAACGGTGCGGAAAAATTTGTGCGCGCGCCGGTCGGGAAAACCGGGTCGCGTGAATCGGCCGCAATCCCGCATAGTGGGCTGTGCAGACGGCTTCCAGCAGGCTTTCAACGGCGTGCGCAGCGAGCACCGGCGCGGCGAGGCACGCACCTTGCGGATGTAAGCTGCGACCACAACCAGAAAGGGAGTAGCCATGAAGCGCATCCTGATCCTCAAGACCGCGGCTGGCGCCGCTTGCATGACGTTCGCACTTCTCGCCGGTGCGCAGACCACGACGAACAGCTCCGCACCCGCGGCCAGTTCGGAGTCCATGGGCCAGCACGTCGACGATGCAACCATCACGACCAAGGTCAAGGCCGAACTGCTCGGCGCGAAGAACGTGAAGTCCGAGCACATCCACGTGAAGACGCGTAAGGGTGTGGTCTCGCTCACCGGCACCGTGCCGAGCGCCGAGGACCGCGACAACGCCAGGCAGGTCGTGGAAGGCGTCTCCGGCGTGACCTCGGTGAAGAACCATCTGAAGGTCTCGGCGGCGAGCTGACCGATCGGCCGGGCAACCGGATCGACCCAGTTTCAGGCCAGACCGCGCCGGCGGCTTCCACCGCCGGCGCTTTTCATTCCAGCTTCGTTCCCGCGTCATTCCCGCGTCATTCCCGCGTCATTCTTCTTCCTGCCGCGATTGCCGCAGCTGCGCGCGCCGCTGCTCGCCCTGACGCGCGAGCATCCAGCCCGGATACTCGGCGGGCAGTCCGCTCGCCTCGCCCAGCACGCCTAGCTCCTCGACACTGAGCTTCACTTTCGTGGCCGCGATGTTGTCGTCGAGCTGGTCCACGCGTTTCGCGCCGATGATCACCGATGTCACCGCCTTCTGATGCAGCAGCCACGCAAGCGCGATCTGCGCGACCGACACGCCTTTGGCCTGCGCGATAGGCCGCATCGCGTCCACGCAGTCCCATGCGCGCTCGCGGTTCACCGGCGGAAAATCGAAGGTCGTGCGGCGGCTGCCCGCCTCGCCTTGCTGGTCGCGCCCATACTTGCCGCTCAGGAGCCCGCCCGCGAGCGGACTCCAGACCATCAGTCCGAGCCCCTCGCTCTCCAGCATCGGCACGAGCTCGCGTTCGAGATCGCGCCCTGCGATCGTGTAGTAAGCCTGCAGCGACTCGAAGCGCGCGAGCCCTTCGCGCTGCGCAATGCCCAGCGCCTTCACGATCTGCCAGGCGGCCCAGTTCGAAACGCCGGCGTAGCGCACGTGCCCCTGCTGCACGAGCGTATCGAGCGCGCGCACCGTTTCCTCGATCGGGGTGACGGGGTCGAAGGCGTGAATCTGATACAGGTCGATGTGGTCGAGCTGCAGTCGCTTCAGGCTCGCCTTCACGCCGTCCATGATGTGATAGCGCGTGGCGCCGCGCTCGTTCGGCGACGAGCCCATTTCGCCGAACACCTTGGTCGCGATCACCACCTGCTCGCGCGGGATCTTGAGGTTCTTGAGCGCCTGGCCGGTGATCTGCTCGGAAACGCCTTGCGAGTAGACGTCGGCGGTATCGATGAAATTGACGCCCGCGTCCAGCGCGCGGCCAACGAGCCGTTCGGCGTCGGACTGCTGGAGATCGCCGATCTGGTTCCAGATGCCGGTGCCGCCGCCGAAGGTCATCGTGCCGAGGCAGAGTTCCGAAACGAACAGGCCGGTGCGGCCCAAGGGGTTGTAACGCATGGTGTGACTCCGTCGTGGGTTCGAGGGAAAGTCCAACGCGGCGAGGATACTGCGTTCGGGCCGCGCCTGCCGGATGGCCGTCACGGCTTGAAACGCAGCAAGGCGGCCGTACATTCCTGCCTGCACCCTGCAACGCCAGCAGCCGCATCGACCCGCGCCAGGCAGACGCGCACGAAAGCTGCGAGACTGGCAGACGTGCAATGCCGCCGCCTCTGCCGCTTTTTTTGCCGCACATCGCCCGCATGACAACGCCTTCGCCCGTTTCCGATCCGCACGCCCCGGCAGCCGCCGCCAGTCAAGACGGCGAGCAAAGCGACGTGCTCGCGCGCTTTCATCCGGCTGTGGCCGGCTGGTTCCGGCGCAGCTTCGACGCGCCCACTGCCGCGCAACGCGCCGCATGGCCGTTAATTGCGAGCCGGCGCGCGACGCTGGTGGCCGCCCCGACCGGCTCGGGCAAGACGCTCACCGCCTTTCTCGCTGCGCTCGACGAACTCGTGCGCGATGGCCTCGCGAACGGTGGCGCACTGCCCGACACGACGCTTGTCGTTTACGTCTCGCCGCTCAAGGCGCTCTCCAACGACATCCGGCTCAATCTGGAACGGCCGCTCGAAGGTATCGGCGAGGAACTCGCGCGGCTTGGCTTGCCCCCAGTCGACATCCGTACTGCGGTGCGCACCGGCGATACGCCGCAGCCCGAGCGCGCGGCGCTCAGAAAACGCGCGCCGCACATCCTCGTCACGACGCCCGAATCGCTCTACGTGCTGCTCGGCTCCGAATCGGGCCGCCGCATGCTGGCGAGCGCGCGCAGCGTGATCGTCGACGAGATTCACGCGCTCGCGGGCAACAAGCGCGGCTGCCATCTCGCGCTGAGCCTCGAGCGGCTCGATGCGTTGTGCGGCGCGCGTCTGCTGCGCATCGGGCTGTCGGCCACGCAAAAGCCGATCGAAACCGTCGCGCGCTTTCTGGTGGGCATGGGCGACGCGGCGCAAGATCCGAATGCAAACCCGCCCGCGTGCGAGATCGTCGATGTGGGCCATACGCGCAAACGCGATCTTGCGATAGAAATGCCACCCGTGCCGCTCGAAGCCGTGATGGCAAACGACGTGTGGGAGCGCGTGTACGACCGCATGGCCGAACTCGTCGCCATGCACCGCACGACGCTCGTGTTCGTCAACACGCGCCGCATGGCCGAGCGCGTGGCGCGCCATCTCACCGACCGTCTGGGCGCCGAAGCCGTGGCCGCGCACCACGGCAGCCTCGCGCGCGAGCATCGGTTTCTCGCCGAGCAGCGGCTCAAGAGCGGCGATCTGCGCGTGCTTGTGGCGACGGCGTCGCTCGAACTGGGCATCGATATCGGCGACGTCGATCTCGTGTGCCAGATCGGCTCGCCGCGTTCGATCGCGGGCTTCCTGCAGCGCGTCGGGCGCTCGGGCCACCAGGTCGGCGGCGTGCCGAAGGGACGGATCTTCCCCACGTCGCGCGACGACCTGATCGAATGCGCGGCGCTGCTGGATAGCGTGCGGCGCGGCGAACTCGACCGCCTCGCGCTGCCGCAGGCGCCGCTCGATGTCCTCGCGCAGCAGATCGTCGCGGAAGTGGCCTGCGAGGCCTGGGAAGAAGACGCGCTCTATGCGCTAGTGCGGCGCGCCACGCCATGGGCGGCGCTCGAGCGCGCGCAGTTCGACGCCGTGCTGCGCATGCTCGCCGAAGGTTACACGAGCCGCCACGGGCCGCGCGCCGCCTACCTGCATCGCGACGTGGTGAGCCACACACTGCGTGCGCGGCGCGGTGCGCGGCTCGTCGCGCTCACGTCGGGCGGCACGATTCCCGACAACGCCGACTACTCGGTGCTGCTCGAACCGCAGGGCGTGCAGATCGGCACCGTCAACGAGGACTTCGCCGTCGAAAGCCTCGCGGGCGACGTGTTCCAGCTCGGCAACGCCTCGTACCGGATCCTGCGAATCGAAGCGGGCCGCGTGCGCGTGGAAGACGCCCAGGGGCAGCCGCCCAGCATTCCGTTCTGGCTAGGCGAGGCGCCAGGTCGCAGCGACGAGCTTTCGTTCGCGATTTCGCGGCTGCGCAAGCAGGTGGAAGCCGCGCTGATCGATGCGAGCGCGAGCGCTGGCGCGACGGATGACGCCGCGTCGCCCGCCGTGGTCGATCGCGCCACGGCGGCGCTCGCCGCATCGCTCGAGATCGACGATGCCCCCGCGCGCCAGATCGTCGAATATCTCGCGCGCGCCCGCGCCGCGCTCACGGTGTTGCCTACGCAGGACACGCTCGTCATGGAGCGCTTCTTCGACGAGGCGGGCGGCACACAGCTCGTGATCCACACGCCGTTCGGCAGCCGCCTGAACCGCGCATGGGGTCTCGCGCTGCGCAAGCGTTTTTGCCGCCAGTTCAACTTCGAGCTCCAGGCCGCGGCTACCGAGGACGCCATCATCCTTTCTCTCACCGGTGCGCACAGCTTCGCGCTGGACGAGGTATGGCGCTATCTCCATTCGAATTCCGCAGAACATCTGCTCGTGCAGGCGCTGCTCGAGGCGCCGCTGTTCGGCGTGCGCTGGCGCTGGAATGCGACCACGTCGCTCGCGCTGCCGCGTCAGACCAGCGGACGCAAGACGCCGCCGCAGATCCAGCGCATGCGCAGCGAAGACCTGCTCGCGGCCGTGTTTCCCGACCAGGTGGCGTGCGTCGAAAACATCGCAGGCGAGCGTGAAGTGCCGCGCCATCCGCTCGTCGACCAGACGCTCGACGACTGCCTCCATGATGCTATGGATACCGAAGCATGGATCGCGCTGCTGCGGCGCATCGAGGCGGGCGACCTGAAGCTCGTGGTGCGCGAACTGCCCGCGCCCTCGCCGCTCGCGGCCGAAATCCTCACCGCGCGCCCCTATGCGTTCCTCGACGACGCCCCGATCGAAGAGCGGCGTACTCAGGCCGTGCTGTCGCGCCGGTGGAGCGACCCAGAATCCACCGACGATCTCGGCGCGCTCGACCCCGAAGCGATTGCGAGCGTGCGCGAAGAAGCCTGGCCGCAAGTGCGAGACGCCGACGAAATGCACGACGCCCTCACGAGCCTCGGCGTTCTCGCCGAAAGCGAGGCGCAGCAGGCGCCGCAGTGGCTCGCATGGCTCGCCGATCTGGCGGCGGCGGGCCGCGCAACGCGGCTACCGGTCTCGGATCACGACGCGCTGTGGGTGGGCATCGAGCGGCTTGCGTGTGTTCAGGCCATCTATCCCCAGGCGCAGTGCGAGCCGCCGCTCACGCCGCCGCCTGAATACGCGGATACGTGGACCGAGGACGCGGCGCTCGTCGAGATCATTCGCGCCCGACTGTCGGGCTTCGGACCGCTCACGATCGCGCAGGTGGCGCGGCCGCTCGCGCTGGAGGCGAGCGTGGCGGCGCTCGCGCTCACGCGCCTCGAAACCGAAGGCACCGTGATGCGCGGACGCTTCACGCCGCAAGCGATGGGCGGCGGCCAGGAGGAATGGTGCGAACGCCACCTGCTCGCGCGTATCCACCGCTACACGGTGCGCAAGCTGCGGCGCGAAATCGAGCCGGTCGAGCGTCACGACTTCATGCGCTTCCTGTTCGAGTGGCAACGCGTGGCCCCCGGCTCGCGCGGCTCTGGCCGCGACGCGCTCGCCGCCGTGCTCGACCAGCTCGAAGGCTGGGAAGCCTCGGCACTCGCATGGGAGGACGAAATCCTGCCGGCGCGTATCGACGATTACACGCCCATGCTGCTCGACGAGCTGTGCCGCTCGGGGCGGCTTGCCTGGGCGCGGCTGCCCGCGCGTGCGGCAGCCGCTTCGACGGTACGCAGCACGCCGGTGGTGCTGCTTACGCGCCGCGAGCTGGCGCGCTGGATGGCGCTCGTCGAAACGACCGACACGGGCGGCCTGTCGGCGCGCGCGCAGCGCGTGTACGAGGCGCTGCTGCGGCACGGCGCGATGTTCTTCGACGAACTGGCTGCCGACGCGCACCTGCTCGGCGTCGAACTGGAGAACGCGCTCGGTGAACTGGTGGCGGCAGGCCTCGTCAACGCAGACAGCTTTGCCGGGCTGCGCGCGCTCGTGAAGCCGGCGGCGCAGCGCAGCGCGCATCACGGCAGACGCCGGCCGCGCGGCTTCGGGCCGCTCGCGGGCGGCATGGCCGACGCGGGGCGCTGGGCGACGCTGCGGCGTGTTGCGTTGGCCAAGGGATTGGCCGATGCGTCGATCACTCCTCTTGCGGAACTGAACGATGAAACCGCGTTCGTCGGGACAGAACCGGCTGTATCGAATTCGGGCGTAGCAGCGGCCTCACGCTCGGAGGCGCTTGCACGTGCCAGGCAAACGACCGCCAGCGCCGCGCGCCGGCCGCCCGCCGACCCGGATCTGCTGGAGCACGTCGCCAACGTGCTGCTGCGCCGTTATGGCGTGGTCAGTTGGCATCTGCTCGGACGCGAGGCCGCGTGGCTGCCACCGTGGCGCGACCTGCTGCGCGTGCTGCATCGCATGGAGGCGCGCGGCGAGGTGCGAGGCGGGCGCTTCGTCACCGGGATTTCGGGCGAGCAGTTCGCGCTGCCCGAAGCCGTGGCGCTGCTGCGCGACGTGCGGCGGCGCGCTGCGGCACAAGGCGAAGGCGGCGCGCTCGTTTGCGTGAGCGCCGCCGATCCGCTCAATCTCGTCGGCACGCTGCTGCCCGGCGAGAAAGTGCCCGCGCTCGCCGGCAACCGCATCGTGTTCCGCGACGGCGTGCCGGCCGCCACCCTGATTGCCGGCCGCTTCGGCTTTCTCGGCGAGTTCGACGAAAGCACGCGCGCCGAACTGCGCGCGCGGCTCGCCAAACCCTGGTGAGGCGCGCTGGGCGCGCGCGGGTGGGACTGGCTGTTAGTTGCGTTGCTCTGCCTGCGCGCAAGGCTTCAGCACGTTGCGCGTGCCGTCGAAATGCCGGCGCACGCGCAGACCGTTCGCCACGACGAGCAGACTCGCGCCCACGTCGGCGAACACGGCCATCCAGAGCGTGGCCTCGCCCGCCATCGCGAGCACGAGAAACACGGCCTTGATGCCGAGCGCAAGCGCGATGTTTTGCTTGAGCACGCTCGCGGTCTTGCGCGAGAGGCCGATGAACGCGGCGATTTTGCGCGGATCGTCGTCCATGATCGCGACGTCGGCAGTTTCGAGCGCGGTCGCGGTGCCCGCCGCGCCCATCGCGAAGCCGATGTCGGCGCGTGCGAGCGCGGGCGCGTCGTTCACGCCATCGCCGACCATTGCCGCCATCCCGTACTGCTTCGAGAGCGCGGCGATCGCGTCCTGCTTGTCCTGCGGCAGCAGATTGCCGCGCGCGTCGTCGATGCCGAGTTGATCGGCGATCGCCCGCGCGGTCGACGCGTTGTCGCCGGTCAGCATGACGGGCGTCACGCCGAGCGCGCGCAAGGCGCGCACGGCCGGTGCGCTTTCCGTACGCAGCGCGTCGGCCACGGCGAACACGGCGACGGCCTCCTGCGGCGCGCACAGCACGATCGCCGTCTTGCCCGCTAGTTCCAGCGCGGCCAGCTGCGCTTCGAGTTCGGGCGAGCACAAACCGAGCTCCTCTACCAGACGGTGATTGCCGAGGCGCCAGAGCGTGCCGTCGACGCGGCCTTGCACGCCGCGACCGTTCAGCACCGCGAACTGATCGACGGCGAGCAGGCGTGCCTCCGGCTGTCGCGCCCGCCAGCCTTCGACCACCGCGCGAGCGACGGGGTGCGTGCTCGCATCGTCCAGGCTCGCGGCAATGCGCAGTGCGTGTTCTGTCGAAAGCGGCGGTTCGCTGGACGCCCCAGCGCCGACCAGCGCTCGCATCGGCGCCTTGAGCGCATCGGTCAGGACAGGTTCGCCGCGTGTGAGCGTGCCGGTCTTGTCGAGCGCGACGGCCTTGAGCAGCCGGCCGCGTTCGAGCCACACGCCGCCCTTCACGAGCATGCCGTGGCGCGCGGCGGCGGCGAGGCCGCTCACGACCGTCACCGGCGTCGAGACGACGAGCGCGCACGGGCAGGCGATCACGAGCAGAACGAGCGCCTTGTAGAGCCATGCACTCCACGCGCCGCCGAAGACGAGCGGCCCGGCCAGCGCCAGCACCACGGCAAGCACGACCACGGCCGGCGTGTAGTAGCGCGCGAACTGGTCGACGAAGCGCTGCGTGGGCGCGCGCTGCGCCTGCGCCTCCTGCACCGCCGCGGCGATGCGAGCGAGCGTGCTGTCCTTCGCGGTCGCGGTGACGAGCGCTTCGACCACGCCATCGACGACGATGCTGCCCGCGTAAAGCACCGCGCCGGTTTCCTTGTCGACAGGCAGGCTTTCGCCCGTGATCGGCGCCTGATCGAGCGCAGCCCGGCCGGCGTTCACGCGCGCGTCGAGCGGCACGCGCTGGCCTGTACGTACACGAATACGGCTGCCGACAGCCACATCGCCCACCGCGCACTCGCGCCATTCGCCTTGCCCGGATGCGCCCTCGCTGGGTTGCCAGACTTCGGCGGTCTCAGGCGCGAGTGCGGTCAGCGCACGAATGGCCTGACGGGCGCGTTCGAGCGACAGCGCCTCGATTTCCTCCGCAAGGGCGAACAGGAACACCACCATCGCCGCTTCCGGCCACTTGCCGATCGCAATGGCGCCGATCAACGCCAGCGACATCAGGAAATAAATGTTGATTGTGAAGTTGCGCAGCGCGATCCAGCCCTTGCGCAGCGTGGGCAGACCCGCGCACACGATCGAGATGGCTGCGCAAGCGAGTACGAGCAGGCTGGTTTCCCGGCCGGTGCGCCAGGCGAGCACCTCGGCGCCTGCGGCTGCCACGCCGCTCACCGCCAGCAGCAGCTTCTGGCGCAGTACGAGACCGACCGGCGCAGGCGGGGCGTCTTGCGCGGACGCGCTTTCATCCAACTCACGCGGCGCCATGTCGAGTGCGCGCAGCGCGGCGACGACCGGCTGTGTATCGTCGAGCCGATGATGGACGGTCAGCTCGCGCGCGAGCAGGTCGAAATCGAGGCGCACGACGCCCGGCATGGGTTCGAGCCGGATGCGGATCAGGCGCTCTTCGGTCGGGCAATCCATGTTTTGGATGCGCCAGCGAGCGCGGCGCGTGCCTTCGGGCGCCGGAGCCGTGTTGCGCTGACTTTGCGGCGGCGTGCTGTGCGCAGTGTCGCCGTGACAGCAGCTATGGGCGTGCGCGTGGCTGTTCGGCTCGGTTTGTCCGTGGCCGTGCTCGTTGTCGTGGTCATGGTTGTGGCCGTGACCGCGGCCCTGATCGTTGTCGTGGCCGTGCGCATGGCCTTGGTCGTGGCCGTGCTCGTGACCATGGGCACGATCATGGTCTTGTCCTTGATCCTGGTCGTGCCTATGCCCGTGGCCGCCGCACGCGCCGCCCACGCCGCCAGACCCGTGAGCGCCGCCCACCGTCCGTTCCTCATCACGCGCGCGAAGGCGTTGCGCAATGCCGAGCCGCGACACGTAGCTCTGGTTCATAGCCGGTTTCTCCCAAAAGTGACACAATCATTGAACAGCCTGTAGCCGCTACAGGGTCAAGTGATTTGGGAGAGCCGCGACCATGCGAATTGGTGAACTGGCGCGCTGCGCGCACTGCGACGTCGAAACGGTGCGCTTTTACGAGCGCGAAGGCCTGCTGGACGAGCCCGCGCGCGAAACCAACGGTTACCGCAGCTACACGGCCGTGCATGCCGCGCAGCTCAACTTTATCCGTCATTGCAGGTCACTCGGCATCGGGCTCACGGACATTCGCATGCTGCGCCGCTTCCAGGCCGACCCGAGCCAACCCTGCGACGAAGTCAACGAATTGATCGACAGCCAGATCGAGCGCATCCATCAGCAGATCGAAGCGATGCGCGTACTCGAGCAGCAATTACGCACGCTGCGCGAGAGCTGCCATGCCAATCAGAGCAGCAGCGCGGAGTGCGGGATCATGAAGAGTCTCGAACAGCCCGTCGACGACGAAAGCTGCTCATGCCATGGTGACGGGCACGCTGCACAGGACGCGCCGCCTGCAGACGGCGCGCCTTCCCCTCCCCGCCACTAGCCGCTCAAGGGCAATTCAAGGCGCGGCGGCGATCACTTCGGCCACCGTGGCCGTGAGCTTCTTCGCGTAGGGCACATGGAGGAACTCGTTCGGCCCGTGCGCGTTGGACTTCGGGCCGAGCACGCCGCACACCATGAACTGCGACTTGGGAAACCCTGCCTGCAGCACGTTCATGAGCGGGATCGTGCCGCCCTGGCCGAGATACGCGCAGTCCGCGCCGAAATGCGTGCGCGAGGCGGCGTTGAGCGCTTCCGAGAGCCACGGAGCGAGTTCCGGCGCGCTCCAGCCGTTGGCCGCGCCCGCGTCCGGCCTGAAGGTGACCTTGGCGTTATACGGCGGATCGAGTTCGAGCAGCGCCTTCAGTTCGGCTACGGCCTTCGAAGCCTCGACTAGCGGCGGCAGGCGCAGCGAGAGCTTGAACGCCGTCCGCGGCCGCAGCACGTTGCCGGCGTCGGCGAGTGCGGGCAGGCCCGCCGCTCCCGTGACCGAAAGCGAAGGCCGCCACGTGGAGTCGAGCAGCGCCTGCTGCGGGTCCGTGGTGGTGGGCAGCACGCGCCGGCCGTCCTGGCCGCACGCCCAAGGCATGGTCTTCCAGACGCTTTCACCAAGGATCTTCGCCGTGGCCTCGGCTTCGCTCAAGCGCTGCGAGGGGATCGCGCAATGGAAACCCTTGGGCAGCAGCGTGCCGCTCGCGGCGTCTTCGAGACGCTCGAAGAGCTGCCGCATCACGCGGAAACTGGACGGCGCAATGCCGCCGTAAGAGCCCGAGTGAATGCCCTCCTCGAGCACTTCGACTTCGAGGTCGCCCGCCACGAGACCGCGCAGCGACGTGGTGAGCCAGAGCTGGTCATAGTTGCCCGCGCCCGAATCGAGACACACGACGAGACCGACGTTACCGAGCCGCTCGCGCAGCGCGTCGACATAAGGCAGCAGGTCGTAGCTGCCCGACTCCTCGCAGGTTTCGATGAGACCCACGCAACGCGGACGCTCGATGCCCTGCGCGTCGAGCGCGGCGAGCGCCGTGACGCTCGCGTAGATCGCGTAGCCGTCGTCAGCGCCGCCGCGCCCGTAGAGGCGTCCGTCTTCGAGCTTCGGCGTCCAGGGGCCCAGGTCGTTGCGCCAGCCCGCGAATTCCGGCTGCTTGTCGAGGTGGCCGTAGAGCACGACCGTCTCGCTGCTTCCCGAGCGCGTGGCGGGCGCTTCGAAGAAAATCACCGGCGTGCGATTGGGCAGCCGCACGATCTCCAGCTTCAGGCCGCGCACCGGCTGCTGTTCCGCCCACTTCGCGGCCTCCTGCACGACGCGCTCGAGATAGCCGTGCTGGGCCCACTGCGGATCGAATGCCGGGCTCTTGGCCGGCACCGCGATGTAGTCGGTCAACGCGGGCACGATCTCGTCATGCCATTTGCGTTCGACGAAGGCGCGCAGTTCGTCGTGGTCGAGTTGACGGGTGGCCTCGGACGGGTCGGAGATCATGGTGTGGGTTCCCAGCGATGAAAAACCCGATGATAGACCCGAACCCCCACCGGCCGACACCCCTCGCGCCCGGTGATGGCCGTCCGGCCAGGGCATGGCGTGCGCTCAGGGCCAATCCGCGCGACAATGATCGTTCGGGCATATTCCGCCCTTTTTTCTGGAGAATGGAAATATGGTGAGCCGTTCCGTCTTCGAGATCATCGTTCTCGCAGCGGTGGTCGCGCTCTACTTTCTCCCAGCGCTGATCGCCGACAGGCGTCAGCGTCACGACCTGCTGGTCATCGCAGTCTTCAATGCCGTGCTCGGCTGGACACTGCTCGGCTGGCTGCTGGCGCTCTTCTGGGCGCTGCAACCGAATCCGCCGAAGGATCTCGGCGGCCAGACCAGGATTCGCAGCCGCCGGCTGGGGATGCTGCTCTTCTCGCGCCGGCTCGACGACCGGGTCCAGGCGCGCGAAAGCCGCGCCACTGAGAGCAAGCGCTCGCCGCATTGAGGCCGTCGCGGCTTATCCGTTTGGCCAACGTTTCAGGCCATGGCGCGCAAGCGCTGCCGTCGCATGAAATAATCACCGGGAATCAAGCTGCGTTGGCCGCGCCGTTTTGATCGTTTTGATCGTTCTATATCTGGCTGAAGCGCTCAGCGTTGGGCCCATCGCTCGAGTCGCCTTCACACCCATCAGCAACCCAAGCAAACATCAACACGGAGCCTCGTCATGCCACACGCCGCCCCGCTGCTCGCCTTTGCCGCCGTCGCACTCGGCATGGCGCTCACGCCCGGACCCAACATGATCTACCTGATCTCGCGCTCGATCTGCCAGGGGCGCAAGGCGGGCCTGATCTCCCTGGGCGGGGTCGCGCTCGGCTTCGTGTTCTACATGCTGTGCGCCGCCTTCGGCATTACCGCGTTGCTCATGGCCGTGCCGTTCGCCTACGACGCGCTGCGCCTGGGCGGCGCGCTCTATCTGTTCTGGCTCGCGTGGCAGGCGCTCAAGCCCGGCGGCCGCTCGCCGTTCCAGGTGCGCGAGTTGCCCGCCGACCGCCCGCGCAAGCTCTTTCTGATGGGGTTCGTCACGAACCTGCTGAATCCGAAAATTGCCATTCTGTATTTGTCGCTGCTGCCGCAGTTCATCGACCCGCATCACGGGAGCGTGCTCGCGCAGTCCATCGTGCTCGGCAGCGTGCAGATCGCGCTTTCGATCAGCGTGAATGCCGCCGTGGCGATGACGGCGGGCACGATTGCAGCGTTTCTCGGCGACCGGCCGGGCTGGCTCAAGCTTCAACGCTGGCTCATGGGTACGGTGCTGGCCGGACTCGCCGTGCGTATCGCCGCCGAAGGCCAGCGCTAAAGCAAACGGCCGGGCGCATCCGGCCCGGCCGCTACTTCATCGTATTTGACGCGCCTGTGGCGCCTGTGCAGTCTGCGTGGGTCTACGCCTCAGACCCTGCCGATGGCCCTTCCGCCAGCCGGGCTGCGCATCTTGACGAACGCCGCGGGAATCGAGCGCGGTTCGATCTGCACCATGTCCTGAGCGAACATGTCCTGGCGCAGTTCGCCTTGTTCGTCGAACCACTGGCAGATCAGCCAGTGACCGCTGGCAAAGCCAACCGAACCGGCATACATGACGGTCATGCGCGGACCGCCCGATTTCAGGGTGACAACGTCGCCAATTCCGGCCATGGCAGCGAGCGGCTTTTCGGCTACGTCGATGGTCGTATCAAGCATGATGTGCCCCGTTAAAAAAGTCGCACAGAGAAAAAACCCGGGCGGGCTAGCCCCTGGCTCCCGCCCGCCCTTTCGATAATCAGAATGGGACGGTCATTAATAAGTTCGGCAAGACTAACAACTCGAATTAATGCGTGCAAGCGGTTTCCATTAAACCTGCTGAAAACCCTGTTATTCGAAGCACGCCCAAACCCCCGTTTAATCCCTTCCCGCACAATTTACGCGGAAAGCCGTACATGGCTGGAAAAAGCTACCGGGCAAGGTTTCTCCACGAAACAGTCATATTATTTCGAATTCACAACCAGAAAATCCCGCAATGCAGCGGCAATAAACATGGCACACGGCAACTGCATTAACGATTTCGTCCAAAAACCGGAAACCCTGCCAGAGCGAATGGAAACGATTTCTACGCGGATAAACCGTCCGTTCGATTAATTCGCCCACGCCGCACTTGAACTGTTCTCCTGGGGGGGGGAATCCTCATGTTTTACCGATGCCCTCAAAATTCTGCGGTTGAAATACGGTTGTCACTTAAATGGAATTGCAGTGCGGTGCAAAAAAATGCCCCATCCGGCAAAACCGGATGGGGCTGCGCGCGCAGGACGCGGTCAGTCCGCTTATTCGGCAAACGGCAAGGTCGTCTGGCCTTCCGCGCGCATGGCGAAGACATTGAGCGTCATTGCGACGAGCGCGTAGTAGCCAAGCAGCCCGACCAGGTTGATCGTGGTTTCGTAGCCAAAGCGCTCGACGGCACGCGCGTAGGTCGCGTCGGACACACGCTTCGCGTCGTACAGCTCGGTCGTGAACGCGTAGATCAGCGCGTCGTCGGGCTCGTCGAACCGGGGCGCGACGCCCGTGCGGATCTGCTCGGCCAGCACCTCGGGCACGCCCGCCTTCAGGGCGATGGGATAATGGATGTACCACTCTGCCTGCGCCTGCCAGCGCGCGGCCGTGACGAGAATCGCCAGTTCTGAGAGGCGCAGCGACAGGCCTGTCTGGTAACGACAGAACGCCCCAAGGCGCTGCGCATGCTGCGCCAGTTCCGGGCTGTGGATCCAGCCGAGGAACGGACCGTTGAGGTTGCCGCGCGGACCGGAAAGGATCTCGTCCAGCACCGCCTTCTGCTCCGGCGTAGCCTGGGCAGCGTCGAAAGCGGGAAGCCGCGAGGTCGGGTTTTGCGTCATCAATGGACTCCGTTGGAGGTTATGACCGGCGCGCGCGACCGTTTGCGGTCGCCGCGATCTCGGCCGCCGCTAGCGGCGGACAGTTAGTTGCACTTCAACTCCATACAGCGAAGCTTACGCCGGGCGCGCCACGCCCGTTACGTCGAGCGCACCGTCGACGGCCGCGGCAAGCCGCTCGACGATCGAGTCGATGTTCTGCTCCGTGCAGATGAAAGGCGGCGCGAGCAGCACATGATCGCCGTTGCGGCCGTCCACGGTGCCGCCCATCGGATAGACCATCAGGCCGCGCGCGAACGCCTCGCGCTTGATCGCCGCATGCAGCTTGAGCGCCGGGTCGAAGGTGGCCTTCGTGGCGCGGTCCTTCACCAGCTCGACACCGACGAACAGGCCGCGGCCGCGCACATCGCCCATGTACGGATGGTTCGCATAACGCTCGCGCAGACGCGCACGCAGTTGTTCGCCGCGGGCGAGCACGTTGTCGAGCAACTTCTCCTCGGCGATCACGCGCTGCACTTCGAGCGCCGCCGCGCAGGCCGTGGCGTGGCCGATATACGTGTGGCCGTGCTGGAAGTAGCCGCTGCCGCCCACGATCGTCTCGTAGATGCGCTGGCTCACGAGCGTCGCGCCGATCGGCTGGTAGCCTGCGCCCAGGCCCTTCGCGATCGTCAGCAGGTCCGGCGCAACGCCGTCCTCTTCGCAGGCGAACAGATGGCCGGTGCGGCCCATACCCGACATGATCTCGTCGAGGATCAGCAGCACGCCGTAGCGGTCGCACACCGCGCGGATCTTGCGGAAGTAGTCGCGCACGGGCGGCACCGCGCCGGCCGTTGCGCCCACCACGGTTTCCGCGACGAAGGCCGCAACCGTTTCGGAACCGAGTTCGAGAATCTTCTGCTCGAGTTCATCGGCGAGGCGCTGCGCATAGGCCTCGTCGGTCTCGCCTTCGTGGCGCTCTCGGTACGCAAAGCAAGGGCTCACGTGATGCGATTCGATCAGGATGGGCAGGAACGGCTCGCGGCGCCACGCATTGCCGCCGATCGCGAGCGCCCCGAGCGTGTTGCCGTGATAGCTCTGCCGGCGCGCGATGAAGTGGCGGCGCGCAAGCTCGCCCTTCTCCACGAAGTACTGGCGCGCGAGTTTGAGCGCGGCCTCGATCGCCTCCGAACCGCCCGACACGAAGTACACATGGTCGAGCCCCTTGGGCGCCGCGGCGATGAGGTGATCGGCGAGTTGCTCCGAGACCTCGGTCGTGAAGAAGGAGGTGTGCGCGTACGGCAGTTGCTGCGCCTGACGCTTGATCGCGTCGATCACGCGCTGGTTGCTGTGGCCGAGGCATGAAACCGCGGCGCCGCCGCTTGCGTCGATGTAGCGCTTGCCGGTGGAATCGACGATTTCGATGCCTTCGCCTGCCACCGCGACGGGCAAGCTTTGCTTCGGCATCCGGTGAAACACCTTGGTCATATGTGTCCTCGATGAAGTCCGTGAATATTTAGCGGTTCGCGCCGTCTGCATGGCGCGCGTTCGAATCGATAAAGCGGCCAAGCACGCGCTCGCCGCCCTGCCAGACGTCGAACGCCACGCCGCGCGGCTCGACGCGCATGCAGGCGGTGGCGAGCGTGTTCTCGTCGTCGGGGTCGTGCGGATCGTCGCGGAAGATCGGCAGGCCGGCGCCCGCGCGATCCTGCAGCACCTGCACGAAAGCCGCGCCGTCGGGCTGCGCGCCAAGCGCGGGCAACAGCTCGGCGAGACGGGTCTGGCGATCGCGCGACGAGTCGGTGACGATCTGCGCCTCACGCTCGCAGCCCGAGTGAATGAGGTGATTCGCGTGTCCCGAGGGCGCGCTCACTTCGCGCGCCGAAGCGCGCTGCGCAGTGGCTTCGACGCTAACCACACGCACCTCGCCCGCCTCGTCGGTCCCGCCGATCGTGTGGTGGAAGCCGCTCGCGCGCGGCGTGTCGCGCAGCAGCGCGAGGGCTTCTTCCAGCGTCGCGCAATCGAGCACGGCGCGCGCCAGGATCATGCGCGGCACACCCACGCGCGGCTCGCGGATGCGCACGTTGTTGATCGCTTGCGCAAGTCCCGCACGCGTAGCTGCGAAGGTATGCCCCGGCAGCGAGCCCGGATAGTAGAAGCTGAGGAAACCGGGCTTTCCGTCGGGTTCGACCTCGACCACGCTGCAGTGGCCATGCAGCCAGGGGTCGCCGTCTTCGTTGTGCGCGATCAGGCCCACACCCGGCGTGCGCACCGCGAGCGTCGTGCAGCCGTCCGGTGTGTGGTGGATCAGTTCACCGCGGCAATTCCAGAGGAACAGGTCTTCCGCGGACCAGTCCAGCGCCTGCGCCATTGCGTCGATTTCCGCGACATAGGTCGGAAAATACTGTGCGGCTGCGGCGCGCAACTGCTGCGCAAACGCACTGTCGCGCCAGCGGCTCACCGCCCGCCAGGCGCTGCTTTGCGCCATGTAATCCGCAAAGATCGGCTTCACGTGTGCGCCGAGCTGCCGGCCGATCGCCTCAGGCGAACCGGCCACGCGGATAGTCTTGAGTTCCTGCATCTGTTTCTCGCTTTTGCTACCGGTATGGGTCTACCTCTTCCTATAGTGCGCTTTATACGTCACCGCAACATATGTTGTCAAATTAAAAATCGATCACAACAAATGCGATGGAAACGTGCAAAGCAAAGCCGGATGCCTTCTCACAACGACATCCGGCTGCGGGAAAAACAGGCGCGAAATGGCGCGGAAATGCCGGGGGGTGGCGCTCAGGGCACGTAAGCGCCGCGTGCGTTCAAGGAACGCTCGGCCTGTTCGAGCTGCGCGATCGCGCCCGAGCCTTCGAGCGCCAGCAGATGGGCGACGAGCGACTCGGCCAGGGCCGTCGCAGCGACGAGCGAAGGGAAAAACGATGGGCTTTCGTGCGTGAAGATCAGCGCCTTGTCGGCGTTCAGCGCAATGGGCGAGACGGCGCTGTCGGTAATCGCGATCAGGCGGCTGCCTTTGGCGAGCGCGGCCTCGGCCACGCGCACCGCCTCGACCGAATACGGTGCGAAGCTGACAACAATCGTTGCGCTGTCGCGCTCGATGCCGAGCAACTGCATCTCCAGCGTCCCCGCCTCGCCGCCCAGCAAGGAAACCGAAGGCCGGAACAGGCGGTATCCGTAGACGAGCCCGAACGCCACTGCATAGCACGAGCGAAAGCCCGCCACGTGCACATGCTTCGCGCGACGCAACACGCGCGCCGCCTCGACCATCGAGCGGGTATTGTGCGCGGCGCTCGCCTCCAGATTGTGCTGTTGTGCCACGAGCAGGTCGCGCGCAAGGCCGTCCTTCGCATTGCCCGCCACGAGCGAGCGGGCCCGCGAGGAAAGCGGCTCCGGCCGCGTGCGCACGCGCGCGACGAACAGGTCCCGCAGCTCGTTCCAGCCCGGAAAGCCCAGTTGCTGGGAAAGCCGCACGAGCGAAGCAGGCTGCACGCGGGCGCGCTCGGCCACTTTGCGCATGGACGAAACGGCCACTTCGTCGGGATGGTCGAGCAGGAAGGCAGCGCCGGTCTGGAACTGCGGGCTCAAATCGGAGAAACGCGCGCGGATCAGCGCGGCGAGCTGGTCGAAACTGTCTGGCATGCGTCGCTCTGGCAGTGGGTGACAACAAATGTTACCACCGGTGTTGCCGGATGTTGCAAGTCGGGACAGATGACGATGTCGCGCATGCCGACGGACGCGGGCTCCATCCAGGCGCCCGCGTGCTTCATACATCGAAGAGTCGGTTCAAGCCTGTTTGCCCCACAGATCGTCAATCGCACGGATCGCGAGCAAGTATCCGTTCGCTCCTGCCCCGCAAATTACCGCGGTGGCCGCCACCGAAATCGTCGAGTGACGATATTCTTCCGAGCGTTGGTGAATATTGGTGATATGCAATTCCACGACTGGCCGGCGGATGAGCTTGACTGCGTCGAGCACCGGAATCCGACCGAATGAAAAGCCGGCCGGATTGATGATCAGCGCGGCGTCCTGCAGGAATGCTTCCTGAATCCAGTCGATCAACTCGCTTTCGCTGTTCGTTTGACGAAATACGCAGTCGAACTTGAGCGCGTCGGCCAGCGTGAGGCAATTCTGTTCGATGTCCTTCAGCGTAGTGCTGCCATAAAGATGAGGCTCCCTCGCGCCCAGCATGTTCAGGTTGGAACCATTGAGGATGTAGAGTTTGCGCGTCATGGTGTCAGTGTGTAGAAGAGCGTTCGAGGACCGTGTCCTTGGTTTCCCGGGACATTGCGATCATCAGGAAGGAGATCAGGTTCAGCGAGCCGCAGACCGCTACGATGGCCCACGGGGAACCGTGAAAGGCATTGAGCAGCGCCACGGCGACGATAGGCATCGGGCCACCGGTGAGCAGGTTGGCGCCCGAATACGACAGTGCGGACCCTGTGTAGCGCGCCTCGGTCGGGAATGACTCGGCGAACCAGACTGGCTGGATGCCGCTCTGGAACTGTGTAAAGCCGAGGAACGCGCCCATGACTGCCATCGTCATCGCGATCGAGTTGTGGTTGAGGATTGGAAAGTAAATCAGGCAGCAGATCAGCGTGCAGGCCGAACCGATCATCAGCGCACGTTTGCGTCCGATCCGATCGCTCAGATAGCCGCCCGCCAGCGCGCCCACGATGGCGCAGACATTCGCCACCATCAACAGCATGAAACCGGTCTGCTTAGGTACGCCGAGGTGTTTCGTCAGGTAGCTGAGCGAGAAGACCACGATCAGATAAAACAGCGCGGCCGGGCCGCAGAAGAACAGCGTCAGGCGCAGCGCGGTGCGCCAGTGATATTTGAAGACCGTGCCGAGCGGATTGGCGGCGCGTGTGGATTCGCCAGTCCTCTTGAGCACCTCGAACGCCGGTGTCTCGCTCACCTTCCTGCGGATGTAGATGCCGAGCAGCACCAGAACGAAGCTCGCGAGAAACGGCACTCGCCAGCCCCAGGTATCGAAGTCGTCCGATGAAAGCAACGCGGCCAGCGTAAAGAGCGAAAAGTTGGCGAGAATCTGGCTGAGTGGCGAACAAATGCCAAGCAGACCTGAATACCAGCCGCGTCGGTTGGCAGAGGCATGCTCCACCGCCATCAATTGCGCGCCCGTCGATTCGCCGCCAAGCGCGAAACCCTGAATGATGCGTAGCGACACCAGCAGTGTCGGCGCGAGGATGCCAACCTGGTGGTAAGTGGGCAGCAAGCCCATCAGGAACGACGACGCGCCCATCACCGATACGGTGATCAGCATCAGTTTGCGGCGTCCCCAACGGTCACCGAGCATCCCGCAGATCACCGCGCCGAGCGGGCGGGCGGCCAATCCAGCCCAGAAACTCGCCAGCGACGCGAGCAGCGCAGCAGTCGGGTCGAGCGACGGAAAAAACAGCTTGGGAAAGATCGTGGCCGCGACGACGCCATACAGCGCAAAGTCGAACCATTCGAGCGCTGTACCGACGGTTGCCCCCGCTACTGCCCGACGCGCCATCAAGTGAGCTTGCGCGGACCGCCCTTCCCCGGCGAGGTCCGAATCAGCAAAAAATGACATGTTGTCTCCTGGATTCTCGATATGGCGAAGCGTTCGTTTCTGGCGACGAACAGGTGCTATTGTTTGCGCTGGACAGGCGGGGTGTTCCGCACCGGAACTCCATTTCATAATATGGAAGTTGGCGAAAGATGTCGCTTAGGAACGGCCTGAGAATTCTCGATCTGCTGGCGTCGCAAGGCGAAGGTGCAGGCCTCGCGGCTATTGCCGATGCCTTGTCTCTGCCGCGCAGCACCTGCCACCGCCTGCTCGCCGAACTCATCGAAAGCGGGTATGTCAGGCAACGGGTCGATCACAGCCGCTACATCCTCACCATGCGCATGACGTCGAACGGACTCGAATTCCTGAGCCTCACGGGCATCGCGGACATCGCCCAGCCGATCATCGAACGCGTCGCTGCCCAGACAGGCGAACTCGCGCGACTGTCGCTGGTGGATGGCGAAGCGATCATCTGGGTCGGGAAGGCGGACGGACAGCGCACCGGCTTCCGCTACGATCCCGACATGGGCCAGGCGGCACGACTTTCATGCACGTCGACCGGACATGCATGGCTCATGACGATGACCGATGAACAGGCGGCCTCGCTGGTCTTGAAGCAAGGCTTCGGACAGCCGAATGAGTTCGGACCCAATGCGCCGACGACACTAAAAGCGCTGTTGGGTTTCGTGCATGCTGCGCGCGTGCGTGGCTACGCGATGATCGACGAGGTGTTTGCCCCGCGTATGTCGGCAGTGGCGGCGCCCGTGGTGAACGGTTCGCGCTGCGTCGGCGTCATCAGTGTTGCCGGTCCCCGGGTACGGCTAACGACCGGGAAGATTCACGAGTACTCTGGACTGCTACGCGAGGCGGCCAATGAACTGGCCCAGTTGAGCAATATGGCGGGATTCTCACGTCGGCCGCCGCTCGGAAAGGGATGAGGGTGCAGAATCCAGTCAATAGCTGTGATTGCCCTTGTGACAACTGCAGTGGCACATAACGCACGGCAAGCCAACTGCAACGCGTTCCCGCACGGCGGCACGGTTTCAGCGTCAATACGTGTTCAAGGCCAGTGGAATCGGAACATGAATGTAACCACCTTTCACGTCGCCGTAAGCATATGTGCGCCCTTCGACCAGGTATCTCGCGGTCAGCGCACACAGCGCGGCATCGAAGTCGTCAATCGATTTCAAGCCAGAGGCGTCGATCATAGCGCTTTCCAGTACTTCTGGCCGTTGCCGGCGCTTCTCCTTCGCAGACGTCCCCTCCTTGCCGCGGAGAGCGCAAGTCACGGCATGGGGAAATGTTTCGAAGCTAACACGCCCGCCCTGGAAATCGCGAGATGACAGTAGCGGATAGTCGGAAGAAAAGACTTGGTAAATGGCTTCTCCGTTGAACATCCACCAGGTAGAAGCGCCCAGGATTCTCATCGGCCCGTTGTCGGGTTGGCGTGGCGAAGGAAAAGATGCGTTGCCGCGCAAGTTCCCGTTCCGCACGCCGCCCTTTACGTTCGATACCCCATTGGCATGGAGCATCGATCCCGACGGCCTGCACGCCGTACTCGAGGCAGGCTCGCAGCATCTCCTGCGGGGTTTTGGTATCGGCAGGCCGGAAAGCTCGACTGCCCTCCAGAATGACCAGATGGCAGCCCTTCTTGTCACCGCCCACGTCGATGCCAGCAACCGTCCGTGTGTTCAAGCGGTCCCCGCCACGAGTAACAAGCGCTGAACCGGGCCGGAAGCAGGCTTCCGGAGCCCGGTGTGCGCAACTCAGGCCGCAGCGGCCGTGCTCACAGCTTCAGTGCCCGCCGCAGGCGCGGCAACTTCGACGGGCGCCGTTGATTTCACCACAAGCTTCGGCGCACGGGCTTTGCGGACGGCCGGCGATTTCGCCGCTGCGCCGTTCTTCGGCGCAGCTTTGCGTGCCGGCGAAGATACCTTCTTGACAGCAGCCTTTTTCGATGCAGCGTTCTTTTTTGCGGCGGCCTTCTTCGCTGCCGGCGCCTTGGCTGTCTTCACTACAGGCTCGGCCTTTTCAATCAAAAACTTCGACCGGTCCTTCGCGCCAGCGAGCCATGCCGGTGCGATGCCACGACCGGACCACGTCGCGCCGGTTTTCGGGTCGCGATATTTTGGCGGTTGCGGCCCGCGCACGTAGTTACCTGCCTTGGGCGCCTTCACTGCAGCAGCCGGTTTCGGCGCCGCGCCTGCAATCAGGAACTTGCTTCGGTCCTTGGCGTTTGCAATCCACGCGGGAGCACGACCATGGCCGGTCCAGGTCGCGCCAGTTTTGGGATCGCGATATTTCGCTGCCGACGAGCCCTGCTTCGCGACAACGGCCTTTCCCGGCTTGCGGCCGCGCCGCTTGCCGACAAATGCCTCGATGTCGGCAACCGTCACGGCATGCCTTTCCATCAGGCCGCGAATCTTCTCGAGTACCGCCGACGATTTCGTTGTTACCAGCGATTCTGCCTGAGCCTGCAGCTTTGCGATTCTTGCCTGAATCGATTGGAGCGTAGCCATTCGTGGATTTCCTTTGATAAGTTAGTTTTTTCCACTATGCCACATCGAACGACGAATACAACATTTGGTGTCGAATTAGTTTGCGCGAGGCACTGAGAAACATTACTTTCTATTTCAAAATCGGTAAGTCGTCTGACTTCCAGTCAGGAAACGCGAGTAAAAGCCATGTCAGCGGCTACGCCTGTCTGATTGCGCTGCCGCAAGACTCACGCACGATGAGCGGAACCGCCATCATCGAATGCAACTCGTCGGGTCGTTCGCCAGCCATAAGCCGTACCAGCAGGTTAGACGCCTCGCATGCCTGCTCATAAGGCAAGGTCCGCATCGTCGTCAGTGGCGGAGTCGCAAAAGCGGCGAGCGGAATATCGTCATAGCCGACGACTGCAACGTCATCGGGGATGCGCAAGCCAGCCTTGCGCAATGCGGCCATTGCACCGAATGCGACGGTGTCGTTGCCTGCAAACAGTGCGGTGAAAGACGGACCGTGCTCGAGCATCGCGTTCATGGCGTCGTAACCGCTTTGCGCATTGAAGTTCGCGAATCCGACACGCTCGGCTTCCACGCCGAGACCAAACTCCCGCAAGGCGTCGCGATAGCCGTAGAGGCGCTCCGTGACCCCGTGGTACTCGTCGGATGCAAACCCGAGATAGGCGACTCGCTTGTGCCCGAGCGCGAGAAGATGCCGCGTTGCGACGCGCGACGCTTCGCGCATGTCGACGTCGATGCTATAGAGGTTCGCGTGTTCGTCGAGCTTCGATCCGAAGACCACAAGCGGAAAGCCTTCGGACGCGAGACGCACAAGGTGTACGTCGTCGGAGCGCGGCGTGTTGATGGCAATGAGTCCGTCGATACGGCGGCTGTCGACCAGTTCGAGGAAGCCGCCCGCTGCACGCCCCGTCTCGATGATCGGCTCGAATATCACCTTGTATCCGTGAGCGTGACAGGTGTCGTTTACTCCCGCAAGCATGCGCGGAATGAAGGCATCGACCTTCAGGTGTTCGCTATGCGGCGTCACGAGCGCCACGGTGCGGGTTGCGCCGCTCACCAGCGAACGCGCAGCCGCGTTTGGCACATAGCCCAACTGACGGGCAGCGTTCAGCACGCGCTCCCGCGTCTCTTCGCTGATGCCCATATGCGGGACATCGTTGAGCACAAACGAGACCGTCGTGCGCGAGACGCCCGCAAGCTTTGCCACCTGGCTGCTCGTGACTCTCGTTGTGGTGATCTTTCGGCTCATTTTTTATATTCACAACCGACGCGGCGCGTCATACCTGCGTAAGCGTGAATGCGTTGCGCTGAACTTGCGCATCGGCTCCCGGTTCAGGCATGCATGCGCTTCGACAGACTCTCGGGAAGCCAGTCGCGATGCGCGTCGAGCAAATCATCGACTAGCGCCACGATCTGGTCGACATCCAGTTCCGCCGCCGTATGCGGGTCCAGCATCGCGGCATGGTAAACGTGATCGCGGCGTCCCGTGAGCGCAGCCTCGACGGTCAACTCCTGCACGCCGATATTCGTGCGCATCAGTGCAGCAAGCTGGGGCGGCAAGGCCCCGATATGGGTCGGCTGCACGCCATTCGCATCAACCAGGCAGGGGACCTCGACACAACATCCTTGCGGCAAGTTATCGATGAGCGCAGCGTTGGGTACGTTGCCATAGACAACGTTGCGCGTGCCGGACTCAATCGAGTGGATAATTGTCGCCCCGAATTCCTGCGAGCGCGTAATCGTGCGTAGACCTTCGAGACTCGCTACCGCACCGTCATGACGCTTGTCCATGACCTTGAACCCATGCTCGAGTAACACGGCTCGCAAGCCCTCTGGATCCTGCGACCCAGGCTCACGAAGTTCCCTTTCCATGAACTCCCTTGAAGCCTCATAGACCTGGCAGCGGCCGAGGTATTCGTCCACAGGGATATTGAACCTGTCGAGCAGGTCTTCGCGTCCGCGCTTGATGAACCAGGGCACATACTCGCTAAAATGTTCGCTCGATTCCGTCGGGAAATAGCCGAGCCGATGGAGCATCTCGTATCGGACGCGATTCGTGTCGGGAACACGCCCCTGCGTCCGCACCCGATGCAGCTCGGGATAGAGATCTTCGCCGCGTCGCCCAAATGTCAGGAAGAACGCCATGTGATTGATGCCGGCGCACGTGTATCGGATCTCATCGAACGGCACGCCAATGTCCTTCGCGAGTTCCGCCGCTGTGGCCTGCACACTGTGACATAGCCCGATCGTGCGGATCGACGACGCGCGGTACATCGCCCAACACACGATCGCCATGGGATTCACGTAGTTCAGATGCACGGCATGGGGACAGACGCGCTCCATATCGGCGAGCAATTCGAGCATGACCGGAATGGTCCGCAGCCCTCGCATGATCCCGCCGATGCCGATGGTGTCGCCGATGGTTTGCTCAAGTCCGTACCGTTTCGGGATTTCGAAGTCGGTCACGGTGGCTGGCTGATAGCCGCCAACCTGAATCAGATTCAGCACGTAGTCGGCGCCATCGAGCGCGCGTACGCGATCGGCCGTCGCCACAATCTGGGGACTCGCCCGCAGTTGCCCCGCCACCCTGTTCGCAACGAGAGCGGAGAGCTCCAACCGCCGCTCGTCGATATCGTGCAGGGCAATGCTCGCGTCCGCGAGTTCCGGATAGCTGAAAATGTCGCCGAGCAGATTGCGCGCGAATACCGTGCTACCCGCTCCGATCAAGGCGATCTTGACTGGCTGTCTCGATGACATGCACGTCTACTCCGTTGTGTGCCCCTGGATGGGCGCGCGTGACTCCTGGCGTCGCCCGACCTCGTTGACCTTCTCATTCGCCTCTTTGAGCGCTATCGCAGCATCGACGCGGCCCAAAAAGATGGATTCGATGGTCGTATCCATGATCGCGTCGATCTGCGCGGCACCCGTTGCGATGGGAGGCTGGTATGTCGTTGCCTGCCTCATATCGAGGAAGGCCTGTGTATCGATATTGCGTTTTGCATGCACATCGACCGTGATCCTGTCGAGACCCTGTATTGCGGGAAACACCACGCCGTCCTGTGCAACGATCTTCTGGCAAGTCGTGGAAGCCAGAAATCTGACCCACCTCCACGACTCTTCCTTATGGACACTGCCACTCCAGATCGAGTCCGCCAGCCCATTGAACATGGACGCACGGCCGGCCGAACCTTTAGGCAGCACCGCATATCCGACCTCGAATTTCGCGTTCTGCGCATACCAGTTGACCATCCACGAGCCGTCGCTCACCATGGCGACCTTTCCTGCGGCAAGCATGGCTGAACTTCCCAGCCTGCTGGCTTCTTCGAAAGGGGCCGAATAGCCCCTCTTCGACAAGCCTACGATCCACTCGAGCGTGCGCGCCAGCCGCGGATCGTCATAGTAGTAGTGAGTGGTCCATGGGCCATCGTTATATTTGAAGCCTTCAGACACGGCAAACGAGCTCCATTCGGTCTGCCCCATCATGCCCCCCGCCCGACCGATCTGATATCCGCGCACCTTGACGTGCTGCGGGTCGAACTGCTTCGAATCCCCACGATTGCCGTTGGTATCGATCGTAAGCCTTGCGATCGCCTTCCCGAAGGTACCGCCATCCAGGTCATTCCATGTCCAGTCTGTGATCGCCGCCGGGGCGATGCCCGCATCCCTGAACATCTGCTTGTTATAGACCAGCGCAACGGTATCCCAGTCCTTCGGCAAGCCGTATTGATGTCCGTTCCTCGACCAGTTCATCAGCAATGCAGGATAGAAGCTGCCAGTCGCGACCTTGTCCCGGTGGATGTACGGAGTCAGATCGACGAGTTGCCCGTTGGTCACCATCTCAGGATATTTCATCAAGTGATTCGCGAACACGTCGGGCGCCGTGCCTGACACGAACTGCGTCGTGAGCACAGTCCAGTAGTCCGACCATCCGACCTGCGAGATCCTGATATGGATTCCGGGGTTTTCTTTCTCGAACTGCGTGGCGCACGACTGATATGCGGGTCGCTGATTCGCGTCCCAGAGGGCATACCTGATCTCGACGCTGCCGGCCGCGTGCGCGACGATCGCCGCAGCCATCGCAGTGAACGCCGCAGTAATCTGCGGGATCGGATGTCGCCCGCTGCGGGGTGAGGGACCCTTCATATGCGCGTCCGGACCGGCCTGTACGATTCGACCACATAACGCCCGAAGGCAATCAGCAAAGCGAGCATCGGAAGCGCGGCCAGACAGGCGGCAGCCATCAGGCCGGTCCAGTCCGGGGCGCCTTGGGGAGCTTGCGACTTGAACGCCTGCAAGGCAACGGTGAGCACCTGCATGTCGTCGGCGTTCGCCACGATGAACGGCCAAAGGAATTCATTCCAGGCGTTAACGGCCGATAGAATCGCGACTGTCGCTATCGGCGCCCGGCTCACCGGAAGAACGATGCGCCAGAATATCTTCCAGTACGATGCGCCGTCGAGAAGCGCCGCCTCCTCCAGGTCGCGCGGAATCGATAAAAAAGACTGGCGGAGGAAGAAGATCGCAAACGCCCATACAAGAAAAAACGGCGCCACCATGCCTGCATAGGTATTGAGCCACCCCAGTTCCTTGATCAGAATAAAGTTCGGGATGAACAGAACGATATTCGGCAGCATCAGGGCGACGAGGAACAGCGCAAACAACGGCTCGCGCGCAGGGAAACGCAAGCGCGCGAACGCATAGGCGGCCATGGCGCTGAACACAACCTGACCCGCCACTATGAGCCCTGCAAAGATCACCGAATTCAGCAGTGATCTCAGGAAATTGATGTTGCCGCCGGATCCCCCATCGGCAAGAGCGACGTTATCGTTCACCAATCCGAGGGCACGAAGAAAATTCTCCAGCGTGAATGCCGGTGACAACCATCTTCCAGTTGACGTGTACAAGTCAGCGGGCGGTGTAAGCGCAGTGCGCAGGACCATCAAGAGCGGAACCAGCGTCACAGCGATCATCGCCGCGAGCACACACCAGGCAAGCACTCGTCCCGTGCTGATACGCACAACACGCGCTGGCGTAGTGACCACGTGGTCGAGCGTACCGAGATCGAAACTTAAATGAGCCAGCTCAGACTCGCTTGCATGAAAAAGGCGCATCTGCACCGCACTATACAAAGCCATGATGGACAGCAATGCGATCGACATGGCGCACGCATAGCCCATCCTGTGGAATTTGAACGCGTTTTCGTAGATGTAGTAGACGATCACGCGCGTCGAGCTGGCCGGGCCGCCATGTGTTGCCACGGCGACCGTATCGAAGATCTGGAACGCACCGGTTATGCTCGTGACAATCACGAACAACATCACAGGCCTCAGCAACGGAACCGTAATGCTGCGAAACAGCTGCCATTCTCCGGCGCCATCCAGTAGTGCCGCTTCGTAAAGACAGCGGGGAATGCGCTGCAGGCCAGCCAGAAACAGCAATGCGACCATGCCTGTATATCGCCAGGTATTGACAGCCGCGACTGTGGCGAGCGCCTCGACCGGCGAGCCGAAGAATGACCGGTTTGCAAAGCCGATTGACTCGAGCATCGCGTTGACCCAGCCGAGCATCGGATCGAGCAGCCATACCCACATCAGTGCGACGAGCACATTGGAGAGAAGAAAAGGCAACAGCACGATCGCGCGTATGGCAATCGCTCCACATAGACGGTCCATCAGTACCGCGAGCAGCAGGCCGATCACTGTCTGCGTCGGTATATTCAGGAAGACGTAGTATGCGGATAGTTCGAGTGCGTGCCAGAAATCACCATCGGCGAGCATAGCGCGATAGTTATCCATTCCGACGGCGCGTGGCGCAGCCATGAGGTTCCAGTCGGTTGTGCTGACCCCTATCGCCCTCACCGTCGGCAACAGATAAAGCACGACTAGACCGATCAGCGAAGGCAGAATCAGCATCCACGCCGTGAGCGCTTCCCCGTTGCGCCGCCGCGCGGACGGACGCACGGTTGCGATAAGCGACCTACGACCGCCTGTTGCCGGAGCCGTTGCCATGACATTCCTGAGGATCGCAGCGCTAACGCGCGTTAGTTCCGGGTGTAAAAAATGGACGCCTTCGTGCGTCCATGCGTACACTCCCGATCTTGCCGATGAAACCTGATATCAGGCTAGGCAATTCGCCAGAAACATTCAAGTGGGCATACGGCGGTCCGGCTTGCAGTGCGTGATTTGCGAACGTCTTGAAGATGAGATTGCGGCGCGAGGAAGGAAATACCGGCCTCCCACGCGGAAGGCTTCTTCGGCTTGCTGGTGGCTCAGGATTTCAAGGGCAAATGCCCCAAAATCTCCGCTTTCCGGCTCAAAGTGACTTTGCGGTTGAAAATTTACTAACTCGTGTTAGATTGATATTGAGCCCTTGCGGAACCGCGGCGCATCGGCGCTGAAATCGTAACACCTCGCATGTTCATATGAATGCGTTGCTCGACGATATGCGATTTAGCATCTGAGGAAACCATGACGACGCTTGCCTTTCAGGCACCCGGATTGCCAACCCGTTTCGACGGCTTCCGCGTCGAATTCAGTCCGAAGAACTCCTGTGCCGAAATCGTGCTCGACCGCTCGCCCTTCAATCTGATGTCCCTCACGCAATGCGAGCAATTGCGTCGCGTGTTCGAGACTCTGGACACTGACTCGGCCGTCCGCGTGATCGTGCTGCGCGGTGCGGGCGAACACTTCTCCAGCGGACACTTCAAGCACGAGTCTATTGACGTCTCTACAGACCATGAGTCGAGGCTTGCGTGGGCGCTAAGTGCACCATCGCGTTGCAGCAAGCCGGTCATTGCCGCGACCAGAGGTTATTGCTTCGGCGCTGCGTTCGAGTTGTCCCTCGCGTGCGACCTGCGGCTAGCCACGGAAACGACACTGTACGGACTTCCGGAGCAAAACGCGGGCCACGGCGTCCGCTTCGAGAGCGTGGCGTCCCTCCGTGACTTGATCGGTACCGGGCGTACAAAGGACATCGTCATGCGCTCGCGGCTTATCTGCGGGGTGCAGGCCTATGACTGGGGCATTGCCACTGAATTCGCGATGGACAGCGAACTCGAAGACGCAACGAATGCATTGGTTGGAGAACTGCTCGAGCTACCGTCCGATCGGCAACGTGCAGCCAAGAAATTATTGAACAGCGTCAATGCCGCACGGTTCTCGCTCGACTTTGCACTTGAGCATCACGGCTAGAAGCGCATAAACGGTTCTGGCTTCAACCGGCCCCACGTGTCACGATTCGTCTTCACGCCAATCAAACCTCATCGTCAGGCAGTTGGCAAACCTGGTGGTAAAAGGTCTGGATATCGGCGAAATAAAACGGCCGGAAGGCCCCGTAGACGTTTTTCCAGTCCGGCATGTAGCTCAAGAGCTGCTCCCGAAATGCCGTCGCGACGTCCGCACTGAGATCCTTGCGCACGATCAGGACGGCGGGTACGCAAGAATTATATTCGCCGATGACCTTCGTCGCCTGCACGTTCGCGGGTGTCATCTTCCACACGTCTTCCAGAATCATCGTTGCACGGATGGACTTCGCGACCACTGCGTCGACCCGGTCCTGCCATCCCGCAACCTGCTTGAGTTCGAAGAAGGTTTCAAGCTTCTTTCCTTTCTCGTTCAACATAATGGCAGGCGGAAAGAAACTGGAAGAACAGGACCTGTTCAGGTATCCGTAGGTCGATCCTTCAAGGTCGTCGAGGCTGTTTGCCTGATCGTCGTGACGAACTACAAGCAGCGTGCGTTGAGCGGGTTGACCGGAGAACTTTGACGTTGCGATGACAAGGCCGCGATAGTGCGGATTACCCTTTCGCATCATCACGCAGAAACCCGCCCCTGGAACATACGCCATATTCGGGCTGCCAGCCTCGAGCAGCCGGTTCATCTCCGGAATGTCCGTCGTCACGTCGGCGTTCATGCCTGCCTCCGACAGCAGGCTTGTCCAGGGTTCAGCGGTGACGGGAAAATCCAGATTCTTGTTCAGTAGAAACGTCAGATTCTGCTTTGCCATGGCTAGCACCTTTCCTATGCGAAGACATGAGGCCGAAGTCATTCTATGTGGATCGGCAAAGTAGCGATGACCAAAACGACATGCTTTTTATCGAAATGCACGTATCCCAGCTATCTGGAAACGTACGCATTGAAAGCACTTACAAAGTTGAGGATCGCCTGCCCGAGATCGTCTTCGGCAACGCCGGCCGGTTGAGCCGCCGGTAACTGCCAGGTAGTCCGGGAGGCCAGCGCGTGCAGCAGCTGTACGGTCATCGCATCGTAGCCGTCAGCCCTTTGGCGATCTACTGCGCCGGGGTCTCCTTCCCGCAGGACCTCGAGCACCGCAGCAGCACCGCAAACCGAGCGCAAGGCCACGATGACCTCTCGCAGGTGCTCGAGCCACGCAGATCGCCAACGCCCCTCCAGGAGCAGGCGCTCTCGTGCAGCTTCCAGGCGAGTGCTCGCGAGCCCGGCGTCTCGTTGCAGGTTATCAAGCGTGGTTGCCGAGCCGGCGTCCAGGCGTAGCGCGGCTGACGCGAAGCGCATGTTCGCAGAGATCGCGGCGGAAACCGCCGCTGTAAGCGTGTCGCTGCTCCGCTCAGGCCACAAGAGGAAGCTGGCCGCCACGCCCACAAAGGCGCCAATGACCTCATTTACAAAGCGTGCAGCAATCAAGCCGCCTGTCGGGTGAATGAAGTCGGAAACCAGCATGAACATGGGACACAGAAAGATCACGAACAAGCCGTAGCTCACCAGCCTCGAGGCAATGGCCGCGGCGGCAAGCGGCAGAATGGCGAGGAGCATTGCGCCAGGACCCGGCAGCGTCGCCAGAAGTGCCGCAGCAATCAGTCCGCCAATGAGGCTGCCGATTGCTCGCTCCAGAACGCGCAGCCATGTGTTGGAGGAAATCGGTTGCGTCACGATGATTGCGGCCAGCGCGCCCCAATAGGCGAGCGTGACGTTTAGCCAGGTACCAATCGCAAAAGCGATTACCGTCGCGATCGCAACTCTTAGCGCGTGGCGCCAAACCAGCGAGTCCACTAACTGGCGCATATGCGCTGCAGCGACCGGGGAGGCCTTGCTGCCGACGACTGAGGCTAACCCACCCTTCGCGAGGCGAACAATGGCGCTTGCCGCAAACGCCACGGCGCGTGCTGCCATGTCGTCCTGACCCGCAGCCTGGCGCACAAGAGCGTTCGACTGCACGACAACCGCATCGGGAAGCGGACGATCCAGCAGAGCGTGGGCGCTCAGTTCCTGAAGCACCTGCAGCAGTCCTTGCAGCAGGTCGCGCGAATTCGCGTTGAGGGCCGTTTCTGACATGCGCCGAGAGTGACCGATGGCAATCAACGCGGAAAATATTCTAGCCGCCGTATCGATATACGGCCCAAGCCGCGATCCATTGCTGGTGTCGAGGGCCGCCAACGCCCTGCCCCGTTCGATAGACATGCGTACACCCCGGCGGTGCACCGTATCGAACTCCTCCCAACCAGTGACATTCGCGCCTGGGAGCGGATCCAGCACCAGCAAAAAACCCGTCATGATCTCCAGCCTTCCGAAGATCGTCGAAAGCATCAGATTGGCCGATTGCCGGAATGGAATTGGCCAGAGGAAGACACAGAACAGCATGGTCCAGGCGGAGCCGAGCAAAAAATATCCGCCTAATTCGAGCGCGCCGAACAGGGGTCTCGCTAACGCAACCCCAATGACGACGGCAAGCGAGGCAACGAGGCCCGCCTGCGTGGGCATCGGGCCAAGCGCCGGTTTGTAGGATCGCGCCAGTCCGCACAGGAACACCAGGACAAACAACGTGACGAGACTTGCGAAATAGCCCCAACTCGCTGCGTAGGCAGAGAGCGGCATGGCGATGCCGCCGAGGATCGTGAAGGTGCCCATCGCTTTGAGGCGCGCGGCTTTCTCCCCTTGGGGATCGCACAGGCAGTTCCAGAAAGCCGCAACGGCGCCAAGCGCAACCTCAGGTCGTGCCAGCAGCACTGCCGCGGCCAGCATCGGCGCCATCGCCACGGCGGCGCGCACGCCCTCCGCAATTGCCACTCGCTCGGGCGTGACGGCGAAGACATGACCTTCAGCCCTGAAAGTCCGGCGACTGACGATAGATACCAGCCTGGCAAGGTTGTCCATAACACCGTCATGCTCAATTATCGCCAAGAAGGCGCAGCCTGGCGCGCTCGAGCGCTTTCGAAGCGCACTTAGCGCAGCACGAAAATCCGGGCGATCCGCGTGCGCCTGCAGCAGCCAGGTGGCGTTTGGATCCAGCAGATGTTACTCGCGATCGGCAGTCATTGATGCGCAACGTACGGTCTGACCATCTTCTTGGGATCGACGATCTGGTCAAATTGCGCTTCCGTCACATAGCCGAGTTTCAAGGCTGCCTGCTTGAGCGTGAGATCGTTATCGTATGCGTAGTGCGCGATCTTCGACGATTTATCATAGCCGATAACGGGCGAAAGCGCCGTTACGAGCATCAACGAACGATCGACATCTTCCTGGATTTTCTTCAGATTCGGCTTCGTGCCTTCCACCAGAAACTTCCGAAAGTTCGTGCACGAGTCGCTCACGATAGCGATGGAGTGCATGATGTCGAAGATGATCAGCGGCTTGTAGACGTTCATCTCCAGATAGCCGCTCGCGCCGCCGATACCCGTTGCCACATCGTCGCCGATCACTTGCGTTGCGACCATCGCGAGCGCCTCGGCCTGCGTAGGGTTGACCTTGCCAGGCATGATCGACGAACCCGGCTCGTTCTCAGGAATGATCAGTTCTGCGAATCCGGCGCGAGGCCCACAGGACATCAGCCGAAATGTCGTTGGCGATCTTGTAGAGCGAACATGCGAGCGTGCGCATCGTGCCGGACAAATGGATGAGCGCATCGTGCGCGCCTTGCACGGTGAACTTGTTCGGGGCTGTGACGAACGGAAGATTCGTCAAGAGGGCAATCTCGGCAGCGGCTGCGCCTGCGAATTCAGGCGTGGAATTCAGGCCTGTGCCGACCGCCGTGCCGCCGAGCGCAAGGCGATAGACACCTTTTAGCGCGTCGTCGAGTCGCTCCAGGTTATCGGTGAGCATGCCCTCGTAGCCAGACCACTCCTGTCCCAGAGTGATCGGAGTCGCGTCCTGCATATGGGTCCGCCCGATCTTGACGATGTCCTTCCAGGCAATCGCTTTCACACCAATCGCGTCGCGCAAGGCGGTAACCGTCGGCGCGAGCCGCTCCTTGACGTTGATTGCCGCTGCCATGTACATGGCGCTCGGAAACGAGTCGTTCGACGATTGTGACATGTTCACATGATCGTTCGGATGCACGGGTGTCTTGCTGCCGAGCGGTGTGCCGGCTAGTTGACAGCAGCGATTCGATATCACCTCATTGACGTTCATGTTGAACTGCGTACCGCTGCCGGTCATCCATACGTGCAGCGGAAACATGTCGTGATGCTGGCCGGCGAGTATCTCGTCGCATACCTTGACGATGAGATCGTGCTGAACCGCTCCAAGCCGCTGTTCCTTGAAATTGACGTTGGCTGCCGCCTTTTTCAGAATCGCGTAGGTAATGATCATTTCACGCGGAATCAGATCGTCGCCGATGCTGAAATGCTGGAGCGAGCGTTGGGTTTGTGCGCCCCACAGTTTGTCTGCCGGTACATTGACGACGCCAAGACTATCGCTTTCCTCGCGAAAGCCCGCGGCGGGCTCCGGTTGCTCCGCGCCCCCCGCCGATACCCACGTGGAACTGCCACCCACGGCGAGCGATGCGAGAAGCGTCGATTGCATCATTTGTCTGCGGTTCATTTGCTTTCCTCTTATGCGCGAATACAACCAACATTGCGCTAGGCGATATCGCATGGCTCGACGCGTCCGCTGGCGCGACAGCAGGCGCTATCTAACCTGTCGAGGAAAGTATGGGACGGCTTCGCGCGTCGATCTTCCTGAAACGCACTGGAATTGAAGCTCGATCGCTACGCTGAAATCAAATCAGGAATGCGGATGTGGCAAGGGCCGCCGCGACCCCGCTCAGATGTCGGCTTCGCGGCGGCCCCAGTCAGCAACGATGCATCAATGGCTGTCAAAGTCGGCCGAGAGGCTCAAATCGCGTTGGCTTTCGATATCCTTCGTGAGCTTCTGCAGGTAATCGACGACCGTATTGAAGCCCCATGCGCCCAGCACCAGATGACGCGGCGCTTGCGTGTTCCGCGCGATGGCGATCATCGCCTCCCCGGCCGCCACCGGGTCGCCCGGTTGCGTGCCGCTCGTCTGCTTGGTGCCGGTGTGCCGCTTGCCAGCCGTTTCCGCGTAATCGTCGATTTGGGTCAGCGTCTGGCGCAGCGAGCGGCCTGCCCAGTCGGTACGGAACGGACCAGGCTCGGCGCACGTCACGCCTATGCCTAGTGGCTCCAGTTCGGCGCGCAGCGAGTCCGACCAACCCTCCACCGCGTGCTTCGAGGCGGCGTAGTAGCCCGACCCCGGAAAACCGATCAGGCCGGCCACTGAGCTGATATTGATGATGTTGCCGCTGCGTTGCGCGCGCATGAGCGGCAGCACGGCGCGGGTCATCGCAAAGAGGCCGAATACGTTGGCGTCGAATTGTGCGCGGATCTCGTCTTCCACGCCCTCCTCCGCCGTGCTCTGATAGCCGTAGCCGGCATTGTTCACGAGCACGTCGATACGGCCAAATTTCTCGCGCGTTGCCGCAACAGCCGCTTCGATCTGGGCCGGCTTCGTGACATCGAGCGCAAGCGCCATGGCGCGGTTCTCCGCGCCGCTCACGATGTCGGCGACGCTCGCGACGTCGCGTGCCGTGACGACGGCTCGCCAGCCTCGCTTGACGATCAGCGTGGCGAGCGCGCGCCCAAGGCCTGTCGAACAACCTGTGATGAACCAGACGGGGGTGTTTGATGATGACATGGTAGATCCCTAAAAAGACGTGCTAATGCTTCGTGATAAGGCAGGACTTTCGGGGCGTGCAAGCCGCCAACTCCTTCGCGCCGGATGCTGTTTCACTCCGGCATGGCGTCGCAGTATAGGAGCTCGCTTGCTTATCAAAAAGCAGCACAAGCCGAATGCGCAATGCGATGAATTCGCATAATGCGCGCCTCCAGATGCAGCGGCCAACACGCGGGAATATCAAGCTCACTTGCCCGCAGGGCGCACTCGATGCGATCGCCGCGCCCTTCGCATCGCCTTATTTCAGACGCTCACGCACGAAGTCGATGAAGACCCGCAGCTTGCGTGGCAAGCCGTTTGGATTGTAGTAGTAGAGGTATAGCGCACCGTGCGGAATCCACTCGTCCAGCACATTCACGAGCCGGCCTGTACTGAGGTGCGGCTCCACGAGACGATGCTGGAGGTAGCCGAAGCCAAGGCCATCGAGCGTGGCCTGCAGCAGGAGATCGTTATCGTTGGTCGCCACACGCCCCGCTACCGCGATACTGATCTTCTCTCCGTCTTTTTCGAATTCCCAGCGATAGAGGGCCGCGGTGTCGGCGCTCCGGTAGTTGATGCAGTCGTGCTTGAGTAGATCGCGCGGATGGCCGGGCAACGACTTGCCTCGCAAATATTCCGGTGACGCCACAACGCAAAAGCGCATATTGGAGACGATCGGCACCGCCACCATGTCCAGCGCCAAAACATGATCGTAGCGAATGCCGGCGTCGTAGCCCTTGCTGGCGATATCGACGAGGCTGTTATCGGATATCACGTCGATTTTCATATCCGGGTAGGCATTCAGGAAATCCTTTAGCACCGGCGCGATGACCAGCGCGATCGACGCTCGCAGCACGTTCAGCCGCAGCGTGCCCATCGTGCCGCTGGATGCGCGACCAACCTCGTTGAACGCAAGATCGAGTTGCTCCATCAAGGGCTGGATGCGCTTCAGAAATTCGCTGCCCGCCTCGGTCAGGCTGACGCTTCGCGTGGTGCGATTGAAGAGTTTCGTGCCGACTTGATCCTCCAGTCGCCGGATCGTGTAGCTCGCGACGGAGTTGGAGATACCGAGCGCCTGCGCGGCGGCGCTAAAGCTTTGTTGCTCGGCAACGCGGGCAAACAGCGAGAGAGCGGAAAGATCCGAACCGTTCATTTCACGATTTGATGGGATAGACGCAGCAAACTATGCACTTTTTTATCACGCCTTTGGGCGGTGTCGAGTCGCGACACGGATCGGAGCCGCACGCTATTCGCTTGTTCTCCCTCCCAACAGGAATGCGAACACGCCACGCAACGCATTCGCACCATCGAGGAAAGCGTGGATCAGCCTTGCAAGAAGGCGAGCAGATCGGCATTGACCTTGTCGGCCTCCGTCGTGCACATGCCGTGCGCCCCACCCGGATAAACCTTCAGGGTTGCATTCTTCACGATTTTCGCCGTCATCCGCCCTGCAACGTCGACCGGCACGAGTTGGTCGTCGTCGCCGTGAAGGACCAGCGTCGGCACATCGAACTTCTTCAGGTCCCCGGTGTAATCCACCTCGAACTGCTTGACGCATTGATATTGTGCAAGGATCGACCCGCCCATCGCCTCGCGCCAGAATTCGTCGATGGTGCCTTGCTCGACTTTTGCATTGGGCCGGTTGAAGCCGTAAAAAGGCAGCGCCAGGTTCTTGAAGAACACGGACCGGTTGCCGGTCAGGTTCTTGCGGATGCCGTCGAATGCGGATTCAGGCAAGCCGTCCGGATTGTTGTCGGTCTTGACCATGTATGGCACGACGGCGCTGATCAGCACGGCCTTGGCCACCCGCGACGATCCGTGGCGCCCAATATAGCGTGCAACCTCGCCGCCGCCCATCGAGTGGCCAACGAGCGCCGCCCCCTTCAGGTCGAGTGCGTTGATCACGGTTGCGAGATCGTCGGCGTAGGTGTCCACGTCGTTGCCCGACGCGGACTGGCCAGAGCGCCCGTGGCCGCGGCGATCGTGCGCGACGACGCGGTAGCCGTTGTGCACGAGGAACAGCATCTGGGCATCCCATGCGTCCGCGTCGAGCGGCCAGCCATGCGAAAGCACCACCGGCTTGCCGCTGCCCCAATCCTTGAAGAAAATTCGCGTGCCGTCTTTGGCCATGACCGAGTCGGCGGCATGGCGGGAAGCGGTGTGCGTGTGCCCGTTTCCAACAGTCGCTTCTGCCATGGCAACGGCCGGCGCCGCGATTGCCGCGACTGCCGCGCCCGCTCCGGCGGTCAACACGTACCGGCGATCCGATGAATGGTTTGCGCTTGATGTAGCCACGATTTCCCCTTTTCTTCAGGACGATGGTTGAAGCAACCAACACACCATCATGGTATCGAGGCAAACGTTATCGTTCTTTCGGTAACGCACGCATTTTATTCACGGCACCTTCTTGACCCAGACGCCCTGCGCATTGACGAATTCGCGCAAACCGAAATGCGAGAGCTCCCGACCGTACCCACTCTTTTTCACGCCCCCCACCGGAACGCGCGGATTCGAAGCGCTGAACCCATTCACGAACACGCCCCCGGTTTCGAGCCGCCTTGCGATCTCGCTCGCCTTCGCCGTATCCGACGTCCACAGATTGCCGCTCAGCCCGTAGTCGCTCATATTGGCAAGACGGATCGCATCCTCCAGATCGTCCGCCACCGTGAGCGCGGCGACGGGTCCGAAAATCTCCTCGTCGAACGCGGCCATTCCCGGCGCGACATCGCCCAGCACCGTGGGTTCGTAGAAAAAACCCGGGCCTTCGATCATCTTCCCGCCGAGCAGCACTGTCGCGCCGCTCGCTATCGTTCTGACGACCTGGTCGTGCACGCCGTCACGAAGATCGCTGCGTGCGATCGGTCCGATCGTCGTGGCGGGGTCGAGTGGATTGCCGGTCTTGACTTTTGACGCCGCGGCGACGTATTTGCGTGTGAATGCTTCCGCGATCGGCCGCTCCAGGATAAAGCGCTTCGCGGCGAGGCACACCTGCCCCGCGTTCTGGAAACGCGCCTCGATGCCGACTTCCACTGCGCGGTCGAGATCGGCGTCCGCGAGCACGATGAACGCATCGGCGCCACCGAGTTCGAGGAGACTCTTCTTGAGCGCCTTACCCGCGATCGACGCGACTGCGGAACCGGCCCGCATGCCGCCCGTCACCGTCACGGCCGAGGTGCGCGGGTCCTCGATGACCCGCGCCACCATCTCGTTGCCTACGTGAAGGATGCCGAACGTCCCCTTCGGAAATCCGCTCGCCTCGAAGGCTTGCTGAAGCGCATACGCGCAGCCCATGACGTTCGGCGCGTGCTTCAGGATAAACCCGTTGCCCGACAACATGATGGGCGCCGCTGCGCGCATGACCTGCCAGTACGGGAAGTTCCACGGCATCACGCCGAGCACAGTGCCGATCGGCAGAAAGGACACGTACACGCAATCGCCGTTATCCACGGGCGCGGGCTCGTCGGCCAGCATTGCGGGACCGTGTTCGCTGAACCAGTCCACCGCCGCCGCGCACTTTTCGACCTCGGCACGAGCGGCGCCGATCGTCTTGCCCATCTCGCTCGTGGCCAGCAGCGCCAGCGGCTCGATTCTTTCACGCAGTGTCGTTGCGAGCCGCCGGTAGCAGCTGACGCGTTCCGTCATCGCCGTGGCGCGCCAGCTTCTCGCGGCAGCCGCGTTGTCCGCCAGCATCTGCTCGACTTCGTGTGGCCGCTGAAGCGGGTAGGTCATGATGACCCGTTGCCGGGTTGCGCGATACCGATCCATCCTCCAGTGCCACCACGTCACTCTTCATCGCCGTCTCCACGATAATGTTGAACACGCAACTTTTTCCCCTTGCCGATCCTGTTCACGCATACGCGCGCCCGCCCAGGCGCGCCACGCTTCCGGCCCAGAGAATGTTACGTCCGGCGTTTTGCTGGCGCTTTCCAAAGCGCACGGGGAAGTGCGCAAGCGCCCGATACACCCTTCGTTCAAGGAGTTTGCGTGACAGGCAGCACGAATTCGAACGCCGCACCGGGCTCTTCCATCGACAACAATGCCAGAGCGCCGTTGTGTGCCTCAATGATCGACCGACAGACCGAAAGCCCCATGCCAAGGCCTTCGTCCTTGGTCGAAAAGAATGGCTCGAACAGGCGCTCCCTGGCGTCGGGGGCGACGCCCGGGCCGTTGTCACGCACGACCACGCGCAGTTGACCCGTGTTCACCGCCTCTGCCGAAACGGTAATTATCCGAATCTGCGAATGAGCTGCTTCGAGTGACTCGATGGCATTCAGAATGAGATTGATAAGGACTTGCTGGATCTGCACGCGATCGCCCGAGACTGCTGGCAGTGCGTGCGAGACGGCGTATTCGATCGCTATGTGTCTCGTGTGAAGATCGCGGGCGAGCAACGTCAACGTCTCTTCGATGATCTCAGTAATCGAAAATCGGGCCTTCTGCGGCATTCCGTTCTTTGACAGCCGGCGTATTCGCGTAATGACGTCCCTCGCGCGAGTGGCATCGCGGATAATTCTGTTCATGGCGATGCTTGCCTCGTCGACATCCGGTGGTTCGCGGTGCAGCCAGTGCAATGCGGCGGTACCGTAGGTCACGATGGCGGAAAGAGGCTGATTCACTTCATGCACGATAGACGACGTAACCTTTCCGAGCGCATGCACCCGCGCCAGATGCGCAATCTCCGCTTCGGCGCGGCACAACGCTTCCTTGCGCCGCTCTCGCCCCGTCACGTCCATGCTGCTGCAAAGGTAGAACAGGTCACCGTTTTGGCGTCTTCGCCCCTCGCCAACAGTGCGAAAGTATCGTACTGCATCCTCGTCAACGATTCTGAACTGCACGTCGAAATCCTGTCGCTTCTCTATCGCCTCGGAAATCACCGCTGAAACACGTGTCCTGTCGTCCGAATGGATGGCCTCGAGCGAGCCGCTTATCGTTTGATGTGGTGTCCCTTTTGCGAGGAGTCTAAGCATTGCCCCGATTTTCAAAGAAGGGCATATTTCACCCGTTTCAATATTCCACCACCAACTTTCCGTCTCGCTCAGTCTCTGCACCTGAGCGAGCATGGATTCGATCGCATCCAGCCGCGTTTGCGGGTGTATTGTCTCCCGATTTCCGGGGCGCAAACTCCCGTAGCTTCGCCCGGCTTCAGGTGTGCGGCCGCGTGACGAGCCGATCAATACATCCAGCCACGCGACTAGTTCCGCAAACTGGGCCGGATCGTCATCGCGATCGGTCGCGCCTTCGGTTGAATCTCGTGCGCGCTCGCTTGCGGACGCGGGCTCGCTGATTAGAAGAATCGGTATCTCGTTGCTTGAACTACGCAGCGTCGACACAACGCCGATGCCGGCAATCGTGCCGGGCAGGTTCCGGTTCCATATGATTGCATCGTAGGTTTCAATGGCAGCAAGAAAGATTCGCTTGCGCCCGGTCTCGGCGAATTCCACGCAATGGCCGGCTTTCAGCAACCCAGCCTCGAGATGGCGGGCAACGCGAACATTGTCTACCGCGAGCAGCACATTCATCTTCGCCCCAGCTACCGTCACCCAGGAATGCTCAACAACCAGTCTCAACGCTTATCGGCGGGTTACCAGTTCGAGTTCGCCTGCCTCCGCGAGCTTGCGGCGGGCATAATGGCGCGTCGTCTCCAATAGCCGGTAGCGCACCTTCTCGCCATTCAGTTCGACCGTTACCCATGACTTCTCAACCAGGCTCGCCAGCGCGTCGCTGATTCGAGCCGCCCGAGGTTCCTCGTCGGCAGCAACCGTAATGGCAGAATCGAGGCAAAACGCACCGGCGAACACGCCGAGGCGCCGCAAGACGAGACGCTCGAGTTCAGTCAGCGATTGATGGCCCCAGTCGAGCGTCGCGAGCAAGCTCCTGTGCCGCTGCGCTCCCGTACGCTGACCGCTGCCGAGAGCGATAAAACGGTCGTCGAGCTGAGCCAGCAGTTCGCGAACGCAAAATGCATCGAGACGCGCCGCCGCCAGTCCGATCGCCAGCGGAATGCCATCGAGCCGGCGGCAGATTTCTGCAACCACGGGCGCGTTGTCGTCGCACAGCGCAAAGTCGCTACAGCGAGCCGCGGCGCGCTCCGCGAAGAGCTGGATCACCGGGTACTGGAGCGCTTCGCTCGCGCCGAGCCCCGCCGATTCGACCGGACTCGCGAGCGGCGCGAGCCGGTACACCTTTTCTCCAGTCGCATGAAGCGGCTCGCGGCACGTGGCGAGAATCCGCATGCGCGGCGCCGCCGAAACCAGGCGCCCTGCGATGGCCGACGCCGCTTCGACGACATGCTCGCAGTTGTCGAGGACGAGCCACTGCGGACGGCTGCGCGAGCAAAGGTATGCCGAGAGCGCCGAGGCGATATCGCTTGAATGCGCAGTCAAGCCAACCGCGGTTGCGATCGCGCACGGCACGAAGCGCGGATCAGGAAGCGCGGAAAGGTCGACGTACCAAACGTCGTAGTGGGACGTTTCAACGATCGATCGGGCGACCGCCAGCGCGATGCTCGTCTTGCCGACGCCGCCCTCGCCCGTGACCGTCATGATGCGCGTGCACGGCAGCCGCGCGAGAATGGCTACGATGTCTGCCGTGCGCCCGAACAGCCGCATGAGGCCCGCGGGCACGTTGTGCGCGGCACCCTGGCGTTCGCAGGGCCGCGGATTGTCTGCAAGCGGCGTCGTCGTCCTGACTGGCGCCACAAACCGATAACCCTGCCCCACGACCGTCGCCAGATAGCATTCACCGAGACTCGTTTCTCCGAGCGCCTTGCGCAAGGCAGCGATTTGAACCTTGAGATTGCCCTCGTCAACAACGGACCTCGGCCAGCCGCGCGCCATCAACTCCTGCCTCGTCACGACTTCGCCGGCACGTTCCACCAGCACCGCCAATAGCTCCAGGGCACGGCTTCCAATCCGCACGCGCGATTCGCCGTCGAGCAGCAGCCGCCGCGCCGGCATGAAAGTAAACGGTCCGAATTCAAACACCGAATCGAAAACTGCTCTCGCGCGGATCGTCCCCTGGTGCATATTCCCCTCAGCAAGCGAGAGCTCACGCGTCACGCCATTAATCGTTAGGATTTCGAAAGCAGGTTGAGCCCAAGGCGCACTCCATTCGGAAGGCGCGCCCGCCACTTCCTCCGCCTGGCACGTAAAGACGATCTCGCTCATGGCGCTACACGGAAAAGATCACGCTGCCATGTTAGGCCGACGCAGCTATGCAGAAGGTGGCCGAAACGTTAATCTTATTTAAGGCGACATCTCAACCTTCTCTCATGGCACTAGCCGGGCAAGTTCGGTCCGGCGAGGCGGCTACGTTAAAAAAATTTAATCTGCGGTCGAAGCCCCGTCCGCGCGCTCCGCGCGATAATAGGTGCTCGAAGCGGCAGGATCCCGGGCGCCCGCCCGCCATGTTTCAGTGGTCTTGTGACAGCGCACGTCTTACGCTCGTTGCGCTGACCGCGAGTAATGGACATGAAAATTCTCCTGGTCGAAGACAATCAGCAGGTGGCAGGCTTCCTGAGAAAGGGCTTGCACGAAACCGGCCATGTCGTCGACTGGGCGGACAATGGCCGCGATGGCATGGCACTCGCAATCGGCGAAGCTTACGATGCCATTATTCTCGACCGCATGCTTCCCGGTGGAATCGACGGACTTGGCATCGTTGCGGCGCTGCGCGCATCCGGCAATAAGGTCCCGGTGCTGATCCTGAGCGCACTCGACGAAGTGGACGAGCGCATTCGCGGCCTGAAGGCGGGCGGCGACGACTACGTCGTGAAGCCGTTTTCCTTCGGCGAAGTCGTCGCGCGGCTTGAGGCGTTGGCGCGGCGCAGCCAGGACAATCACTATGATACGACCCTAAAAGTCGGGGAATTATGCATGGACCTTCTCTCGCGCAAGGTCGCGCGTGACGGCAAGGCGCTCGTCCTCAAGCCTCGCGAGTTCAAGCTGCTCGAGTATTTGATGCGCCATGCCGAGCAGGTCGTGACGCGCACGATGCTGCTCGAAAACATCTGGGAATACCACTTCGATCCGCAAACCAACGTCATCGACGTGCACGTGAGCAAACTGCGTCAGAAGATCGACACCGGTTTTGAGCGGTCCATGCTCCGGACGGTCCGCAATGCGGGTTACATGCTGACGGCCAATCCTTGAATCGCGGCGTCTCTCGCGAGGGCGCAACCATGAGGCTCACGGACTACGATCGAACGAACTTGAGCGACGACGGCCAGTTCGTCCTGTCGCGCCTGCGCAGTCATGGGGAAAGCCAGAGCTGGCTCACCGTTACGTTGTCCGCCTACCGGCCGCTGCCCGAAAGTCAGGAGTGTCTCGAACGCGCCTACCGGATGCGCGCCGCGCTCCAGGACGCACGGGTTGCCGCGCCGCATTCGCTGCTGCAAGACCACGGCAGTGTCACGCTCGTACTGGAAGACCCCGGCGGCATACCCTTGCGCACCGCGCTCAAAGGCCCGTTTTCACTCGAACGTTTTCTCACGGTCGCGACAAACCTCGCAGCGGCGCTGTGCACGCTGCACGACCGTGGGCTCACGCACAACGACATCAGGCCAGGCAACATCCTTCTCGATGAGCAGACACAAGAAGTCGCCTTCACCGGTCTAGGCCTCGTTTCAGCGGAGCCGCGCGAGCGCCCCATACGCGATCTGCCCATACTCGCGAGCGAAGCGCTTGCCTATCTTTCTCCCGAACGCACGGGCCTGATGAACCGATGGTCCGATTCGCGCGCCGATCTTTATTCGCTGGGCATCGTCCTCCATGAAATGCTTACGGGTCAATTGCCCTATCGCGCAAGCTCGCCTTCGGAATGGCTGCATTGCCATACCGCGCAAATGCCCATACCGGTTTCCGAGTGCATAGGCACTGCCGTGCCCGATCCGGTAAGCAACATCATTGCGCGCTTGCTGGCCAAGGACGCCGCGCGGCGTTATCAGACCGCAGAGGGACTTGCACACGACCTGCGATGCTGCCTCGACGCCTGGCGCCAGTCAGGCCGCATTGAATCGTTCGAACTGGGCGCGGCCGATTCGCCCGACCAATTGCAATATCCGTTTCGGTTGTATGGCCGCGAAAAGCAGGTCGAAATGCTCGAAGCCGCACTGAGCCGCGTGGTTCGACATAAAGAGATCGTGCTTGCGCTCGTTTCCGGCTATTCGGGAATCGGCAAGTCGACGCTCGTCAACAGCCTGCGCGCGACATCGGGGTCCAGCTCGCGCGGGTGGTTCGCATCCGGCAAGTTCGAGCGCTACAAGCGCGATATTCCCTACGCCACGCTCGCGCAAGCGTTCCAGGACCTGATCCGGCAGGTGATCGACGGCAGTCCAGCCGCGCGCGAAGGCTTGCGCGCGCGCCTCGTCGAAGCGCTCGGCGCAAACGGCGTACTCATGACCAGCCTGATTCCCGAGCTTGAACAAATCATCGGTCCGCAGGCACCGGTTCAGGAGCTTCCGCCCCAGGACGCGCGCACGCGCTTTCTCGCCGTTTTTACGCGCTTCATTGGCGCGTTTCCGCATGAAGGGCGGCCACTTGTGCTGTTTCTCGACGACCTGCAGTGGAGCGACACTGCAACGCTCGCCTTGCTCGAACGACTATGCCAGTCCGACGTGCGAAACGTCCTGCTGGTGGGCGCGTATCGGGACAACGAAGTGGGATTCACGCATCCGCTGAGGCAGACGATCGATTCGATCCGGCAGACCGGTACGCACGTCGATGAAATCATGCTCGCGCCGCTGCAATTCGACGACGTATTGCGACTGATCGGCGACGCCCTCAAAACCACGCGCGCCGAATTGCGCGACTTGAGCAAACTCGTCTTCGAACGAACGGGAGGCAACCCGTTCTATGTCGTGCAGTTCCTGAAGTTCCTGAGCGACGAGCATCATCTCGTGTTCGATCGCGAACGCCGCATCTGGCTTTGGGACAGCGACAGGTTGCGCGCGGCCAGCTTCGCGCAAAGCATCGTGGATCTCATGGTAGAGAAGATCGAACGACTGCCGGCGCCAACTCAGCAACTGCTCACACAGTTTGCCTGCCTGGGCGGCCGCGCGAGTTCCTCGCTGCTCGCGCGCATCAGCGGCATGACCGAGTCCGATGTGGAAGCGACACTCGCCGGCGGCGTGGAAGCGGGTTTGCTTTATCGCCGCCGCAATGGTTTCGCTTTCGTCCATGACCGCGTGCACGAAGCGACCTACGATCTGATTCGCGAAGACGAGCGCGAGCGCGCCCATTTGCGCATTGGCCGCATTCTCGCCGCGCAGGCGCCGACCGACGAGGAGCGCGATGTCTTTGAAATCGTCAACCAGTACAACCGCGTCCTCGCGCTCATCGATACCTCGCAGGAGCGCGAACGGGTCGTCGACTTCAACCTCGAGGCCGGGCGACGCGCTCGCGCTTCATCGGCGTACGGCTCGGCGCTCACCTACCTTTCCGTTGGCAGCGAACTGCTCGGCGACGACGAATGGGATCATCACTACGCGCGCAAGTTTCTGCTGGAAACGCAACGCGCCGAATGCGAATTCCTGACCGGCGCCACTGAGAGCAGCAAGGAGCGGCTCTCGATGCTCGATCAGCGCGCGCGCACCTTATGCGACCGCGCAGCCATCACTTTCCTGCGCATCACGCTTTATACCGCGCTCGATCAGGTCAACGTGGCTGTCGAAACCTGTCTAAGCTATTTGCGGCATGTCGGCATCGACTGGGTTGCCCATCCCGGTCGTAGCGCCGCGCGCGAGGAATACGATCGGCTCCTCGATGGCATCGCCAATGTGCCGATCGAAGCGCTCGTCGATCTCCCGTTGCTCGGCGATACGGAAATGACCGCGACGATGAACGTGCTCACGGCCGTGTTGCCGCCGGCGTTCTTCAGCGACGAGAATCTCGTCTGCCTCGTGCTTTGCCGAATGGCGAATCTGAGCCTCGCACACGGCAACAGCGACGCTTCATCGCTCGGCTATGCCTACCTCGGCATGGTTGCGGGACCGTTATTCGACGACTACGACGCTGGCTACCGCTTTGGCCAGCTCGGGCTCGCGCTCGTCGACAAGCGTGGGCTCGACCGATTCAAGGCGCGCGTCTACATGTGTTTCGCCTATCACGTCACGCCGTGGACCAAGCCGATCCGCACGGGCATTCCGCTGCTGCGCCTCGCCTTCGAAGCCGCAAGCGAAGCCGGCGACCTGACCTATATCGGCTTTAGCAGCTGCTGCACGGTCACCACGCTGCTCGCCGCAGGAGAGTCGCTCGGCGAGGTGGAACAGGAGGCGATACGGCGTCTGCAGATCGTCCAGGCGGCAAAATTCGGCCTGATCGTAGATATCATCACGGCGCAACTGGCCTTGATCCGTTCGCTGCGCGCCGGCACAGCCGATCCTGGCGACGAACATGTCCCCTTCTGTGACGATACGTTCGAACGGCGCCTCGAAAGCGACCCGAGCCTCGCAATCGCCGCCTGCTGGTACTGGATACGCAAGCAGCAGGCACGCTATCTGGCCGGCGACATCAGGAATGCGATGGATGCCGGGAACAAGGCGGCCCCGCTCCTGTGGACGTCCTCCGGGCACTTCGAAATGGCCGAATTCCAGTTCTTCGCTGCGCTCACGCGCGCACGCTGGCACGCCGAGGCACCAGGCGACGAACAAGCCGAGAATCTGGAGAAACTGGCGGCCCACCATCAGCAGCTCGAACTGTGGGCCACGCACTGCCCGAGCAATTTCGGTAGCCGCGCGGCTCTGGTGCGCGGCGAAATCGCCCGCCTTCAAGGCCACGATTTCGATGCAATGCGCTGCTACGAAGAAGCCATCCGGCTCGCACGCGAATATGGTTTCATCCACAACGAAGCGCTCGCACAAGACATTGCCGCGATGTTCTATCTGGAGCGCGGCTTCACGACCATTGCCGGTATGTATCTGCGCAATGCAAGACTCGACTGGCTGCGCTGGGGTGCGATTACGCGGGTAAAAGAACTCGACAGGCGCTATCCCGAACTGCTTCGCGAGCAGGCGGCATACGGACCGGCTCCGGACACCGTTGCAGGCCACATCGACGTCGATACCGTCATGAAGGCCTCTCAGGCGATTTCGGCCGAACTTGTTCCCGGCCGCCTGATCCATACGCTGATGACCATCGTGCTCGAACACGCCGGGGCACGGCGCGCCCTGCTCGTTTTGCCGCGTGAGGAGAAGCTTTGGATAGAAGCCGTGGCGGTGGCGACGCGCCAGGGAACGGACGTGAGCATCGAGCGCAAGCCGGTCTCGCCGCTGGAACTGGCCGAAGCGGTGCTCCACGAAAGCATAAGGACGCGCCGCCAGGTGCTGATCGACGATGCTTCATCCGATGAAGCGTTCTATGCCGAGGAGTATTTCGTCGCCAACCGCTCGCGCTCGGTGCTCTCACTGCCGCTCGTCAAGCAGTCGAAACTGATAGGCGTTCTCTACCTGGAAAATGAACTCGCGCCCGGCGCCTTCACGCCGGCAAGGCTCGCCGTGCTCCGGCTGCTTGCTTCCCAAGCGGCGATTTCACTCGAAAACGCCTCGCTCGAAGAAAAGCAGACGTTGCTCGCCGAAAAGGACGCACTACTGCACGAAGTGCATCATCGCGTCAAAAACAATCTGCAGCTCATCAGCAGCCTGCTGAACCTGCAGGCAGAACGCGTCGAAGACAAAGCCGTCGCCGAGCTGTTCGCGGACAGCCGCAATCGCGTGCGCTCGATGGCCATGGTTCACGAGAACCTGTACCGCGCGGGCAACTTCGCGCGCATTCCCATGACGGTGCACGTGAAAACACTGTGCGGCCATCTTGCGCGCGTCTACGACATGGGACGGCTGGGCGTCGAGATGCAGATCGCCGTCGACGACGTCCAGCTCGACATGAATCGCGCCGTCTCGTGCGGCCTCATCATCAACGAACTCGTCTCCAATGCGCTCAAGCATGCTTTCCCCGACCAGCGCGGGGGCGTACTGAACATCGGCCTGCGCGCGATAGACGGCCATCGCTGCGAGTTGCGCGTTGCTGACGACGGCGTGGGGCTCGCGCCGGAATTCTCGTTCGAGCGCGACGAAACGCTGGGCCTGCGGCTCGTGCACGATCTCGTGCTGCAACTGCGCGGCAGCGTAGACGTCAGCCAGCAACAGGGAACCACATTCACGATTCATTTCGACGCCGCCGAACCCTGATCGACACTCGCCATGACCGCACGAATCTTGATCGTCGAGGATGACCGGATTGTTGCGCGAGATATTGCGCAACAGTTGACACGCAGCGGCTACCGCGTGGTCGGCAGCGCGGTGAGCGGCGAGGAAGCGATTGCGTTGGTGGCGCAGGCGAAGAACGGCCTCACGCCCGAACTGGTGCTCATGGACGTGCGGCTCGAAGGCAAGCTCGACGGCATCGACGCGGCGCGCCGGATTCGCGAACTGCGTGACGTGCCGGTGGTTTTTCTCACCGCCTATGCCGACGACGAAACCGTTCAGCGCGCCACCCAGGCGGAGCCGTTCGGCTACGTGCTCAAGCCGTTCGACGACATCCAGCTGCGCACCGTCGTGGAGATGGCGCTCTACAAGTACCGCGCCGAACGGCGCTTGCGCGAGAGCGAGCAACGCTACGCCGTCACGCTTTCGAGCATCGGCGACGGTGTGATCGCCACGGATGCTGCCGGGGTCGTGACCTTCGTGAACCCCGCAGGCGAGGTGCTGATCGGATGGCGACGCGGCGACGCCGTCGGGCGGCCGCTCGCCGGCGTGTTCCGCCTGCTCGACGAACTCACGCGCGCCCCGATTGCGGACCCGATGGCCGCGGTCCTGCGCAACGACCGCGAGAGCGGGCTGCCCGCCCGCGCCGTCCTGCTGACGCCCAGCGGCAGCGAAATACCGGTCGAGAGCACCGGCACACCCATGACCGACGAACGCGGCGAGACCGTCGGCGTCGTCATCGTGTTTCGCGACGCCACACAAAAGCGCCGCGCCGAGGAAGCCGAGATTCTGCGCGAGACGAATGCACGGCTTGAAATGGCGATGTACGGGTCGAACGTGGGCGTGTGGGAAATCGATATGCCTGAGGGCGACTACAAGCGGGGCTTTGCGCGCTTTTCGAATATCTACGAATGGCTCGGCTTCGGGACGCCACAGGCGCGTCTCGACTATGAAGCCTACATGAGCGTTCTCCACCCCGACCATCGCGTGAGCACCGACCGCGCCATGGAGACATTTCTCGCGGACAGTCACGGCATATTCGAAATCGAAAACCGGCTGCGGCATCGCGACGGAACGGACCGCTGGGTGCTGGTTCGCGGCACGGCGCGGCACGATGCGAGCGGCAAGCCGGTGCGCTTCGTCGGCAGCATCGTGGACATCACTCAACTCAAGCATACCGAGCAGGCGCTGCGCGCCAGCGAGGAGCGCTTTCGCGGCACGTTCGAAAACGCCGCCGTGGGCGTCGCGCATTGCGATCTGGACGCCCGCTTCCTGCGCGTCAATCAGCGCGCGTGCGAAATCTTCGGCCATGCGCGGGACGCACTGCAGCACACGCGACTGCAGGCGCTCGTTCATGCGGATTATCGGGAGGCTAGCGAAGAGAAATTCCGCCTGCTGACGGGAGGGAAAATCGCCCATTACTCGGAAGAAGTGCCCCTCGTGAACGCCGACGAGGCACTGATCTGGGTTAGCCTCTCGCTCGCGCTTCAGCACGGCACAGCCAGCGAGCCCAGTCACGTTATCGCCATCATCCAGGATATTTCGGCACGCAAAGCGCTCGAAGAAACAGTGCGTGTTGCAAAGGAAGCGGCAGAATCCGCCAACCGGGCCAAGGACCAGTTTCTTGCGAACATCAGCCACGAACTGCGCACACCACTGAACGGCATTCTGGGCTATGCGCAGATGCTGCTGCGCGACTCGGCGCTCGATGCGCGGCAACTGGCCGGCGTCGGTGTAATCGAACAGAGCGGTCACCATCTGCTCACGCTCATCAACGACATTCTCGACTTTACGCGCCTTGGCGCGGGCAAGCTGGAACTCCAGGTGACGGAGGTGTCGCTCGGCGCATTTCTCGAAACGATCGCCGAGATCGTTGGCGTGCGAGCGCAACAGAAGAATCTCGTCCTCAACTATGTTCCGGCGCTCGACCTGCCCGCCGTGGTGCGCGTGGACGAACGCCGTCTGCGGCAAGTGCTGCTCAATCTGCTCGCCAATGCGGTCAAATTCACTGATCGCGGGGAAATCCGGCTTACCGTGAGACCCGGCGAAGCAGACCGGTTGCGCTTCGACGTGCATGATACCGGCGTCGGCATCAGCGCCGATCGGCTGGAGGCGATCTTTCAACCGTTCGAGCAGGCGGGCGATCACGTGCGGCGCACCGGCGGCGCAGGGCTCGGCCTCGCAATCAGCCGGCAGCTCGTGCGCATGATGGGCGGCGAGATCTTTGTGACGAGCACCGTGGGAGAAGGCAGCACGTTCTGGTTCGAACTTGCGGCGCCCGCTTCCGCGCTCGAGGTCGATGCACGCGCAACGAGCCTCGAAAGCGGCAATCTGGACGGCGCAGGACGGCGCATTCTCCTCGTCGACGACGTGGCGACCAACCGGCGCCTGCTCGCCGACGTGCTGGAGCGCATGGGCTTCGAAGTGATCGAAAGCGCGGATGGACGCGACGCGCTCGATAAAATCGCCTCGAACAAACCGGATCTGATGATCCTCGACACGGTCATGCCCGTGATGGGCGGCATTGAAGTGCTTCGCAACCTGCGCAAGTCGGTCGATCTCGCGGCAATGCTCGTTATCGTCGTCTCCGCCGACGCATCCGAACAGAACGCACGCGCCAATATCGAGGCTGGCGCGAGTCTCTTCCTCGACAAACCAATCGATATCGCCCAATTGCTACAGGCGATCGCCGGTTTGCTCGGCATGACACTCCAGCAAGCCACGTCGCAATCCGACAAGGCGGCCCACCTGGAACAACATGCCCAGCCGATCGTCGTGCCGCCTCAAAGCGAACTGGCGCAGTTGCACCGCTACGCACTGCTGGGCTCCATGCGCGACATCCATCGGCACGCCGATCACCTGGTGGCGTTGAACCAGCGATACGAACCATTCGCCGCGCGTTTGCGGCAGCTTGCGATGACCTATGAATCGCAGGCATTGCTTTCCTTGATTGAACGCTATCTCAACAGTGAAGGGAAAGGACAATGGGAGAAATAAGGAGCGATGACGCTCCCGTGGTGCTCGTCGTGGACGACACCGCGGCGAATCTGGGTCTCGTCGTCGAAACGCTCGAAGCCGAAGGTCTGCGCGCGGCGGTGGCGCGTGACGGCCAGGAGGCGCTGCGCCGCGCCGAAATCGTCAAGCCCGATCTCATCCTGCTCGATGTCATCATGCCGGGCCTCGACGGATTTCAAACTTGCCGCGCGCTCAAGGAAAATCCGGTAACGCGCGATATCCCCGTCATCTTCATGACATCGTTATCGCAGACCGAGGACAAGATCAACGGGTTCCGCGTAGGGGCGATGGACTTCGTCACCAAGCCGCTGCAGATGGAAGAAGTCGCTGTGCGCGTGCAGACTCATCTCAAGCTGCGCGCGCTGCAACGCACGCAGCAGGAGCAGAACGTGCGGCTCGAAGAGGAGATCAAGACACGTATTCGCGCCCAGGACGCCTTGCTCGAAGTGCTCGGCGCGGTCAAGCACGTCTCGAACGCCATCGCTCACGATCTGCGCACGCCCCTAGCCGAGCTACGCTCGCGACTCGAAATCCTGATGCTCGGACTGAAAAAGAAAGGCGACGACGAGACATTGAATCAGCTCGAAGTTGCCGTCGCCGACGTCGACCGCGTCATCGGCATCTTCAATGCGCTGCTGCGCCTCGCCGAGATCGACGCCGGCGTGCGCCGTTCGGGGTTTATCGAAGCCGACCTTACCGCCATCGTTTCCGATGCGGTCGAGTTCTATCAACCCGTCGCGGAGTTGCGCGGCATTTCACTCTCGCTCCATTTGCGCAAGCAAGGCAAGCTGATGGCCGTCGTCGATCCGCTGTTGATGGCGCAAGCGATCGGGAATCTCATCGACAACGCCCTCAAGTTCGCGCAGGAAGGCGGCGAGGTGGCGGTTTCACTCGACGAATCCTCAGACTCGATCGAGATTACGGTTGCCGACGACGGCCCCGGCATCCCCGTCGCCGAGCGCTCGAAAGTCACCGAACGCTTCTATCGCGGCGACCGCAGCAGAGGTACGCCAGGCGTCGGCCTGGGGCTCGCGCTCGTCAAGGCCGTTGCTACGCTCCATCAGGGCACGCTGGTGTTCGCCGACAATAATCCGGGCCTCGTGGCCACCATGACGATTCGAAGAGCGGAATGATCCGCTCTTCGCGAGACGAGGTCCGACGTCTCGCGGCAAATCATGCCAGATCGAACCTGTCGAGGTTCATGACCTTCGCCCACGCGGACACAAAATCGCTCACGAACTTTTCTTGCGCGTCGTCGCTTGCGTAGACTTCGCATAGCGCACGCAATTGCGCGTTCGAACCGAAGACGAGATCGACGCGTGTGCCGGTCCATTTCAGCGCGCTCGTTTTGCGATCACGCCCTTCGAAGACATCCTGCGCGGGCGAACGTGGCGTCCATTGCGTATTCATGTCGAGCAAATTGCGGAAGAAGTCGTTGGTCAGCGTCTGCGGTCTTTCGGTGAACACGCCGTGAGCCTCTCCTTCCGGATGCACGTTCAGCACGCGCAGGCCACCTGTCAGCACGGTCATCTCCGGCGCGCTCAACGTGAGCAATTGCGCCTTGTCGATCAGCAGGTGCTCGGCAGGCACGCTGCATGGTCCCTTCAGGAAGTTACGGAACCCGTCGGCAAACGGCTCCAGCGCTTCGAACGCGTGCGCATCGGTCTGTTCCTGTGAAGCGTCCATGCGGCCCGGCGAGAACGGCACGCAGACGTTGTGGCCCGCGTCTTGCGCCGCCTTTTCTATGCCCGCGCCGCCCGCCAGCACAATCAGGTCTGCCAACGATATTTTCTTGCCGCTGGACTGCGCGTCGTTGAACGTGCGCTGGATAGCTTCTAGCGATTCCAGCACTTGCGCCAACTGTGCGGGTTGATTCGCGGCCCAGTCCTTTTGCGGCGCGAGGCGGATACGCGCGCCGTTGGCACCGCCGCGCTTGTCCGAGCCACGAAACACCGACGCCGACGCCCAGGCCGTCGAAACCAGTTGCGAAACGGTAAGCCCCGAGTCCGCTATCTTTTGCTTGAGCGCGGCGACGTCGCTTTCGTCGACGAGTTCGTGATCGACAGCCGGAATCGGGTCCTGCCAGATCAGTTCTTCGGTCGGCACTTCCGGTCCGAGATAGCGTGCGCGCGGCCCCATATCGCGATGCGTGAGCTTGAACCAGGCCCGCGCGAACGCATCGGCGAATTGATCGGGATTCTCCATGAAGCGGCGCGAAATTTTCTCGTAGGCGGGATCGAAACGCAGCGAAAGGTCCGTAGTGAGCAAGGTCGGCAACAGCTTCTTCGACGGGTCATGCGCGTGGGGAATCGTTGCGCTCGCGTTCTTCGCGACCCATTGATGCGCGCCAGCCGGGCTCTTCGTCAGTTCCCATTCGAAGCCGAACAGGTTCATGAAGAAGCCCATGCCCCATTGCGTTGGGGTGTTCGTCCACGTGACTTCCAGACCGCTCGTGATCGTGTCGGCAGCGTTGCCGGTTCCGAAGTTGTTCTTCCAGCCCAGGCCCAGTTGCTCGAGACTCGCCGCCTCCGGTTCGGGACCGACATGGCTGGCCGGCGCGGCTCCGTGGGTCTTGCCGAACGAGTGGCCGCCTGCGATCAGCGCGACCGTTTCCTCGTCGTTCATCGCCATGCGTGCGAATGTTTCGCGTACGTCGTGCGCAGCGGCCACCGGGTCGGGGTTGCCCTCCGGGCCCTCGGGGTTCACGTAGATCAGCCCCATCTGCACGGCTGCAAGCGGCGCTTCCAGATGCCGGCCGCTTGCGGTGCGGGTTGCTTCCTCGCCGTGAATCGCCACATCGGCCACGAGTGTGCCGTCTTTGCTGTCGTCCCGAGGGGCGGCGCCCTTACCGTAACGCAGGTCCCCACCGAGCCAGGTCTTCTCGCTTCCCCAATAGATTTCGTCGTCGGGCTCCCACGTATCCTCGCGGCCGGCGCCATAGCCGAACGTCTTGAAGCCCATGGTTTCGAGCGCGACATTGCCGGTCAGGATCAGCAAATCGGCCCAGGAAATATTCTGGCCGTATTTCTGCTTGATCGGCCAAAGCAGACGTCGCGCCTTGTCGAGGTTCGCGTTGTCCGGCCAGCTATTGAGCGGCGCAAATCGCTGCTGGCCGCGCCCCGCGCCCCCGCGCCCGTCACCCGTGCGGTACGTGCCGGCGCCGTGCCAGGCCATGCGAATGAAGAACGGTCCATAGTGGCCGAAATCGGCGGGCCACCACTCCTGCGAGTCGGTCATGAGCGCAGCGAGGTCTTTCTTCAGCGCAGCGAAGTCGAGCTTCCCGAAGGCCACGGCGTAATTGAATTCGGATCCCAATGGGTTCGATCTGCTCGAGTGCTGGCTCAACAGATCCAGTCGAAGCCGATGCGGCCACCATTCGAGGTTGTTGGTCCCGTCTCCCGCCGCATGGGTGAACGGACACGTTGCATCGGTTGACATGCGCTACCTCCTTGCGGGTCTCGGTTGATGTGCCGATTTTCCGGCGACATGACCTATTTGCTGCGGATCGCTTCGACGAAACATCGCCATTGTCCCGATTCCTTCGGGTCGCTCTCATGGCTGCATTGACAGCCGCCGACGCTCTCCAGTCGCCCGTGGGCTCGCTCATCCGTGTCAGCTTCTGCTTTTTTTTGGGCCGTGGAACACGCCTCGACCCGGCTCGCACCGAGCGCCTCATAGCTAGTCACGGAATAGGCTCGAACCGGTCCTGCGGCGCATGCCAGCGTCACGCTCACGGTCACGATGGAACATCGCAACGTCATGTCGGCTCTCCAGCCTGAAACTGCGGAAAGTGTGGGCTGTCCCCTGGAATCTAAAGCAGTTGGCGCAATACCCCCTGCGCACAGTTTGAATCGGCAAGCCATGCGGATCGATAACATCGCTACGCCTGCTAAGCAGCGTAGTGCGGATCGGACTAGACTGCGGAAACTGACCATGAACCCCAGGAGAGAGCGTCATGAAGGTCTTGCTAATCGGCGCGAGCGGTCGCACCGGCCGGCCGGTCGCGCAAAAGCTGCACGCTGCAGCCATCCCCTTTCGGGCGCTGATACGCAACGCTGCAAAAGCCGATGAATTCCACCGCCTCGGCGCCGAAACAGCGATCGCGGACCTTGCCAGCGACTTCTCGCACGCTTTCGAGGGGATAGACGCCGTTGTTTATGCCGCCGGTTCGGCCGAAACCGAAGGCGCGGATCAGGAGCGTCAGATCGACCGCGACGCGGTTATTCACGCGGCGAACTACGCGACGCAGCGAGGCGTGCATCGCTTTCTCGTCGTCAGCGCGTTGCTGGCGTTTGATCCGAAGCGCGCGCCGGATGCGCTGCGCCATTACGCTGAAATGAAGCAAGCGTCCGACGACTACGTGATTGCCAGCGCTCTGGAGTACGTCGTATTGCGGCCCGGCCAGTTGAGCGTGGAGCCCGGCGTCGGCACGATCCAGATCGTCTCGAACGTGGGATCGCCGCACCCACCGGTGGCGCGCGAAGACGTTGCCGAGGTCGTCGTCGAAGCGCTCAAGGCGGCCCTGTCGCGCAAGGTCATCGGCTTCGCGGGCGGCAGGGATCCGATCGCCAGCGCACTCGCCACGGTTTGACGTCTTCAGTGCAAAAGCGAAATAACGCCTCGATTTACGGAAGCAACGACAGGCAAACCCAAGTCACAATGAAACCTCCTCGATGTCCCCCCTAGCGCCCGTCACCGGGCAAGGAGAAAGTCATGAAGATTCTGGTAGTCCTGACGTCGCACGATCAACTCGGCAATACGGGCCGCAAGACGGGCTTCTGGCTGGAGGAGTTGGCCGCACCGTACTACGTGTTCAAGGACGCGAACGTGGAGCTGACGCTGGCGTCGCCCAAGGGCGGCGCGGCGCCGCTCGATCCCAAGAGCAACGAACCCGCCAACCAGACCGACATGACTCGCCGCTTCGAGGCCGACGCCAGTGCGAAAGCGGCGCTCGCAAGCACCGCGATACTGAAAGATATTGCCCACGACGACGCGTTCGACGCCGTTTTCTACCCGGGTGGCCACGGTCCGATGTGGGATCTCGCCGAAGACGCGGATTCGATCTCGCTCATCGAGCGAACGATAGGCGCAGGCAAACCCGTCGCGCTCGTCTGCCATGCGCCCGGCGTCCTGCGTCACGTCAAGGGGGCGGACGGTGAACCGATGGTCAAAGGCAAGCCGGTGACAGGTTTTTCCAATTCCGAGGAAGCCGCGGTTGGCTTGACACACGTCGTGCCATTTCTCGTGGAAGACGAACTCAAGGCAAAAGGCGGCAACTATTCGAGCGTCGCAGACTGGCAACCGTACGTTCTCGAAGCCGGATTGCTCATCACGGGGCAGAATCCGGCATCCTCGGGACCAGGCGCACATGCCTTGCTGAAGAAGTTGGACAGCATGAACAAATAGGCCCAGCAAAATAAACTGGTTCGAAAAGCCCGAGGCCGCTTGACGGAGCCGAGGGCGATTCGAACCCGATTCGATGCCGATCGAGCGCAACAGCGCATACGCTCGTCAATTACCTTCCTCGTGCAAACTGAGCTTGCTCGTGACTCCCGTGACCCCCGCAACCTGACGCGCTACATCGATCGCGGTGCGCTCCTGGGTCGGATCGTTGATCAGCCCGACGAGAACCACCTTGCCCGTTCCCGCATTGGCAAAAACGATGATGTCTGCTTCGCCAAGGGCGCGGTCCTTATAGATCGCGCGCTGAACGGTGCGTGCGAACTGACGATTCGCCTCGCGCGCGGATGACTTGCTTGATGCCTTCTGCACAGCATCGCCATTCGCCTCGGCTCCCACCATACCCGACGACTCGACCGCGTTCTGCGCAAAAACCATCGACGAAAACAGCAGTGCGAAACATCCGGTCACTACCTGTTGAATCTTCATCACGGCACCTCCGTTGTTTGGCGAAACGAAATCGAAATGAATCCGCGTTGATGCTACGCCGCATACCATCGAGGTTCTTTCAAAAACATACGATGGATTTCGGGGATGAACGGAAATTTGCCGATTTTCCTTTCCGCACGCTTTGCGCGGGCACACTGGGAGCGGCGACGTTTCGAGAAAGCGCATAATCTGCGAGCAGCAATCACCATCCAGCGGTTTGTCGATCGGGAGGGCCAGATGGATACCAAGCCGAATACCGCGCGCTCACAGACACGTTCGGTCGTCATCATCGTGCTTGCCGTTGTGGTGATCGTCATCGCGTTTTGCTTCACGGCAGGCTGGCTTTCTCCCAGCCGGCTGACGCCCGCCAAACTCATCGACGCGCTCGCGCCGCCCGGTGGAGCTGCGCCCGGATTCCGGCGAAATCACGCCAAGGGAATTTGCTTCACGGGTGTATTCGAATCCAGCGGCGCGGCGGCGTCCGTTTCGAAGGCGCCAATGTTCGTTGCCGGCACCTATCCCGTGACCGGGCGTTTCAATCTCGGTTCCCCCGATCCCAAGGCGGCCGATGCGGCGGTTCGGGTGCGCGGACTCGGCCTGCGCGTCGTCACCCCTGACGGCAGCGAGTGGCGCTCTGCCATGATCGATGCGCCATTCTTTGCAGTGTCGACGCCCGAGGCGTTCTATGCGTTGCTGCAGGCGTTGGGAAAGAAGGACGACCCCGACGCGATGAAGCAGTTCATTGCAGCTCACCCGGAGTTCCCCGCTTTCGGCGCGTGGCTCACGAAGACGCCGATGACGTCCTCGTTTGCCGAGGAGCAGTTCAACAGCCTCGACAGCTTTGTCTTTACCAACACGGCCGGGCAGGACAGCACGGTGCGCTGGTCCTTCGTGCCTTCTGCGAAGCCTGAACTGCTCTCTGCCGAACAGTTGAAACAGCGCGGGCCCAATTTTCTCGATGCGGATATCGTCCAGCGCGTAGCCGATGCGCCGCAACGATGGACGATGATCGTCACCGTCGCCAGTCCCGGCGACCCGAGCGCCGATCCGAGCAAGGCATGGCCCGACGATCGCCGCAAGATTTCAGCGGGCACCCTGGTCGTGCAAGCGATCGAGCCGGAAGCCGATGGCCCGTGCCGCGACCTCAACTTCGACCCTACGGTGCTTCCGCCTGGCATGCATGTTTCAGACGATCCGTTCCCTGCGGCGCGTTCAGCCGCCTATTCCGTGTCGTTCAACAGAAGAACCGCGGAAGCCGGCGATTATCCCCGTACCGCTGCGGCAGGAGTAGCACAATGAACCCGACCGGCCAACGCTTCTCGGCGCTACAGCGTCTTCTTCACTGGCTCATGGCGCTTGCGATTCTCGCGATGTTGTTCATCGGCGTGGGTATGGTGTCCACCATGCGCCCCGATCATCTCACGCTGCTTTCCATACACAAGCCGCTCGGCATTCTGATTCTCGTGCTCGCCTTGATTCGTCTCGCGGTAAGACTTGTAAAAGGCGCGCCGCCGTTGCCCGCCGCGATGCCGCCTGTCATGAAGCTTGCCGCGCATCTTTCGCATCTTGCCTTCTATGTCTTGATGATCGCGTTGCCGCTGCTTGGCTGGAGCATGCTCTCGGCCGGCGACTATCCGGTGGTGGTTGCCGGCGTGCGCTTGCCTGCCATCGCGCCGCACAGCGACGCTTTGCACACGCTGTTCTGGAACTCGCACAAAATTCTCGCGCTGCTATTTTTCTTTCTCATCGTCGCTCATATCGCTGCCGCGCTTTTGCACGCGCTGATCCGGCGCGACGGTGTCTTTGAAGCGATGGCGCCGTGGGGCGATACCGTTTCGGACATGCCAGTCGATAACGGCCTGGTTGCCGGCAAGACCTCCAGCCGCAACTAGTTCACAGGCATACCCGAGCCCTCACGGTGCTCCGTAATCGGCGCCCGGCAACTCGAACTCGAATACGGCGCCCGTCGGCACGTTCGCATGAACCTGCAACGTGCCCCCGTGCGCCTCGACGATGGATCGGCAGATCGACAGGCCCATCCCCATGCCGGAAGCCTTCGTGGTGAAGAACGGTTCGAACAGCCGTTCGGCGTCAGTTTCGCCGATGCCCGGTCCTGTATCGCTGACCGTTATCCGTACGGTCTTGGCGTCGCCGGCGCGCGTGGCGATCGTCAGTTGCCGCACGCCGTCGGCGCAATCGCTCATCGCCTCGACCGCGTTGATGATCAGGTTCATGACGACCTGTTGAAACTGGACGCGGTCACCCTCCACCGTCGGCACATCCGCCTCCAGCTGTTCGTGCAACGTAACATGGTGTTTCGACGCTTCGCCGCGCGTTAGCACGATGACCTCGCGAATCGCGTCGTTGACCAGAAATAGCTCCTGCTTCGCCAACTGCTTTTTGACAAGCGCCCTGATTCGTCGAATCACGTCATTGGCGCGCGTACCGTTCTTCACGACGCGCGCGATAGCCGCACGCACCTCGCCCAGATTGGGCGGGCTTGCGTCCAGCCAGTGCGTGGCGGCTTGCGCATTGAACACCGCCGACGCGATAGGCTGCGTGATCTCATGACTGATCGAAGCGGTGAGATGCCCCAGCGAGGCAACGCGGTTCGCGTGGGTCAGCTCCATTTCGATTTCGTGCGAGCGTTGCTCATGGCTCCTCGCGTCCGCCTCGGCACGTTTGCGCTCCGTGAGATCGACGACGAACGCCACCACCTGCTCCGGTGAACTGCTGAACATCGCGGCACCCAGCAGCACCGCGACGCGGCTGCCGTCGGCGCGGATATACTCCTTCTCGATCGGCGGCAGCACACCCTTCTTTCTCAATTCGGCAATGGCCGCCAGATCCTGCTCATGCCACTCGTCGGGCGTAATCCGCGTGCAGTCGACGAGCCCCGCTGCAAGGTCGTCCTTGCTGTAACCGATCATGCGCAGAAACGCCTCGTTGGCTTCGTAAATCGGGCCCACGAAATCCCAGATAAAGACGCCCACGATATTCGCATCGACGAGACGGCGAATTTTCGCCTCGCGCTCCGCGAGATCGCGATACAGGCGGGAATTCTCGAACGAAATCGCAGCTTGGGAAGCCAGCAGTTTCAGCACAGCCACCCGGCTCGCGGTGAACACGCTGGAGGCGAGATTGTTTTCGAGGTAGAGCAAGGCAATCGGTTTGCCCTGGTGCAGCAAAGGCATGCAGGCCACCGAGTGCGTATGGCGCTCCAGAAAATACCGATCCGATGAAAAGTCGTGCCGGGCGCTCGCGTCGTGAATGATGACGTTCTCGCGCGTCCTGATCACATACTGAAATATCGATACAGGCAAGCGCCCGCTCTCCACGGCCGACTTCTCCAGACTGACCGCGATCACCCCGCCGCCTGTGGTTGCTTCGGCCTCGATGTGAAAGGCGGCGTCGCTTACGACGATCAACAGACCGCGGTCCGCGCCCGCATGTTCGACGGCCGTGCGCATCACCGTTTGAATCAGGTCGTCGAGCACGATCTCGCTCGAAATCGCTTTCGAGACCCTGATGACCGTGGCGAGATCGAGATGCTCGACAGACGCTTCCATGCTGCTGACCACCGAGTAAGGCTGGCTGGGTTGCTCGATGCGCGGATGCAAAGCGTCGAGTTGCCGAACCTTGCGTTTCGCGCCCCATCGCGCGAACGCCTGCCGTGCGTTCCCCATGTACATGTCGCCAATTTCGGCCAGTCCGCGCGCGGCGTAGAAACGCGCGGCTGCCTGACACGCCACCGCCTCGTTATGGATGAAGCCGTTCTCGCGCGCAGAGCGGATCGCGAGATCGTATCGCTGTTCCGCCTGCGCTATGTCTCCACGAATACGCGCCATTTCTGCACCCGCGAGCGCCGCGCGGCTCACGAAATTTTGCGGGCAATGCGAGGCCCATTTCTCCAGATGTGCCAAATGAACACGGATCGCATCGACATGTGCCTGCCGGTCCGGCATGTCCGCTTCGTTCCAGCAGGCCGCATGACTGAGCGCGCCGTAGAAGTGAAACTCCGCCGTTTCGAACTGCGAGGTCGCGACCCACAACACCTTTTCGGCGTGTCGTTTCGCATCGAGCGCCTCAGCAAATTCGTCGACGATATATCTCGCCTGCAATTTGCGCGTCCAGTAGTCGAACGCGGGGAGCGCCAGGCTCGGGGAACTGTGCAGGTGGCTTTCGAATGCCGCCTCGTCGAATTGCGCGTCATCGAACGAGCCAAGACGTTCCGTCTCCCCGCGCAGGGTCCTCACGAGACCCCGATACGTGACGAGCATGTCGGTGACGAGCTGAAACCGGGCGCGTTCGGATATCGCCACTGCCCTGTCTACTTCGGCCTGCACATCTTCGAGATTGTCGCCGACCGAGACGAGATTCTGCGTCAGATCGCAAAGGATATACAGCGTATAGGTCAGGTCTCCGCTTTCGTTCGCCATCTCGAGCGCCCGCCGTATCGGCTCGCGGCCTTCGAGGACATGACGCGCCCATGGCACCACGATATTGCCGAAAGAGGTGTAGGTTCGGGCTCTGTACTTCGTGAGGCGCTTTTTCTCGACCAGATCGAGGCCGAGCCGCCCAAAGCGATAGCCGGCCTCGTATTGATCGAAAACCGGACCGGCATACGTTGCGAGCCACACATAGGCATAGCAGGATGCGTCGCTATTGCCGTATTCGAGGCTCAGGTTGACCATCCGGCACAGTACCAACGCGCAGAGATGCTGATCGGTGAAGAATGCCGGTGTCACGATTTCCGTCAACACGTCGAGCGTATCCTGCACTTCGGAATCGGCGAGCAAGGGCAAATCGATCAAGTCTTCGATCTCCCGCTCGCCAAGCAACGCGGCGATACGTTCGAATTCGTGCCGCACCGCCCATTCGTCGGGATGGGGCGACCAGTCCGTTCCGCCCTCCCGCAGGTATTGCAGGCAGATCTCAACGCTGCGCTCGCTCTGGTCGAGTGTCGTATGGAGTGTGATGCGCAATCGCGTCACCATCGCAGCGTGATGCCGTGTTCTCGCGCGTCGCACCAGTTCCAAGAGCCGCGTTTGCGCCGAATACGTTTTCGTGCTCAGCAGTTCGCACTCGGCGAACAGATATTCAATCGAGAAAAGCAGATCGTAGTTGGCGAGCCAGTCGGTGTCCGTCAACAGCGAACGGCCGGCACAAAGATAGGCGAGCGCGGAATCAAATGCGGTCGCGGCTTTTGCGCGTTGCGCCGCCATGAGATTGAGTTGCGCCACCTGTTCGCGTTCCGCGCGCTCCTCGAGTTGCCGCGTGGCGCGATTGAACTGGCTGACGATGTCAAACACTGCGTCTTCACGATTCGCTGGCGGCGTATTGTCGAGCAGCCGCCTGCCTATGCGCAAATGCATCGACGTTCGCGCCGATTCGTCAACGAGCGTGTATGCGGCTTCCTGCACCCTGTCGTGAAGAAAGCGATAAGCCCCGCCGGCGCAAAGTACCAGTCCGGCCTGCACCGCAGGCGCAAGCGCTTCGCGTATTGCCTCATCCGGCAACTCGCAGATCGTCTCGAGCAGCGCGACGTTGGCCGCATTGCCGATACAGGCAAACTGCTTCAGGACGATCTGCGTGCGCTCGGGCAGCCGCCCCAGCTTGTCCAGCATCAGCGCGACGACGTTCTCCGTGTAGCCCTTGGCGTGAATTTGCTGGAGATCCCATGACCATCGGCTGGCGACGTGATCGAACGTCAGCAAGCCCTCGTCGGCAAGCGCCGAGAGGAACTGCAGCGTGAAAAAAGGATTGCCGCCGGTCTTCTTGTGCAGCAGACGGGCCAGCGGCACGGCGCGTGTGGTGGGGCAATGCAACGCATCACACACGAGTTGTTCGAGATGCAGATTCGCGAGCGGCGCGAGCACGATGTCTTGGACAGGCGCGCCGGACGCGCGGATGGCCTCCATTTTCTGTGCGAGCGGATGCTCCGCACCCACCTCGTTGTTCCGGTATGCGCCCACGACCAGCAGATGCTCTGTGTCGCCCTGAACGACCAGGTCTTCGAGGAAATCGAGCGTCGCAATGTCGAGCCATTGCAGATCGTCGATAAAAATCGTGAGTGGGTGCTCGGGGCGAGCGAATACGGAAATGAAACGGCGAAAGACGAGATGGAAGCGCCTTCGCGCGTCCTGCGCAGCCAGAAGCGGCACGGGCAACTGCTCGCCGATGATCATGGCCAGTTCGGGCACCAGATCGACGATGAGTTGACCGTTGGGGCCCAATGCGCGCCGAAATTCGTCGCGCCACACCGCGAGCTCGTCTTCACTCTCGCCCAACAGCAATCGAACGCCGGAGCGAAACGCCATGGCGAGCGACGCGTAGGGAATATCACGCGCAAACTGGTCGAACTTCCCGGCGAGAAAAAGCCCTCTGCTGGGCACGAGGGCCTTGTGCAATTCGTTGACGACCGCTGATTTTCCGACGCCCGAGTAACCGGCAACGAGCACGAGTTCGCTGCGTCCTTCCTTCGACACACGCTCGAAGGCGGCAAGAAGCGCGGCAACTTCCGCAGTGCGGCCATAGAGCGTTTCCGGCATCAGCAATTGATCGGGCATGTCGAATTGCGCAAGCGCGAAGCTCGCAATATGCCCGTGTGTCTCCCAGTGAGCGAGGCAGCGCCGCAGATCGTGGACAATGCCGGCCGCCGTTTGATATCGATCTTCGGCCGTCTTGCCCAGCAGCTTCATGACGATTGCCGAAATCGGCTGCGCGAGCGACGCCACGAGATCGGCCGGCGAAGGAGGTTGTCGTGCGATATGGCAATGCACGAGTTCCATCGGATCGGTTGCGCTAAACGGCAACTGCCCTGTCAGCAACCAGTAGAAGACCACGCCCAGCGCATAGAGATCGCTGCGCGAATCGATCGATCGGTTCATCCGCCCGGTCTGCTCGGGCGCCATGAAAGCGAGCGTTCCCGCGATGAATTCCGGAGGCACCGGCAACTGGCGTTCGCGCTGAATCACCGAAGCGATGCCAAAGCCCGTGAAACGCACCGCGCCGTTCCCTTTGTTCAACAAAATATGTCGCGGATTGATGTCGCGGTGGACGATCCCCCTTGCATGCACTTTGCCCAATGCGTTCGCGATGGTCACGGCAAGGCGCAGAAATTCGACTGGCGTCACGGGAACGGAAAGCGTTTCGAGAGGCTCGTCGCCGGCGTCTTCGAGCACCAGCATTGTCTGCCCCTGCTCGTCCAGCAGTTGCAGCGGACGCGCCGCGGCGGAGCAGTCGAGCTTGTCGGCGAGCGCGTATTCGTGCGCGAGGCGGCCCACCGCCTCACGATTCGGCAGATTGCGCGCCGGGCACACGATCAGCACGGATTCGCGCGTGTCATCATCCATTCGCCGTTTGCCGCGGCAGACGACAAAGGCGCCATCATTCCACGCGGCTTGAAGCGATTCGACAGACTTAGCGTCGGGCCAAGGGGCCAATCGCATCGACTGATACTCCCAGGAAGCTGGCGAGATGCATCGGCAATTCAAATAACCGCGCCTTGCCGTAATAACTCGATGCCCTGCTTCAGTCTATGCCAATAGCATGTTTGGCGACTACCAAACGGCTAGCTGCAACCAGCATTGACCGCGAACAATTGGGGCGCCAAGCGTGAGGACATCGAGGAGACAGACGCCTGCGGGCGCGTGTCACAAGAAGGGCAGGTCTAGAGGTATCGACGTTATACACGACAACCTGATGCCGTGCTTTACGCGCGTTCCGGTTCGGGATTCCGGAAATAGCGCGGCCGCCTGGAGGAATGGTGGCCGTGTTGCCGTGTTACCTATTGCCTGCTATTGCGCCGAACCTTTCACTGTTTGCTGACGGAGCTTTTCCACTTCACGCGCGGAAACTGGCGGCGCCCCGTTATTCCAGCCGCTGCGTATAAACGTCAGAACATTGGCGATCTGCTCGTCGTCGAGCACGTCCGCGAATTTGGGCATCGGGTATGGCGCCGGTACACCGCCGATGATGATGTCTTCCGTGCCATTCAAGGTCACGTTGATCAAAGAGAGCGGCTGTTCTGCCAGTACGTTCGGGTTGCCGGCAAGCGGCGCCAGCAGCGGTGGGAACCCTCTTCCGTCCGGGCCGTGACAATGCATGCAGAAAGCCGTATAGAGGCGCGCACCGGCGTCGTTTGCCGGGCGCCCGAGCGCCACCTTCGTCGCTTTGGCGTCGTACGCATAGTCAGGACCGCCCGATCCGCCTGCTGCGGGCAGCGATTTCAGATAGCGCGAAATCGCCGCGAGGTCGGCATCGGACATCGCCTGACTGCTATGGTTGATCACACTCGTCATCGAACCGAATGCAGCCGCGTGCAGATTCGCCCCTGTTTTCAGGAACTGCGCGATATCCGCCTCCGACCAGCGACCCAACCCCGCATTGTGGTCTCCCGTGAGATTCGAAGCGAACCAGTTATCCACGGGCGCGCCCGTCAAATAGACGCCGTCGCTCTCGTCGAGCGCTTTCTCCTGAAACCCGATACCGCGCGGTGTATGGCACGACCCGCAGTGACCGAGCCCTTGCACTAGATAGGCCCCGCGGTTCCAGGCGACGTCTTTGCCCGCCTTGTCTTCATACGCGCCCTTGTGCAGAAACACCATATTCCAGAACATGAGCGGCCATCTCATGTTCAGCGGCCATTTGATATCGGACTCGCGATTCGCCTGCTTCACAGGTGCAACGCCTTTCATGAAGTAGGTATAAAGCGCGTGCACGTCGCTATCGCTGACCTTCGTATACGATGGGTAAGGCATGGCCGGATACAGATTGTGGCCGTCTCTGGCCACGCCTTCACGCAAGGCGCGTGCGAAGTCCGCTTCGGTGTAGCGGCCAATGCCGGTATCGGCATCGGGCGTGATGTTCGTCGAATAGATGGCGCCCATTGGCGTCATCATTTTCAGTCCCCCCACGAACGGTTTGCCATTTTGCGTCAAGTGGCAAGCTACGCAATCGCCCACCTTCGCGAGATATTCGCCACGCTGTATCAGCGCGGCGTCATCCGCGCAAGCCAGGGTCGAAACCATCATCAAGGCAACTTCGCAACTGCGGACGAGTGCCTTCAACGCCGTTCTCATCGTTGGCCTCCGTCTATACGGACTGCAACTGCTTACCCACCGGCAGATCACGCAAGCGCTTGCCGGTTGCCGCATAAATTGCATTTGCGATAGCGGGCATTGCCGCCGACGTGCCGGGCTCTCCGATTCCACCAGGCGCTTCGGCGCTCTTGACGATATGCACGAGAATTTCGGGCGCTTCGTGAATGCGCAATATCCGGTAGTCCGTAAAGTTGCCCTGCAGCACGCGGCCCCGTTCGATCCTCACCTCGCTGTACAGTGCGCCCGTGATGGCGAAGATCACGCCGCCCTGAATCTGCGCTTCCACCGTGTTCGGATTGACGAACATCCCGCAATCCACGGCACACACCACGCGGTTTACGCGCACTTCGCCCTGCTCGACCGTGACTTCAGCGACCATCGAAAGATAGCTGCCGAAGGCGTGCATGACGGAAACGCCGCGCCCCTGGCCCTTCGGCAATGCGTTTCCCCAGCCCGAAAGCCGGGTGGCGATATCAAGCACGTTCAGCGCGCGCGGCGACTTGCCGAGCAGATCGCGGCGATACTGCACGGGATCGGTCTTAGTCTGTACCGCAAGCTCATCGATAAAGCTTTCGACGACAAACGTACCGCGCGTCGGGCCGACACCTCGCCAGAACGCAGTCGGGACCGCGTCCGGCTCTTGCCGCACGTAGTCGACAAGCTGATTCGGCAAATCGTAGGGAAGCGCCGCCGCAACTTCCACCGCATCGGGATCGACGCCGTTCTTGATCGTCGAAGGCGCGAACCGCGAAAGGATCGACGATCCGGCAATGCGATGCTGCCATGCAACCGGTTTGCCGTGCTCGTCGAGACCCGCCGAAATGCGGTCGTAGTAGTAAGGCCGGTACATGTCGTGCTGGATGTCCTCCTCGCGCGTCCAAGTCACCTTGACGGGCGCGTCCACCTGCTTCGCGACTTTCACCGCCTGTGTGACGCCATCCACCTCGAGCCGCCGCCCGAATCCGCCGCCGAGCAGGAAGTTGTGCACCACGACCTTATCCGCCGGGAGACCGGTAATTTTTGCGCCTGCGTCACGCGCGCGTGTGGGGACCTGCGTGCCGACCCAGATATCGCAGCTATCCTGCTGCACATGCACCGTGCAATTCATCGGTTCCATCGTTGCGTGCGCAAGGAACGGCTGCCGATAGACCGCATCCACACGCGTCTTTGCACCTGCGAATGCGCGGTCCACGTCCCCTTCCTTTCGCGCGACGGCACCTTCGCGCTGTGAAGCCCGCTCGAGGTCGTCGACGATCGTCTTGATGGACACCGACGCGCCCGCCCCTGCGTCCCAGCTGATCTTCAACGCCGCCGCGCCGCGCTTCGCCGCCCAGGTATGGTCGCCGACCACGGCCACGGCATTGTCGATCTTGACGATCTGGCGCACGCCCGGGATCTTCCTCGCCGCGCTATCGTCCACTGCGGCGAGTTTTCCGCCGAACACGGGGCAGTTGACGATCACCGCGTACACCATGCCGGGCAGCCGCACATCCAGCCCGAACATCGCACTGCCGTCCACCTTTTCGGGCGAGTCGAGCCGTCGCGCCATCGTGCCGATGAGCTTGAAGTCTTTCGGGTCCTTTAGCGTGACCTCGCCCGGAACCGGCAGCTTGCCGGCGGCTTCCGTGAGTTGGCCGTAGGCGAGCGTGCGATTCGTGGCGGCGTGAATCACCTGGCCGTTCTGCGCGTGGCACGTCGCGGGGTCGACCTGCCACCGCTGCGCGGCGGCGTTGACGAGCAGCGTCCGCGCCGTGGCGCCGGCGCGCCGCATTGGCTCCCACGCGTAGCGGATCGACGTCGATCCGCCCGTCAACTGACCGCCCAGCAACGGATCGAAGAACAGCTTCTCATTGGGCGGCGCGTGGTCGAGCGTGATGCTGTCGAGCGGGACTTCCAGCTCTTCTGCGATCAGCATCGGGATCGAGGTGTACACGCCCTGTCCCATTTCGACCTTCGGGATAATGAGCGTCACCTTGCCCGACGTGTCGATCTGCACGAACGCATTCGGCGCAAACACCGCGCTCTGCGCAGTCTCGACGCCGTCGCCGCCAATCACCGTCTTGCCTACGTCGCCCTCGCTGCGCGCGGGCAAGCTGAACCCGAGTATCAACCCGCCGCTGCCCAGCACCGCCACGCTCGCGCTGAACTTCAGAAAAGCCCTGCGTGTGAGGCCTGCTAGCGCTTCGTCCCGCGGTTCGCCATTTTGCGCATCAACGAGTCCCTGCGACACGTCACGCCTCCTTGACCGCCTGTTTGATGGCCGCGCGAATGCGGTTATAGGTGCCGCAACGGCAGATATTGCCCGCCATCGCAGCATCGATATCGGCGTCGCTCGGGTTGCCGTTCTGCGCAAGCAGCGACGCCGCCTGCATCACTTGTCCCGACTGGCAATAGCCGCACTGGACCACGTCGAGCTTGCGCCACGCGGCCTGAATGCGTTTTCCCGCGGCCGTATCGCCGACTGCCTCGATGGTCGTGATCTTGCGCTCGCCCACGGCCCCGACCGGATAGACGCACGAGCGGACCGCGACGCCGTCGACATGGATGGTGCAGGCGCCGCACTGCGCGATTCCGCAGCCAAACTTGGTGCCCGTGAGCCCGACGAGGTCACGCAACACCCACAGCACAGGCATGTCGGGCGGCGCGTCCACCGTACGCTGCTGACCGTTGACTTCAAGCGTTACCATCGAAACTCCTGATCAGTGCGTCTCCGGCGAAATCCATGCGCGGTACTCAACTCTGCTTCACGACCATCAAACGCAGCTCCGTCATGTCCTCGATCGCGTATCGCACGCCTTCACGCCCGATGCCTGAATCTTTCACGCCGCCATACGGCATGTTGTCGACGCGGAAGGACGAAATGTCGTTGATGACCACACCGCCCACGTCCAGTTCATCCCACGCGCGGTGCGCGTGCGAAAGCGAATCGGTAAACACGCCTGCCTGCAGGCCGAAATCGCTATCGTTGACCGTGACGAGCGCTTTTTCGAAATCGTCGAATTTCTCGAGAATGGCGACGGGCCCGAACGCCTCCTTCCGATAGAGATCGGTTTCGCGCCCGACATTCTCGACGAGTGTCGCCTCGAACATCGCGCCTTCCACCTTCCCGCCCGCGATGATCGACGCGCCAGCCGCCACCGCGCTTTCCATCCAGCCCGCGAGCCGACGCGACTCGGACACCGATATCATCGGGCCGACAAAGGTGGCCTCGTCCTTCGGGTCTCCCGCCTTGAGCGATTTCGTTTTTGCAATCAACTTCTCGCGCAATTCGTCATAAATCGAAGCGTGCACGAGAATCCGCTGCACATGAATGCAGCTCTGACCCGACTGATAAAACGCGCCAAACGCGAGCCGCTCGACGACATAGTCGAGCTTTTCGCGCTGATCGCTATCGACGATCACTGCCGCATTGCCGCCGAGTTCCAGCACGACCTTCTTCTTGCCCGCTTTCGCCTTCAACTCCCAGCCCACTCCAGGCGAGCCCGTGAACGAAAGCAGCTTGAAACGCTCGTCCGTCGTGAAAAGATCCGCACCGTCGCGATGGGCGGGAAGAATCGAAAACGCGCCCCTGGGCAGATCGGTTTCCGCCATGACCTCACCGATAATGAGGGCGCCGATGGGCGTGCGGCTCGCGGGCTTCAACACGAACGGAACGCCGCAGGCCAACGCCGGCGCCACCTTGTGTGCGGCGAGGTTCAGCGGAAAGTTGAACGGCGAGACAAACGAGCATGGTCCGATGGGAACCCGCTTCACGTAACCCTGGTATCCCCTGGCACGCTGCGAAATCTCGAGATTGATGATTTCGCCACCGATTCGCACCGACTCCTCTGCCGCGACCTTGAACGTGTCGATCAGGCGGCTCACCTCACCACGCGAATCCTTGATCGGCTTGCCCGCCTCGATACACAGGGCGACCGCCATTTCTTCGGCACGCTCGCGAAAACGCGCCACGCAGTGCTCGAGCACGGCTTGACGTTTATACGGGGCAAACTTGCGCATCTCGGGCATGGCCGCTTCGGCGAAGCCTATGGCCTTGTCGATCGTTTTCGCGTCGGCCAGCGCGACGCGCGTGGCGACTTCGCCGCTGAACTTGTCCGTCACCTCCAGGTCGGTATTGGCGGCGACTGCCTCGTTCGCAAGGTAGTACGGGTAGCTCTCCTGCAACATGACGCGCTCTCCTTTTCTCAAGGCGGCCGAATCCAGAATAGCCACCGACTGTATGAGCGTCTTTTTTGAAAACACGCGATTTTTCCGCTCCCCACGAGGACGACGCGCCAAGCGTCGCCACGCTCGCGTCATCCAGACTGTTTTGCCGCGCTGAGCGTAATCGTGCACGTCATGCCCATCGCGAGATGGACGTTGCGCGGAACGTTATCCAGATGAATCCGCACGGGCACTCTCTGCGCAAGGCGTATCCAGGTAAACACCGGGTCGACGTTCGCCAGCAGTTCACTCTGCCCCGTGGGATTGTCGCGATCCACGATGCCGCTCGCGATGCTATCGACATGCCCGTCGATGTCCACCTTCGCGCCCAGCAGCCGGACAATGGCGTGCTCGCCGATCTGAACGCCCTGTATCTTAGTTTCCTCGAAGTAGCCGTACACCCAGAACGAGTGCGAATCGATCATGGCCATACGCGCGACGCCTGCCGTCGCGAAGTCCCCCGGAAAGAGGTTCAGGTTCGTGATGTAGCCATCCGTCGGCGCGCGCACACTGCTCCTTTCGAGGTCGAGCCGTGCAGTCTCGCGGTGTACGAGCGCGGCTTTGAGGCTCGCCTCGGCGGCCGCGTGAGCGGCCCGCGCCGCATCGAGCGTGGATTGGGATTGCTGCGACTGCCAGGCGTAGTCCGATCGCAGTTCCTCAGACACGACATCGGCCGAGAGCTTCTCGCGCCTCGCTGCCTGATCCTTGCGCATCTTCAGTTCGTACTGGCTCGCATTCGAAAGCGACTCGGACTGAAGCAACTGCGCCTGCGCGCGCGCGACATCCGCATCGGCCTGCTGCAACGCATAGACGAAGCGGTTCGGATCGAGCACGTACAGCACTTCGCCCTTGTGAACCCATTCGTTGTCCTTGACCCGAACTTCCTTCACGATTCCCGAAACGTCGGTCGAAAGATTGATGACGTTTGCCCGCACGCGTCCGTCGCGCGTCCACGGCGAATACATATAACGATCCCAGATCGCATGCATGAGCACGAGCGCAATCACGACCACAATCAGCGTTGTCGCAAAGCGTATGAAATACGGCTTGTTCATCTATCGCCTCGTTTTCATGCGGCGGCCCCGTGGGCATCGGTATTCACGCTCTCTGGACGATCAGAGCCGCGCCGCAAAACAGAGCCACGAAGACCGCAACCCGGAACAGGCCCGGATGCCACGCGAACTGATAGGCACCGACCTTCGCCAACAACATGTCCAGCGCCACGAATACGACGACGCTCCCTAGAAACACGAGTAGCAGCGTGGGCGCAAAAAAGCCGTACAGGTCAATTTCCACGGGCATCGCTTTCCCCTTCCTTTGCGCCAACCGGCATTGCGTGGATCTGCGCGCCTCCGCCCAGGTCTTTCATCAGCAGCACCCATGCGTCGACGCGTTGCGCATGGATCAGGGTGAGATCGCGCTCTTGTTCGAGCATGATCTTTTGCGCCACCAGCACATCGAGGTACTCGGTGATCCCGCCTCGATAGCCGCTTACCGCGAGATCGTAGGCGCGTCGCGACGATTGCCACGCCGCTTCGGCTGATTGCTGCTGAACGCCGAGCGACTGCAGCGACGTCACGTCCTGAGCGACGCTCTGCATGGCGGACAACACCGTGTCGTTGTACTTGAGCACCGCGTCGTCGTATTCGGCATTAGCCACGCCGAAGTTGGCGCGCCGGCGGCCCGCATCGAAGATCGGCAATGACCCGGCAATGCCGATGCTATGCCCGACTGCGTCGCTATTGATGAAGTTGAAGAATCCGCCGAACGGCGCCAATGACGCGAGCGAGGCGCTGGCGACGAGATCGATGTTGGGGTAAAAGTCCGCGTCCGCGGCGTCGATCTTCTTTGCCGCTTCCGCGGCCCGCCATCGTTGCGCGACGACGTCGGCGCGATGGCCGACGAGTTCCGCGGGCAATGCCGAAGGCAGCGCCGTGGCAACGTTGCCCGGCAGCGTCGGCGCCTTGAGATGATCACCGAAACCGGGCCCCTCGCCGACTAGATATGCAATCTGTAAGCGGGCAAGCGCGATCTCGTTCAGCGTGCGTGCGATATCGGTTCGGCCTGCTTCATATTGTGCTTTCGCCTGACTCGCATCGATCTCGCCACTGATGCCCGCCGCGCGGCGCTTGACCGCGATATCCAGGTTGCGCACCTGTTCCTCGTTGATCGACCGGTAAACCGCGAGCAGCGCTTCCTGAAGCGCGAAACGCGTATAGGTGCGCGCAACGGCCGTTTCGAGTTCGACTTTGGCGAACTGTGCGTCCGCCACCGAAGCCTGCACGTGATTGAGTGCGCCCTGCTCGATTGCGCGATTCTTGCCCCAGAAGTCGAGGTCCCACGAAAGCGTGACCGCGGCGGCATTGTTCCAGACCGTGGTGCCGCCGGGCGGCGAAGGGGTTGCGTAGCGCGGGAAGCGCGTGCGGGCGAAGTGGCCATCGCCCTCGATGTCGGGCAGTTCGTCCGCATGCGCTGCGCGCGCCTCCCAGATCGCGGCGGTGACGCGCGATCTCACGATCGCGAGCGTTGGGCTGCCCTTATCGGCCTGCTGCATCAACATGTCGAGCTGCGGGTCTCGCCAGGCGAGCCACCAGTCGCTCGTGGGCCACTTCGCATCGATGACTGCGGTGCGCATTGCGCTGCCCGCGTCCACACCGCCGGGATCGATATAAGAAGCCTCAGGCTTGATTCCCGCGCCGTCGATGCAGCCCGCGAGCACCGCGAGCGCCATCGACGACACGACCCGCAGCGCGAACGCTCCAGCACCGGAACCCGCGCAGGCGCTCATGACTCGGCCGCCGTGACTGCCGTCAGGCGCGGCAACTGGTCGGTCAGCGCCGCCCAGGTCGAATAGAGCCGCGCGCGCATCTTCAGTATCGCGCGGCATTCGTCCGATGCCGGATCGCCAGGGGGGCCGGCCAGCGCCGTCAATGCCCGCCTGATTGCCGCGAGCGCCGTTTCGACCGATGCGGAATCGGCGCGCTGCGCCAGTCGTTCCATCGCGCTGAGCCATTCAGCCTGCGCTTCGCCCCACGCCGGTGGAAGCAGATCCGGCTGTGTGAACTCGAGATTGCGCACCTTCATCAACGTGTTGACGATCCATAGCTGGTCGAAGGCCCAACTCGTGGCGCGCTGCAGTTGATCCGGCGTGACGTGCGGCAACGTCGAGATATGCACGATCAGGTCGCGCATTGCGATTCCGACCTGTATGGCGTCGTTCGTATCGACAGGATCGCGCGCCGCGCGCTCCACGATCGAGCGAATCCGCGTCGCGGAGCGGCTCGCCATCCAGGCGCCTTCCCGCGAAACCACGAGGGAAAAGGCGACGGCGGAGACACCAATGCCGATGAGCAGGCCGAATCCGCGGTCGAGAATATACGGCGGGTTGTAGACCGCGACGTTCGTTGGCGTGAGCACATAACAGAAGTAAATGTTGAACCCAGCGCCGAAAAGCGCGACACGCGGAAACGTATTGACGTAGCTCCCGAGGAACAGCACGATGCCCAGACACAGCGCGAACAGCGTGACGTCGTCGCCCAATGCGGGCATCACGAAGAAGTTCACGCCAAAGCCAACGATCCACGCGATCAGGCATCCGACAAAGACTTGCCAGCTCGCGACGGCTGGTGTCGGGCTCAATGAAAAGAATCCACTGGTAATGCCTGCCGCCACGACAGCGCTATAGCCGTTGTCCCATCCCGAGAGCACCCACGCGTATCCGACGGCTGCCACCGCCAGCGCCGCGCGCAAGCCCGCTATCGCCGCCGTGAAGCCACTCGTATGCAGCGGAACACTGCGAATGAACGCGACCGCTTCGGCGACGGGCTGCGTGAGCCGTACTCTCGGCGGGTCGAGCAGTACCTTGCAGGTATTGCAGAACAGGCGGAGCGCCACGACCGCCGACCAGGCCTCGGCCGCGACCATGGCGATGGCCTCGTACCCGGACTCGTCCTGCTGTTCGTTGCCGCTCGTCCTGCGGTCGAGATAAAGCAGCAACGACGCTTCCAGTGCGCTCAATCTCTCGATCATGCGCTGGAGTCCGCTCGCCGTTTCCAGGCAGTCGGCATTCTCGTTCGCAATGACATTCGCCACCTTGCCGAATATCGCGTCAATGATCGGGCGAAGCGCCTTGCCTGTATTCGCCGAGTTGCGCTGCGCACGGAAGACGGAAAAGATGCGCGTGACGACACCGAGGAATGTCTTGTCCAACTCCAGGAGCCCCTCGTCGCGCAAACGCATTTCCGGCTCTTCAAACACGGCAGCCGTGCGCAATCCCTCCATCGTTGCGCTCTCGCGAACCAGCTTGAGGTAGGTTTCAACCGGTTCATATCCAGGCTCGCCGCGCACCGCGCCGCGCAGCGAGTTCAACAATAGCGTCATCGCGTTTGCACGCCATTTGATGAGCGCGGGCACGACCCTCTGCGGAAAAACCAGCGCACTCACGAGACTGCCGCTCGCCACACCAATGAGGACTTCGCTTATCGTATAGATGATGTTGTACGTCACGTCATAGGGCGTCGACCACTCGGGCACCGTGGTAATACACGCCGCGTAGCCGGACAACACGAAGCCGTACGACTGATAGTTCTTATAGTACGAAGCCCCCGCGACGAAGAGCCCGACCCAGATTGCTAGACCGCCCAGGAAAAGACCGGGCTGCTGCGCGAACAGGATGATCAGCATCAGTCCTGCAAAGCATCCACAGATAATGCCCAGGGTCCGATAAAACGCGCGCGCGATCACCATTCCGCTTTGCTGATGGAACATCACGATCACCGCCGAGACCATGGCCGTGCCGGGTGCGCGTAGTTCGAGCCGCATGCATATCAGCATGCTGATGATCACGGCCAGCGCAGCCTTGAACGCGTGCACGATACGCGGCAGCTCGTCGCCGTACACGTCGGCAAATTCTTTGCGCAAGCCCTCCCAGGTCGTCATCATGTCTGCTTGACCTCACCCGTCAACCGCGCGCCATACGACTCCTCCACTCGATCGTTCGGAATCGTTCTGGCATTTATATTAGCGCGATCAACGGGCCACCTCTTTCGTGAAATAGCGAGGAATATTCTGGAGCCACGGCGATTCGTGACTGGCGACCGATCAATTGCGCCACCCCGTGCATCGGAATGAAAAGATTGCCATTCATTGACGACCTGAAGGCAAATCTCCTTTTAACGTAACGCCGTCAATGCGGAGGCTTCTACGTTCCATTCCTCCTGCGAACCGTACGGGTAGCAGGCGTCCACGGCCGAAGCGAGAATCATCGCGCCAACGTTCCTCGGCGCCGGTCTCGTGGGGCGCGGACGAAAGATCTCGTCGCCTGGTGCGATCGATTTTCCGCTCATCGCGCAACGGCCGCTCACGCGGGAATGCGCGGCCACCCACAGCTGCTCCCGGTAGCAACATTTGGTCGGATCGCGCCAGTCGATCGTCATCGAGTGTGCGCTTGGCCGGTCGATGATACGCACGAATGGACGCCAGTCCGAAACGTTGGCTTCCGCGCGGTGCCGGCATTTCACAAGAGGAACGGGCTCCACGTCGACGATTTCCGAAGTCCCCGGTATGGACAGCAGACCTATCGTGCGAATCCAGGGATCGACGAAGTTTGTGTTGGTCAACATCGGCGCCTCCTTGCTATCGGCAATCACATCCTGCGAGCCGGTTCGATGAACCGGTCCGGCGTATCACCAAGGTATCGCCGATCGTCGCGATGAGACAGCCCTACAAAGGGTTGTGCCGCGCGCATGAATTTTCCGCAACCCTATACCTTCGTTTAATTCCGTGCTGGAGGAACGCTTTCGACTGGCTCCAATAGCCCTGATGTAGATAACGCTTACATACTCACCGAGGGCACAGTGCTTGCGCACGCCTTCGAGTTGGCTGACTGAAAGAAATGGCCAATGCGTCGTGCACTTTTATACCTTCGTATGGTTATCACGCCACCTATGCGGGACTATTCTGCAATGCGAAAGTCTAACAACCTGCAGGACTGCTGCACTCCGCCTGGGCAGTCCGTCCGAGGGATCGCGTGACTCCAGTCGCTCTTGTCTCGATAGTCGAGGACGACGAGTCGGTTCGGGAATCAATCGAGAGTCTCATTCGAGCCTTAGGATGGGAAGTCTTGACTTTCGACTCAGCCGACGCGTTCCTCCGTTCAGGCGCCGTGCGCAAAACGCGGTGCCTCATCTCGGACGTCACCATGCCGGGCATGTCGGGCCTGGAAATGCATGCGCAGTTGCGCTCGCAAGGCAACGCACCGCCAACCATCTTCATTACCGCTTACCCAACCGCGCAGGACGAATCCGTCGCGCTCGCCAACGGCGCGCTGGCCTATCTCGAGAAACCGGTCGACTCGTGCGTCATACTCGAGAAGGTTCGACAGGCGGTCGGGAAGGCCTGAAATCCTGCTCGTCACTTCGATCGCTTCATGCCATCCCGCGTTTTCACGCCCGTTGCACTTTATCCCTATACGGCGGTATAGGTCAGTGGCATTGCGTGCCGCATGTCGCATACCGCGGTAGTGTTTCCAACACTGTCGCGGCGCGCTAGTGTGCTGATGTCGGACCGGATGCGGTCCGCTCATCCTGCTAGAAGGGGCTCACGATGGATGCCAACGCGCTCGATCTGTCACGGCTTCAGTTTGCCTTCACCGTATCCGTCCATATCATTTTTCCCGCGCTCAGTATCGGCCTCGCGAGTTTCCTTGCAGTCCTCGAGGCGTGCTACCTGAAAACCGGCAAGCCGCATTACAAGGCATTGTCCATGTATTGGGCGAAGATATTCGCCGTCGGCTTCGGCATGGGTGTCGTTTCGGGTGTTGTCATGGCCTATCAGTTCGGCACGAACTGGGCGGGTTTCTCGCGCTTTGCCGGCCCGATTACCGGTCCGCTTCTCACCTACGAGGTGATGACCGCCTTCTTTCTCGAAGCCGGATTTCTGGGCATCATGCTGTTCGGTTGGGAAAAGGTGGGCGCGAAGGCCCACTTTGCGGCCACGCTGCTGGTTGCCATCGGAACACTCATCTCCACGTTCTGGATTCTGGCATCCAACAGCTGGATGCAAACCCCACGGGGATTCAGGATCGAAGACGGTCATGTCGTTCCCGTGGACTGGCTCGCCGTCATTTTCAATCCTTCTTTTCCCTATCGCCTTGCGCACATGACGATGGCGGCGTTTATCGTCGCTGCGCTGGTCGTTGCCGGAACAGGCGGGTGGCATCTTCTGCACGGGCGGCGCGACCCAGAGGTTAAGACCATGTATTCGATGGCGCTCTGGTTGCTCCTCTTTCTCGCACCGATACAAGCCTTTGTTGGCGACCAGCATGGGCTGAACACCCGTCGCTATCAGCCCGTCAAGATCGCCGCGATCGAAGGTCTATGGGAAACGGAAAAAGGCGGCACGGCGCTCAATCTGATCGGCTTTCCTGACATGAACGCGGAAGTGACGCGCTATGCGATCCGGATTCCCCATCTCGGCAGCCTGATCCTCACGCATAGCTGGGACGGCGAAATTCGCGGGCTCAAGGAATTTCCCAAAGAAGACCGCCCGAATTCGAGCCTGATTTTCTGGACGTTCCGGATCATGGCCGGGCTTGGCGTACTGATGATCCTGACCGCGCTCGTGGGCGCGCTCCTTCGACGCGGCGCGAGACTCTTCGAGTTTCGCGCCTACCAATGGCTCACCGTCATCATGGGCCCAATGGGTATCGTCTCGCTCATTGCCGGCTGGATCACCACCGAAGCGGGCCGCCAGCCCTGGGTCGTATTCGGCGTATTGCGAACGAGAGATGCCGTCTCACCTTTGACCGCCCAAAGCGCGGGCGTTTCCCTGCTGGTGTTCTTCATGGTTTATGTGCTGGTCTTCGGTACGGGCGTCTATTACATCCTTAAGCTCATCTACGCCGGGCCGCCGCTGGAAAACGAATCCGCGGCGCCCGCCAAAGTCGCCGATCACCCCGGAGTGGGAGGCCGCCGTCCGCTTGCCGCGGCCACCGAGTAGTTGTACACCAAGCCAGATGCGCAATTCTTCAGGAGCCTGCCATGGATGTCACGGTAGTCTGGGCAACCATCATCGCCATTGGTCTTTTCATGTACATCGTCCTCGACGGGTTCGATCTGGGCATCGGGATGATTTTCCCCTTCTTCCCCTCCGACACGATCCGCGACATGCTGATGCACAGCATCGCCCCCGTATGGGACGGCAATGAGACGTGGCTCGTATTGGGCGGCGCAGCGTTGTTCGCCGCCTTTCCCATGGTGTACGCCGTCGCGCTCTCGGGGCTCTATTTGCCGATCATCTTCATGCTCGTATGCCTGATTTTTCGCGGCGTTTCATTCGAGTTGCGCGGCAAGGCCAACCGGACGAAAAACCTCTGGAGTCTCGCCTTCATTTGCGGGTCTGCCGGCGCCGCATTCTTCCAGGGCGTGATCCTCGGCTCCTACCTGCAGGGCATTCCCGTGAAAGACGGCGTTTTCTCGGGGGACCCGTTCTTCTGGGTGTCCCCCTTCAGCTTCCTCACCGGCATGGGCCTCATGGTCACCTATGCGCTGCAGGGCGCCACCTACCTCGTCATGAAGACCGAGGGCGAACTGCAGGACAGCCTGTTCGGGATCGTTTGGCCCATGACGCTCGCGTTGCTGGCGTTCATCGTCGCCGTGAGCATCTGGACGCCGCTCACGGACGCCGAAGTCGCCGCGCGATGGTTCAGTTCCTCATTCCACTATAGCCTTTACCCGGTCCCGATTCTCGTTGCGGTAACGGCGGTCGCCATGTATCGCGCGGTCAAGAGACGCTCCGATTTCGCACCGTTCCTGCTTTGCAATGCCCTGATTCTTCTCGGCTACCTTGGCCTGCTGATCAGCATCTGGCCGTATGCGATTCCCCGTTCCGTGACGTTGTGGCAAGCGGCTTCACCGCGGTCGAGCCAGGTATTTGCGCTCGTTGGCGCCGTGATCATCATCCCGATCATTGTCGTGTATACGACCGCGGGCTACTGGGTATTTCGCGGCAAAGTCCAGCAAGGCAGCCAGTATCATTGACGGAGGAGAGAACCATGTCGGATACCCCGCACGAAGAGCAGCCCACCCTCGGCAAGCGTATGACGTGGTTCGCCATACTCTGGCTGCTCGGCTTCGTCTTTACCGTTCTGCTCGCCATGCCCTTTCATTTTCTCGTTGTGGCCCTGCAGCGTTGAAGGCGGCTGAACACTCCATCACTTCAGATGCTGTGACTTGATCACCGACCGGAACCACCGCGGGTGGTGCTTTCTCGCCCACCCCGGCGTGACATAGCCGTGAAGCATCGCACCCAGCGTGCCGTCGATCCAGATTCCGGCGTAGATGTGCACCATGATCGCGAGGATCAGGACGAACGCAACGATCGAATGCACCAGCGCGGCGAAGCGAAGAACGTCAATGGCGAAGTATGCAGAGAAATAGCGACGCCAGATGACGATGCCAGATAGCAGTAGCGCGATCATGCAAGGCAACAGCGTCCAGAACAGCATTTTCTGGCCGCCGTTGTACCGAGCCACCTCGGGAAGACCTTCGTCGCGATTCTGGAGAATCTGCAAGATGCGAAGAAGCCATTGAATGTCACTGAGTTCGATGAGGTTGTGGCGCCAGTAGCGAATCGCAAGGCAAGAGAACGCCGAAAACATGATGAGGCCGATGAACGGGTGCAGGATTCTCATCCACTGTCCGCCGCCAAATAGCGCCGAAAGCCAGAACATCGCCGGATGAAACAGCGCAAGCCCCGACAACGCGAGCAAGATGAAACTCAGTGCCGTGATCCAGTGAATGGTCCGTTCGTTGGCGTTATAACGCTCGATCAGGAGATCGGGCCTGCGGTTATTGCTGGTCATCTTTTGCCTCCTTGCTGGCCTCGATATCTGCGCGCGCAGCTTCCTCGTCGGACTCGTGCACCCTGTTCGGCCCGATCCGTACATAGTGAAAAAAGGTCGTCAAAAGCGTGAGAAACAGCACCGCCAGCGCCAGCGGCTTGGCAAGGCTCTTCCACACCATGACGAGCGGATTGATTCGCGGCCGGTCGGGCAGACCGTGATAGAGAGAGGGCTGATCCGCGTGATGGAGGACATACATGACGTGCGTGCCGCCAACACCGGCCGGATCATAGAGCCCTGCATTCTCGAAACCGCGCCGCTTCAAATCGACGATTCGATCGGCGGCTTGCGCCTTCATGTCTTCCTTGGTGCCGAACATGATCGCCCCGGTCGGACAGGTCTTCGAGCAGGCGGGCTCCTGACCCACGGCAACACGATCCGAGCAGAGCGTGCACTTGTACATGCGATGGTCGGTCTTCGAGAGCCTCGGTATATTGAACGGACATCCGGCTATACAGTAGCCACAGCCAATACAGTTCTCTTCATGAAAGTCGACGATGCCATTCGTGTACTGCACGATGGCGCCCGGCGACGGGCAGGCCTTGAGACACCCGGGATCCTCGCAGTGCATGCAGCCATCCTTGCGGATGAGCCACTCCAGATCGCCCTTGGGATTCACATATTCCGTGAAGCGCATGACGGTCCACGAGTGCTCCGATAGATCACGCGGGTTGTCGTAGACTCCGACGTTCTCGCCAATCTCGTCTCTCAGGTCGTTCCACTCCATGCAGGCGGTCTGACATGCCTTGCACCCGATGCATTTCGAAACGTCGATCAGCTTGGCCACCGTGCCGGTAACCGGAACCCGGTCGCCGGGCGGTGGCACGGTCGTGGCGGACAGCCGCCTGATATCCAGTGATTGCAGGGACACGTTTGCACCTCATACCTTTTCGACCTTGACGAGGAAAGACTTGAATTCGGGCGTCTGCGTGTTGGCGTCGCCGACCGATGGGGTCAGCGTATTGGCGAGATAGCCGGGTTTGGCGAGCCCCTTATAGCCCCAATGCAGCGGCACGCCTACCGTGTGAACCTTTTTGCCATCCACCATGAGCGGCCGGATGCGCTTCGTCACGAGGGCGACCGCAACGATGTAACCGCGCTTCGACGACACCTTCACGCTGTCGCCCGAAACGATCCGCAGCTCATCGGCGAGTTCATCGCCGATCTCGACGAATTGCGCCGGCTGGATGATGGCGTTCAGGCGTGCATGCTTGGTCCAGAAGTGGAAATGCTCGGTCAACCGGTACGTCGTGGCCGTATACGGATACTCGGGGGCTGTGCCGAAATCCCTTCTGTCACGCGCGAATACGCGCGCAACCGGATTGTTCGTCACGTCGGGATGATCCGGATGAAGCGGATTGAAACCAATGGGCGTTTCGAACGGCTCGTAGTGCTCGGGGAACGGCCCTTCGTTCATCTGCCGCCGTGCGAAAAAGCGCGCCACGCCTTCCGGGTTCATGATGAAAGGCCCCATGCCAAGCGAGGGCGCTTCGTCTTCCTTGTAGTCGGCGATATCCGCGCCGCTCCATTGGCGCCCATTCCATTTGAGGATCGTCCGGCTCGGATCGAATGGTTGCCCATTGAGGTCGCAGGAAGCCCGGTTATAGAGGATTCGTCGATTCTCGGGCCATGCCCAGCCTAACGACTGACCGATACTGGTGGGATCGCTGTTGTCGCGGCGGGCCATCATGTTTCCCGCCTCCGTCCATGCGCCGCAAAAGATCCAGCAGCCGCTCGCGGTACTGCCATCGTCGCGCAGCTGCGAAAAGCCTGAAAGTTGCTGACCGGCTTTCACGGCGATCGCGCCAGCGTTGTGCGCATCGCCAAGGTCCGAAAGCGCCGACCCGTTGTACTCTTTGGCCAGTTCCTCGGGCGTGGGGCTTTGCGGGTCCGCATAGGGCCAGTTGAGCTTCAGTATCGGGTCGGCGTACGCCCCGCCTTGCTTGCGATACAGCTCCCGCATCCGGACGAAGAGGTTCGACATGATCTCGGCATCGCCGAGGGCGTCGCCGGGCGGCTCGGCGCCCTTCCAATGCCATTGAAGCACGCGCGAAGAACTGACCACCGAGCCGTTCTCTTCCGCGAAGCAGGTGGTAGGCAGCCGAAACACCTCCGTCTGGATCTTCGCCGGATCGGCCTTGTGAAAGTCGCCAAAGTCCTTCCAGTATTCGGACGTTTCCGTGGCGAGCGGGTCCATGATGACGAGCCACTTGAGCTTGCACAGCCCCTCGAAGACCTTGGCCTTGTTCGGCGCCGAAGCAATCATGTTGAAACCCTGGCAGACGTACCCCGTCATCTTTCCCTGGCTCATCGACTCGACGTTTTGAATCAGGTCATAGGTTTTATCCGGCTTCGGCAGATAGTCGTAGGCCCAGTTGTTCTCTTTCGTCGCCGCATCGCCCCACCAGGACTTCATCATGCTGACGAAAAAGGCCCGGTAATTCTGGTAGTAGCTCAATTGATTGGGGCGCAGAGGCTTCAGTGCATGGCGCTCGATATACGCCTCGTAGTCCTGCTCGTCTTCCCACGGCAACACCATGTAACCGGGCAACATCTCGCTCAGTAGCCCGAGGTCGGTCAAACCCTGGATATTGGAGTGGCCGCGCAAGGCGTTCACGCCGCCGCCCGAGATGCCTATGTTGCCCAGCAGCAGCTGAACCATGGCGCCTGTGCGAATGATCTGCGAGCCGATCGAGTGATGTGTCCAGCCGAGCGCGTAGAGAAGCGTCCCTGCACGATTGGGCGCCGCGGTACTGGCGAGAATTTCGCATACGTGCAAGAACTTCTCCTGCGGGGTGCCGCAGATTTTTTCCACCATTCGCGGCGTGTACCGCGAGAAGTGTCCTTTCATCAATTGATAGACGCACCGTGGATGCGACAACGTCGCGTCGGTCTTCACGAATCCGGTTTCATCGAGTTCATATTCCCAAGTGCTCTTGTCATACGATCGCTTGCCGGCGTCGTAGCCCGAATAGAGCCCGTTATCGAAAGCGAAGTCCTCCCTGACGATGAAGCCGAAGTCGGTGTAGTGCTTCACGTACTCGTGCTGGATCTTGTCGTTCGTCAGCAGGTAGTTGATGACGCCGCCCAGAAAAGCGATATCGGTTCCGGTGCGGATCGGCGCATAGTAGTCCGCCACCGAAGCGGTGCGTGTAAAGCGTGGATCGACCACCACGAGCTGTGCGCCGCGATGCGCCTTCGCTTCGACCACCCATTTGAATCCGCATGGATGCGCCTCGGCCGCATTGCCGCCCATGACCAGAATGACATCGGCATTGCGGATATCCACCCAGTGATTCGTCATCGAACCGCGGCCGAACGTCGGGGCAAGACCTGCCACCGTCGGGCCGTGTCAGACACGCGCCTGGTTGTCGAATGCGAGCATCCCCAGGCTGCGCACGACCTTGTGGGTCAGATAGCCGGCCTCGTTGCTCGCGGCCGAAGCGGCGAGAAATCCTGTGGTGGTCCAACGGTTGACGACTCTTCCCTCGTCCGTTCGATGAATGAAATTCGCGTCGCGGTCGGCTTTCATCAGCGCGGCGATACGATCGAACGCTTCGTTCCAGGAGATGGGCACCCACTTGTCCGATCCCGCCGCGCGGTATTCGGGCAGTTTGAGCCGCGCTTCGCTGTGCACGATGTCGAGCAGACTGGCGCCCTTCGGACATAGCGTGCCGCGATTCACAGGGTGGTCGGGATCGCCTTCGATATGAATGATGCTGCCCTTGGCGTTTTTGGCGTCGTCGCCGAGCGCGTACATCAGGATCCCGCAGCCTACCGAACAGTACGTGCAGGTGTTTCTCACCTCCGTGGTGCGCATGAGCTTGTATTGGCGCACCTCCGCCAGCGCGGTGGCGGGCGAAAACCCGGTGAGTGCGAGACTCGAACTCGCCAATGTGGTTGCAGTGAGCTTGAGGAACTGGCGCCGGGTCAGGTTATCCATGGACTCCCCCGAGGATCTGCTCGTGCCCGCACGAAGGCACGACACAAGTCATTGTTCCCGATACCCGTCCCCGCGTATTTTCTGAACGCACGCTTTTTTTATTTCGGTGCTTTCCTATACCTTCGTTTAATACTGCGGGGGTTCCTCGGGGCGCCGGCCCATACCCCCGTAGACTACCCGCGCCGGCCGCCACGCGATATCGTGCTGACAGGTTCCCGCACGGACACGGAGGGTAGATCCATGAACGCGCCACTTCTCATCGGCCAGTATGCGAGGTCATCGGAAACCATATCGTGTGAACCGGATCGCAGCCTCGTGCTTCCCGAAGTGCTGCGCTGGACGAGTGCAACGCCCAAGGCATGGGGCACGCGCATCGACAGCCAGTGCATTCTCGTCGCGCTTTGCCTGAACCAGTCGCTCCTGACGCTGGCGATAGACGGCGTGTCATTTCATGACGGCGTCGTCGATCGAGGCGCGGTGCTCGTGATACCCGCCGGTTCCCAGATCGATGCGCGTTTCGCGACGCCGAGCGACTTCCTGCATCTTCATGTTCCGCCATACTGGCTCACCGAGTGGCTGGACAACGACGAGGTGCCGGAAATCGATTCCGTTTTGTCCGAGCCGCAGCATCTTCGCGATCCGGTGGTCTTCAAGCTGACCGGCACGCTGTTGCGCGCGATTCACGGCAAAACCTCCACGAGCACGTTTTACGCGGACGGCATCATGTTGTCCATTCTCGCGCGCCTGCTCGAAATCATGGTCCTGCGCGCCACGATCAAACCCGCTCGCGCGCCCTCTGTCTCGCCGCTCGAGGCGTGGCGCGTGAAGATGGCAATCGATTTCATCGATCAGCGTATCGACCAGAGCATGACGTCGGCCGAACTGGGCGCGGCGGTCGGTCTGTCGCCCATGCACTTTGCGGCGCGCTTTCGTGCCGCGACGGGCACCTCGCCGCATACGTTCATCCTTCGCAGACGCATCGAACACGCCCAAACGCTGCTCGCCACCACGAAGTCGACGGTCGCCGATATTGCCTTTAGCGTGGGATTCCGTACGCAGGCGCACTTCACCACCGTGTTTCGACGCCACGTCGACGATACGCCGCATCGCTGGCGCGGCAAGCACGGGGCGACGGTGCGCCTGGGAGCGCGTGACCTTGCCAACGTGGCATGTCGCGCCACGCCCGACACGCTGACGCGCTGACGCGCTACACGTGGCTTCTGTGCGGACCGTCCAGCTTCGCTTGCGCTGCCTGGAGGTCCACCGTCTCGAACCCCTCGGTGAATTGCTCATAGACGGAAACCAGCACAGTTTGGGCGTGATGCGTCTTGCCAAACCTGTGGCTCAGTCGAGCGAGGCTGGTTGCCGCGCGCAGCGCCCAGGACAGTGCGCCTTGCTGACAGGAAAGCTCGATTGCCTGCTGATACAGGCTCTCAGACAGGCCCAGCATATCGAGCGCGTCGTTCTCTTCGAGTATTTCTCCCTTGATGCGCAACAGTTCCGGCATGCACCACAACTCGTCGTGCGCGTTCGCCCATTCCAGTGCTTCCTCGACGACCGCGCGCGCTTCCACGTTGCGCCCAAACGCGCGCAGCCCGCGCGCGTAGACCCCCGCGTACATCGCATAGCGCAGACCGATATGCTCGCGCCTGTACTGCTCCAGCCCGGCACGCAGTATCGGCAGACCGGACGGCTCGCCGCACTCGATCAGCACGGCGCCGTGCAGGCAACATGCCATCGCTTCGAAAATGACGAGCCCATGCTTTGCGAGGTGGTCCTGCAAACGCTTGAGATGGGCTCGCGCCGCGACCAGATCCCCCACCTGCAGGGCGATCGGCACCGATGCAAGCGCGAGCACATAGCCGAGCGTCAACGGATGGCCGCTGGCCTGCGCGTCGCTTCTTGCTTCGTGTTCCAGCCGCAGCGCCTGATCGGCCAGCCCCTGAATCCACAACACGTTGGACAGGATGGTTCTGGAGCCGTTGCGCCAGTCGACGTGGACCGGCGAGAGTTGCGGCCGCTGGAGCGGCGCGAGATGGCGGCTCAGCACGCGCTCGAGATGTTCGCGCGTTTCCGCCTGCTTGCCCATGTGATGCCAGGTGAACGCAGTGAGCCTGTCGCCATCCGAAAGCGCGACGGCGTTGCCCGATGCCTGTGCCACGAAGCGAAAATTTTCGAGCAGTGCGTCGGCTGCGCGGTTCTTGCCGGCATAAACCAGCGCGCAACAGCCGGCAAACAATGCGCGCAACTGATATTCCTTGTCATCGAGCGCTCGCGCAATCGTCAATGCCGTTCTCCACGCGGCGTCGACCTCGGGAATCACGCCGCACGTGTACATGGCCGCTGCAGCCAGCGCCGTATGAAGCTTCATGCGATAGCGCTCGAATGCGGGCGAGCCGCCATCGATGCCCGACAACGCCTGCTGCACGCGCTTGCGGCATTCCTCGAGCGACGACAGGCGCAGCCACGCCGGGATGGCCGCTACCGTGAGCGCCGCGCCAAGCTCGGCCTCCGCCCGTGCCGCAAACGCCCAGTCGAGCGCCGCGCGCACGTCGTCGATCGCGCGCAAATGCCCCTCCACCCAGCGGCGTTCCGGCTGCGTGCTCCATTGATCCTCGGCGCGTGCGTACATGTCGAGAAAATGTCCGGCGTGACGGCGCGCGACGGTGTCCAGTTCGCCCGCGTCGGCAAGCTTGCGGCGCGCATAGTCGCGCGTCGAATCGAGCAGCCGGTAGTGCACGGTTTCGCCGCGTACGTCCGCGGTGACCATCGACTTCGCCACGAGGCTCGCGATCGCATCGATCGCATCGCGGCTGGAAATGCCGTCTCCGGCCGCCACCGCTTCGGCCGAACGCAGCACGAAGCTGCCCGCGAATATCCCGACGCGGCGCAAGACGACACGCTCGACCGCGGGCAGCAATTGATGACTCCAGTCCAGCATCGCGGCCAGCGTCCGGTGCCGCTCGGGGGCCGTGCGCCGCCCCTGCCCGAGCGCGAAAAAGCGGTCGTCGAGCAGGCCCAGCAATTCGCGCACGCCGAATGCATCGAGACGCGTGGCCGCGAGTTCGATCGCGAGCGCGATGCCGTCGAGCCGCCGGCAAATTTCGCCGACCACGGGCGCGTCGTCATCGTCGAGTTCGAAGTCGCCGCGCCTCGCGCTCGCACGCTCCATGAACAGTTGCACCGCCGGATAGCGCAGCGCAACGTCTGCGGTCAGCCCCTCAGTGGCAAGCGGGCTGGCTAGCGGCTCGAGGCGGTACACGTGCTCGCCGGCCGCCGCCAGCGGCTCGCGGCTGGTGGCGAGCACCAGCACCCGCGGCGAGGCGCAAACGATACGCTCGACGATGGCGCAGGCGGCTTCGATGACGTGCTCGCAACTGTCGAGCACGACGAGCTGTGGGCGCTCGCGCAGCGCGAAATAGCTCGCCAGCGCCGAGGCGACGTCGTTCGAATGCACGGCCAAGCCCAACGCCGCCGCGACGACATTGGGCACGAGATGCGCGTCGGCAATCGTGGAGAGGTCGACGAACCAGACCTCGTGCTCGCCCGCTTCGGCCATTTGCCGCGCGAGCGCCAACGCCACCGTCGTCTTGCCGATTCCGCCCGGACCCGCAACGGTCACGAGCCGCGCGTCGAGCAAGGATTTAAGCAGCGCCTGAATGTCGGACGCGCGCCCGAGCGGGCGCACCAGTGCCAGCGGAACAGGGTTGCCGAGGCGAGGCTCTGCGCCGCCATGCGCCTCATCCGGCGCGGGCAATACCCGTTCCACCGGTGCGACGAAGCGATAGCCACGGCCCACCACCGTGGTTAGATAACGCTGATCGTGCGGGCCTTCGCCTAGCGCCTTTCGCAACGCGGCGATTTGCACCTTGAGGTTGCCTTCCTCGACCACGGTGTTCGGCCAGGCCCGCGCCATCAATTCCTGCTTCGTGACCAGTTCGCCGCCACGCTCCACGAGCGCAACGAGAATCTCCAGCGCGCGGTTGCCCACCCGCACCGCATTGCCGCCATTGAACAGCATCCGCTGCGCGGGTATGAGCTGGAAAGCGCCGAACAGAAAGGCTTCGCCCGCGGCATCTGGATGATTGGCCACCACGCTTCACCTGATATCTGGCTGACACCGGCCAATATACCAGCATGGTCACACGACCCGCCGGATCGCCTCCCGCGCGCGCGATTGCCGCTCGGGCAGGACGCCGTGGATTTGCGGCACCACGCCCGCGCCCTCGCCGACCGCGGCCGACACGCGCTTGGTCGATCCCGAGCGCACGTCGCCGATCGCGAACACGCCGCTTACGCTCGTTTCCAGGGTGTGGCCGCCTTCGTCGCGCGCGCCATGCACCTCTGCGCCCGTCAGCACGAAGCCTTTGGCATCGGTCTCGATGCGGCACCCGTCGAGCCATTGGGTGTTCGGCTGTGCGCCGGTGAAGAGAAAGAGATGCCGTACGCTGAATGAAAGTTCACCTTGCGCGCCTTCGCACCTGACACCGGCGAGCCCACCATCGTCCTCGGCGAGGGAGGTCACTTGCGTGTCGGTATGGAGCGTCACGTTGGGTAGCCGGGCGATCCGGTCGATCAGGTACTGCGACATATGCTCCGCAAGACTGTGATCGCGCACGATGAGGTGCACATGCCGGGCATGAGACGCCAGATACACCACACCCTGTCCGGAAGAGTTGCCGCCGCCCACGACCACGACTTCCAGCCCCTGACACAGTTTCGCCTCGACCGGCGACGATCCGAAGAACACGCCCCGGCCCGTCAAGCGCTCGAGGCCTTCGATGTCCGGTTTCGCGTAGACGGCGCCACAGGCAATCACTATGGTATGCGAGGCAATGCGCTTGCCGCCGTCGAGCCCCACCGCGAGCGGGACGCCATCGCAACAAAGCGAAGTGACGCGCGTCGGAATCGAAATATGGACGCCGAACTTCTGTGCCTGCATGAAGGCCCGTCCGGTCAACGCCTCTCCGGAAATGCCGGCCGGAAAGCCCAGATAGTTCTCGATCCGGGCACTCGTGCCGGCCTGCCCGCCGGGGCCCCAGCTGTCGAACATCGCCACCGACAAACCCTCGGAAGCCGCGTACACGGCCGCCGCCAGCCCGGCGGGCCCGGCACCGACGATGAGCACGTCGTAGACATGCCCGGGGTCGAAATCGGGCAGCCAGCCAAGACGCGTCGCAAGCTCGCTCTCATCCGGTGCGCGCAGCACCGTGCCGTCCGGACAGACGACGACCGGGAAATCGGCCTCGGTTGCCGAGAGGCGTTGCAGCAGCGACACGGTTTCGGGATCTTCGCGCGCGTCGATCAGCGAATACGGATACGAGTTTCGTCTGAGCAGATCCTGCAGCGCGATCAGGCGGGCGTCGGTCGATTCGCCGATCAGCACGGGGCCGCTGCCGCGCTCGATCAAGCCGACGCGCCGTAGAATCAGCGCGCGCATGATCTTCTCGCCCAGTTCGGCCTCCATGACAAGCAGCCTGCGTAGATCCTCCGACTGAATCACGATGGCGGTCGTGTTTTCGATGACGACGCCGTCGCCAAGGCACGGATGATCGAACAGCTGCGCGATCTCCCCCATGAACTGACGCGGACGATACTCGAAGGTGCGATGGACACGGCCCAGCGCATCGCGCCGGATCACACGCACATGCCCTTCGAGCATGACGACGAGGCCGGGAGCCGGGTGTCCCATCGAGAACATCAGTTCGCCGGCCCGCCACTGCATCACCGTGCCGAACGCGCGCGCCGTTTCGATTTCGCGCTCCGGCAGCAGCGGAAACATCTGCTCCTGCGGGCTCGACAGCACCGAGATCGGCGCATCGGTATCCGTCGAGCGGGTCATTTCCGGTTGGTCGTTTTCCATCGATGCCTCAATTCGCCATGAGCGTTCAGAAGGCGAGCGCGGCGAGCGCCGCCTCGGCAACCTCGATGTCCTGCTCGACGGTTCCCGCACTCGTGCCCACTGCGCCAATGACGTTCCCTTTGAAAACGATCGGGATACCCCCGCCGAAGATCACCACTTTGCCGGCGTTCGATTCCTGTATGCCGTAGAGCGGCTTTCCCGACTGGGCGAGCGTCGCCAGATCGGCGGTCGCCGTGTCGAAGATCCGGGCGGTCGCTGCCTTGTCGATCGCAAGATCGATGCTGCCGATCAACGCGCCGTCCTGGCGAAGAAACGCGATCAGATGTCCGCCCGCGTCGACCACCGCGATGTTGTACGCAATGCCAAGGCTCGCGGCTCGCTCCTCCGCGGCGCAAACCATCTTCTTCGCATCTTCCAGCGTGAGGCTATCGTAGGATCGTGGCATGTCACCCTCGAGTATCCGTACCGTGTCATGTGACGCTCTGCTAACGATAATCAGACACGCTGATTCGCGCCGGATCCCATGCGAGTTCGCAAAAGACCTTGCAACGGGAAAACGACGATGCCGCGTTGCGCCACTCAGAAACTCAGGTCGTGCAGCTCGCGGACCCTGTCGATCAGCCACTGAAAGAACGACTCCTCCGACTGCGCGGCAGGCTTTGAGGTGCCCATCCTGTCGAGCGTCTGTTGACGACGCGATAGCAGTCCGCACATCGACTGGACGATATGCGGGTAGTTCTTGAAGAGGGGCGTCAGCGCATCTTTTTTCGCGCGATAGATCACGCCATTCGTGAGGGCCGTGACCGTCACGCGTGCCGGCAAGCCTGCAAGCAAGCCGTCTTCGCCACACGTTTCGCCCGGCCCGAACCGCGCCACCTCGATCTGTTCCGCGCCTTTGCTGGTCACCGCGGAGAGCACGCCGGAATCGACGATCATGAGCGCGTCGGACACGCTGCCCGATGTGATCAGCACCTCGCCCGCTTCGTAGGCGTGGCAGGACAGCGCCTGTGCGAGTCGCGCGAGTTCTTCGAGCGGCAAGGCGGCGAACAGTTGAACGCGGCGCAGCACGTCGATGCGCCCATCGCCCGAGCCCGCCGTCGGGTCGCGCGGGCGGGAATCGCCGGGGGCTCTGAGGTCGACCCCGGCCGCAGCGAGATGCCGATAGCAAAGATCGTAAAGCTCGTTGGACACCGCGGCTTTCTTGCCCATGTCGTCGACAAAGGCGGTCACTTCGTACGAGAGCGACTGGACGCTCGCCCCCTTCACGAGCACCGACGGCGCGGGGTCGGCGAGCACCGCGCGCACGCCCTCGAGCGCGAGACGGAGCGCATCGAGTACGACACCGGGCCGCGCCTCGGGCGTGATTTCGAGCGTGATGGTCAGGCCGTGCAGCGCCGCGGGGCGGCTGCTGTTGGTGATCTTCGCCTTCGCGGCCACGGCGTTCGGCACGATGATGACGTCGCCCTGCCCGGTCAGCAAATGCGTTGCGCGCCAGTTCATCTCCAGCACCCTGCCTTCCACGCCGTCGATGGAAACCCAGTTGCCGACTTCATATGGCTCGGTGGTATTGATCACGATGCCCGCAAAGACGTCGCTGAGCGTACTCTGGATCGCGAGGCCCAGAACGATCGCGAGCGCGCCAGACGTGGCAACGAGACCACGCACCGGCAGTTCGAGAACGAAGGCCAGCGAGGCGACCACGGCGGCAAGAAACGCGACCGCGCCGAATACGTCTTCGAAGAGCCGTTGACGGCGCCACGTCTCCGGCAGGAACAGGGTATCGAGCACGATGCTCAAAAGGCGCGCGCCGGTCAGCCACCAGATGATCTCGAGCACCGCGCCCGCCACATGCAGCGCGCGAGAGCCTTCGAACGGCGGCTGGGAGAAAGGACTCAGCCCCGAACTGAACAGCAGCGCACTCAGCGCCCCATAGATGCACAGTCGCGTGAGGAGTCTCGCCACTTCGTTGCGCGGCACGGCGCTGCGCCACACCGCGACGTCGATGGCCACCAGCGCGAAGCCGAAGATCAGCGGATTGTCCACACCGGCTCCCAGGGTCAGTCGAGCGCAATGAGCGTGTTTTTCAGGCGTGACTGAATGAAGTCGAGAAAGCACTGAATGCGGATGGAGAGCGTCAAGTTGCGGTAGAACACCGCGTGCACTGGTTGCAGCTCGTTGTTCAAGGCCTCGAACGTCAGTTTCACGAGGCGGCCGGCGGCGATGTCCTGCGCGGTCATGAAGTTGGCAAGACAGGCGATACCCTGCCCCGCCAGCGCCAGTTGACGGATCGTCTCGCCGCTCGAGGCGCTCAAGGCAGGACGCACCTGAAGACACTTTCCGTCGGCGCTGCGCATGGGCCAGACGTTGCGCCACTCGCGCTCCGTGAAGCCAATCAGCAAGTGGCCGGCCAGGCCCTGAACACTCGCAGGTTCGCCGTGGCGAACGATGTATTCGGGGCTGGCCACCACCTGCATTTGCACCGCGCCCAACGGCCGCGCGCGCAGCGTCGAATCGCTCAACGCGCCCGTGCGAATTGCAATATCGGTGCTCTCGGCCAACAGGTCGATGTTGAATTCGCTCGTGTTGAGCTGGAGTTCGATGTCGGGATAAATGCGGCGGAATTCCCCGATGTGCGGCACGATCGCATGCAGCATGAAAGCGGACGCGGCATTGATGCGCAACCTTCCCACCGGCGCTTGCAGGCGCCATGTGAGACGCTCTTCGAGGTCTTCCATGCGGTGCAGAATTTCCCTGGCATGGCCGAGGTAGAACGCGCCTTCCTCCGTGAGATGCATGCGGCGCGTCGTGCGGTTGAGCAGAGTCGCACCGACCTTCTCTTCCAGCTTCGACAGCGTACGGCTGACCGCCGAGGGGGCAAGGCCAAGGCTTTGCGACGCCGCTGTAATCGAACCCGATTCGACAACGCTGACGAAGATGGTGAGATCCTCAGAGGTGGCTTTCATGGGAATGACACGCAGGCTGCGCCATGACCTGTCCAACCTATTTCACGCGGGGAATACGTCGGCTATTGCATGCAGACGTCCCGATAGTCGACAGTGCGCCGATAGACATTTCGGCCGAGCCACGGGACGAAGGTAAATTCCATATACGCATCGCTGCAAACGATGATCCAGTTGTGTAACGTCACTTTCTCAGACTGATACATGTTTACTGACTCCAGAAGACCCGCCGCGTGAGCCACATGCCGGCGCTCCTCACGACGATTTCAGAGTAGTCGTCCGCTGAAGGCAAGTCCACGCTACCATGGCATACGTCAATCGCCGCCCGCCGTGCAGGCACTATACGTTCGTATGGGAAGCATCGTCGCTCGACGCGAACGAATCGACCATCGGCGCACCCGCCTCGCAAAACTCGAATCGGCGGGACCCTAAACCTTGGTATAAGCCTTATACGGATTGCGCGAGCGCTTCGAACCCATCGTAGGGCTATGCGTCTGCCACGCGCCGCATTATCCTGGTCCCTGCCTGATTCACGTCTACGCGTACGGAGGCCATCTTGGGGAACCCTGCCTTGTTTATGCCGATGAGAGTTGGCAATCTCGAGCTGGCAAACCGCATCATCATCGCGCCGATGTGCCAGTACTCCGCGAAGCACGGCTGCATGAACGACTGGCATGTCGTGCATCTGGGCCACCTGGCCATCTCCGGCGCGGCGCTGCTCACCATCGAAGCGACGGCCGTGGTGCCCGAAGGCCGTATCACCTACGCGGACGTGGGGCTCTACGACGACCAGACGGAAGCCGCGATGCGGCGCACGCTGGAGGCGATCCGTCACTGCTCGGACGTCCCCGTCGGCATTCAACTGAGTCATGCCGGGCGTAAAGCCTCAACGGAGGTGCCGTGGAAAAAGCCCGCTCAATTCCCGCCTGACCACGCGCTCGGCTGGCAAACCGAAGCGCCCTCGCCGGTGGCGTATGCAGAAAACTACGTTCCACCTGTCGAACTCGATCACGAAGGGCTTCGCCGTGTGCGTCACGCGTTTGTCGCCGCGACGCATCGCGCACATCGCATCGGCATCGACCTGATTCAGCTGCATATCGGCCACGGCTATCTTCTGCACCAGTTTCTTTCGCCGCTCTCGAACCGGCGCACCGACGAATACGGCGGCACGCTCGAAAACCGCATGCGTTTTCCGCTCGAAGTATTCGACGAGGTTCGCGAAGCCTTTCCCCGCAACAAGCCGGTCACCGTGCGCGTATCGGGCACCGACTGGGTCGAAGGCGGCTGGGATATCGAGCAGACCATCGCATTTTCCGCGGCGCTCGAAGCGCGCGGGTGTGACGCCATCCACGTCACGAGCGGCGGCCTGCACCCCGACCAAAAGATTCCAGTGGGACCCAATTACCAGGTGCCGCTCGCGCGTGCGGTCAAGGCAACCGTTTCGATGCCGGTCGTCGCAGTTGGATTGATCACGGGCTTCGAGCAAGCCGACGCCATTGTGTCGACCGGAGACGCCGATTTTATTGCGCTGGCCCGGGCGATACTCTACGACCCGCGCTGGCCCTGGCACGCCGCGGCGGACCTTGGCGCGCATGTTCGCGCGCCGAAGCCCTATTTGCGCTCGCAGCCTCGCCGCTTCAGAGACCTCTTTGAAAGCGAGTGAGCACAGACAATATGGTTAACTGGCGGCTTCGAGCGCGGTCAGCACCTTGACGTCCGGTGCAGAAAGCAGCCAGTTCACGACCTTGGCCCGATAGTTCTGATAGTGCGCGCTCGCCCTGTGCGCATCCATTGCGGCAGGACCGTCGTAGGTCTCGAACAAATGGAAGCTCGTTGGCCCTTCCGAAATGCGATAGAGGTCGTAACGCAAGTTGCCGGGCTCCTTGCGCGACGCGCTCACCATCCTGAGCAATTCTTCCTCCACGTCCTCAACATGCTCCGGCCTGGGGACGATGCTCGCGAAAACGCTGATATTCATAAGCTGGACCTCGAGAATCATTGAGCACATGCTGCAACCGGCCATCACTTCTCGCCGAACGCTTCCATTCTTTCCCGATACTCGCCGGGAACATGCAGCCTGCCGTTGAGATGGCCATCCAATGCGATCCCCATCGATAGCGACGTGTCGTCGATGGCGTTCAGAAGGCGCTTCGCCGCGCGCTGCGCCGACGGCGAGAGCGCGAGCAATTCGGACACCATCTCGTCGGTGGCGCTCTCCAGATCGCTATCGGGCACGAACTCCGTCGCAATGCCCCAGTCATAAGCCTGCGGCCCGGGAATCTGGCGCGAACGCATCACGATATCCTTGGTGCGGCACGTTCCCACCATTTTCTGGAGCCGGGCCGCGCCTCCCGATCCCGGCAACTCGCCGAGTCTGCGTTCGGACAACGCATATAACGTCGTCTCAGTTGCAAGACGAAAATCGCAGGCCAGCGACAGCTCGAATCCCACCCCAAAGCAGTAGCCGCGATTCGCGGCGATCACGGGCTTGCCGCAGCGCGCAGGCGCGGACACGCTCCATGCCAGCCGCGAAATGCGCTCCGTAGAGGCTTCGCTGAGTCCACTGAAATCGCCACCCCCCGAAAAATGCTCGCCTGCCGAACGAAGTACGATCACGCGAACCCGGGGGTCTTCGTCCAGTGCCTCGAACACCACGCGCAATTGTTCACGCTCTTCGAGGCTCACGATATTGAGTGGCGGCCGCTGCAACACAATATCGGCGCGAGCATTCGAGTCCGCGAATTCCAGACGAAATCCATCGAGCTTGCTGAGCAAGATCTGCCCCGGGTGAACGATCTGGACCATGAATCTGCCTCTCGCGTCTGCATGTCGAAGGATTTGAATAGACCGCATCCATCGTGAATGGATGGGCAAGCCGAATGATCAACTGAACGCCGGGTGTTGAGCCCAATATGCCACCCGCGCACCTGGACAGGAAGTTAAAAGTGGTAAAGCGTCGTAGTATCGCGCTCGGCCGGCAACCCGTGCGATCGGAAGCGATACGCCGCTTAAAATGCGGTGCGATTGGGAAAGACTTAGGGAGACGAAGCAGCTGAAAATGCTCCTGGAGGGCGACGTTCAGACGCCATTCCCACGAGGCGTAACCCCTCTTTCTTCCAAGGAGCACAGCGATGTTCTTACGCAAGCTTTTGCCCATCGTGGCTTTGACGGTCACTTCCGCTCTTGCTGTCGGCCCGTCATTGGCTCAAACCGACGCGTCGGCGCCCACATCGACAACGGTCAGCAAAAAGACCATCCGGGCCCAGAATCGCCAACTCGAAAACCAGGTGAGGCGCACGCTCACGAAGACCAAGGATCTTGACGCGGGCGGCATCATCGTCGTCGCGCGCAGCGGCAAAATCACGCTCGACGGGACGGTACCGGATGAGGATCAGATCCAGCTCGCCGGCACGGCTGCCGCCGGCGTACCGGGCGTGTCGAACGTGACCAACAACGTGCGTATGCGCGAAGCCGGCCACTGATGTGCGTGGTTTGGGGTTCGGGCGGCGGCTGCATGCGCCGCCCCAGGTTCGTCAATTAGCGCGGAGCAGATCGTGCGACGTCCCGTCGATGATTCCGAGCATCTCCGCCTTGGAGAGGAACTCGCTGAGGGTCTTTGTTCCGAGGCGTCGCATGCCCTCGCCGCGATAGATCTTCACCGTGATTTCCGTGATGCCCAACTCGTCGGCGATCTCGCGATTCGATGCGCCACAAGCAACGCAATGCATGACCTGCCTCTGGCGCGGCGTCAATTCGAGCCAGCGGCTTTTGACGTCCTGCGCCGCCGCGACATCCTCGATCCGTCGCCGATCGAGGTCGACCGCTTCCGCTATCGCCTCGAGCAGATCCTGGTCGCGCACGGGCTTGGTGAGGAAATTGACCGCACCGGCCTTCATCGCTTTCACTGTCATCACGATGTCGCCATGACCCGTGATGAAAATGACGGGATGCGCAATGCCGCGCTGCGAAAGTGCCTGCTGCACCATCAGCCCGCTCGCGCCGCGAAGGCGAACGTCCAGCACGATACACGCGGGACTGCGAATAGTGCCGCTTTCGAACGCGTCGATCAACGCCTCGCCGCGTGAGAACGCACTTGCCTTTATTCCCACCGACCTCAGCAATTGCTCGAGCGACTCCCTGACGTCGTCGTCGTCGTCGACCAGGAAGACCGTTGGCGCCTCACCGCCGTGGGTGACCGCATGCTTATCGCTCACTAAAGTGCCCCAAAGGGATTCGACAAAGCTAATATATACCGGCGTTATCGCCACCGCCATGCGAACCCGTTAGCGCAATCAAATCAGTGAGGCGCCACACAACCTCGTATACGGCGCATCGGTATGAGGATAGTTATTTAGGCCGTACGTGCCGGAATCATGTGTGCTTTGCCAATTGCGCCTTGAGCGCGTCAAGTCCGCCTTCATAGATTTGCGCGAAAAGGCGCGACGCTTCCTGCTCCGTCACGCCAACCGGCACAAACTTGCCCGACCACTCCACGCGACAGGTCATTGCACCCTTCTCCACCACGCTCAATGTCGAAACATAATCGCTCACTGGAAAGGGCGCTTTCAGGATCGCATAGCTGTAGCTGCGCGAAGCTTCGCTAAACGAAAGCATGCGCTCGACAATCGGATCGCCATCTGGATTGGCGAGATGACGCACACGGCCGCCATCAGTCAATTCGCTCTTCGGTATATAGGGCAACCAGTCGGGTAACGAACCGAACCCACCGATCAATTGCCAGACCGTTGCGGCCGGCAACGCGACTTCGAGCGCTGCGAAAGCTTCCGCCATGATGTCCCCCTACTTGCTGTCGATGGGTAACGGCGCCAGCGGCGATACCAGGCCCTGCTCCCGCATCTCGCGCCAGAAGTCATGAGGAATCGGCACCTTCAGCGCGGCGACATCTTCCGCGATACGCTCGGGCCGGCTCGCGCCCGGTATGACCGCGGCCGTGGCTGGATGCGCGAGCACGAACTGCAGGGCCGCTGCCTTGACGGGAATCGCGTAGCGTTCCGCGAGCGCCCGAATTCGCGCGACCTTTGCAAGGATTTCCGGTGAAGCCTTCTGATATTCGAAATGCGTGCCGCCGGCCAGCACGCCCGAGCTATACGGGCCACCCACGACAATGTCGACCCCTTTCTCGAGCGCGGCGGGCATCAACCGCTGCAGCGCGACTTCGTGATCCAGAAGCGTATAGCGCCCCGCCACCAGCATGCCATTGGGCTTCGCATCAGCCAGCCCGAGCGTCAACTCGATCGGTTCGACGCGATTCACACCGAGGCCCCAACCTTTGATGACGCCCTCGTCGAGCAGCTTCGACAACGCGCGAAATGCGCCGGTGTGCGCCACTTCGAATTCCTTGAGCCACGCGTCGCCATGGAAGTCCTGCGCGATATCGTGGACCCAGACGAAATCGATGCGATCGACCTGAAGACGTTTCATGCTGTCTTCGAGCGATTGCATGGTGCCGCGCTCTGAGTAGTCGTAGAGAATCTTGTTCGGCAGTGCAAATTCGAACAGTCCGCCCTTTTCGCCAAAATCCCGCTTGCCGGTTTCGACTTCATCGAGAATCAGGCGGCCGACTTTGGTGCTGAGAATATAGTCGTCGCGTTTGTGCTTCGACAGCGCTTTGCCGATACGCAACTCGGAAAGCCCTGCGCCGTAAAACGGTGCGGTATCGAAATAACGTACACCCTGCTGCCACGCCGACTCGACCGTTTCCAGCGCTTCTTCCTCGGGAATATTGCGGAACATGTTCCCGAGTGGGGCGGCGCCAAATCCCAGCGGACCGTTCAACAAACTGCTTCGAATACTCATCTCTGACTCCCACTCTGGTATGAGTCTCCCTGGTAGTTGTCCGAACGATACCGCCGCGTCGCACGCAATACCAGCCATACGAGCGGCTGTGGCGTGACGTGGAAAGCGCTTCTGTCTAATACTTTCGTTTAACTCAAGAAAAATTATTTCTGGCGCGTGCGTGAATCGGCGCAATGGATCAGACGATGGTGTGCTATGAGCGGCGGCGTGTCGGCGTGCGAGGCACTACGCCCAGCATTTGCGCCTGGCGGACAAGTTCGACCACCGAATGAATGCCCATCTTGCGCATGACCTGTCCGCGATGCAATTTCACCGTGATCTCGCTGACATGCATTTCCTCGGCGATCTGCTTGTTCAGCAGACCGGCTAGCACGAACTCCAGCACCTCGTGCTCTTTCGGCGTGAGCGCTTCGAAACGTTGGCGCAGTTCGGCCAGTGCGGAGTCCGAAGAGAGGCGTGCCGCGTCGCGCATGAGCGCCTGCGCCACCGCATCGAGCATGTCCTGCTCACGAAACGGCTTCGTGAAGAAGTCCACCGCTCCTGCTTTCATCGCTTTGACCGACATCTCGACGTCGGCATAACCGGAGATGAAAAGGATCGGAATATGCGGCGCGATTTTCGCTATGGACCGCTGGAACGCGAGCCCGTTTTCTCCCTTCAGCCGCACGTCGAGAATGAGGCAGCTCGGCACATCGTCGCGCGCAAAATTGACGAACGCGTGCGGCGAATCGAAAAGCTCCACACGATGTCCAACCGAGCGAAGCAGGCCGCCTAGCGCGAGTCTCATTTCCTCGTCGTCGTCGATCACATAGACAACCGACGGCCCTGGCGTGCCGCTGTTGTCCGCTGTAGTCGACCTGGCCATGATAGTCATCCGACTTTCCTCGGGCGTCACGACGCTCGCGTGTCGCGGCAGGCGATTGCACCGCTCAGCGTACGCTGCATACGTAAGAAAACGATTAAGGACCGACGACTCCACCCCGATTCCATTGTAGCAGCGCGCTAAAACTCCAAACCGGCCAGATGACAGCCGATATTATACGAACGTATGGTTATCGAAAGTTGTTTGTCGGACTAGTCTACGAGGCAGATCTTCTGTTCCCCATTAGGTGCACATCGTGACGCCTGTCGCCCTTGTTTCCATAGTCGAAGACGACGAATCCATGCGCATTGCAACGGCGAGCGCCATACGGTCGATGGGTTGGGAAGTCCTGACATTCGAATCCGCGGCCGCGTTTCTGGATTCGGGCGCCGTTAGCCAAACAAACTGTCTGATCAGCGACGTCAGTATGCCGGGCATGTCGGGCATCGAAATGCATGCCTGCCTGCTGGCCAACGGCTACGCGCCTCCCACCATCTTCCTCACGGGCTATCCCACCGCACGCGACGAAGCCGCTGTCCTCGCCAACGGCGCGCTGGCCTACCTGCCCAAACCTACGGACTTCGATATCGTCGCAAGGAGCGTCAAATGTGCGCTTGATAAAGCGAGGTCTCCACGCGCGGATTGAAGCCCCGCGCCTTCTTTAGTTCACTTCCATTCAGACCAGGCGGCGCGCGCCAAACGTGAAGGCGAAAACCAGCAGCCCCGCGAGCGTCAACGCAAAACCCGCCCAAACCGCGGACAGCAGGCCCCACCCGGCTCCGATCGCCAGCGCCCCGGCCCAGGCGCCAAGCGCATTCGCGACGTTCAGCGAAGCGAGATTCATGGCCCCCATCAGCGTCGCGGCTTCAGGCGCGAGTGCCGTGAGACGAACCTGGATGGTCGGAATGGCGCCCATCATGGTCGCACCGATACCAAGCAGCGAAAGCATCAGCACCCACACCGAGTCGCCGAACAGCGCCAGCAGCGCTAATACGACGAGCGCAGAACCGAAGCCCAATAACAGTCCCATCGCGTTGTGCTTGTCGGCAATGTGCCCTCCCGCGGCATTGCCGAGCGTCATGCCGATACCGAAGAGCGCCAGTGCAACGGGAATCGCCGATGCGTGCAACCTGGCGACGTCGGTAACGAAGGGTCCAATGAACGTGTAGACCGCAAAGATACTGCCGACACCCAGCGCGGCGACGCTCATCATGACCCAGACCGACGGCTTGCGCAGCGCGCCGAGTTCCTGCTTCAACGGGCCGCCATTCAACGCATCGTTCACCGGCACCCAGGCCCACAACGCGGCAAGCGCGAGCAGCGCCAGCACGCCGACGGCAATATACGTTTCCCGCCAGCCGAGTCTCTGCCCGAGGAATGTCGCGAGCGGCGAACCGAATATCGTCGCTATCGTCAGCCCGGTCATCACGAATGCAAACGCCTTGCCCGACGCGCCGGGCCCAACGATATACGACGCCACAAAAGCGCCGGCGCCGAAATACGCGCCTTGTGGCAAACCGCTGATGAACCGGGCGACTGCGAGCATGCCGATATGGGTCGCCGCGGCGGAAAGCAGGTTGCCCGCGGCGAACACCGCCATCAGGATCAGCAAGAGCGTTCGCCGGTTCAGCCTTGCCGCCGCCAACGTCAACACCGGCGCGCCAATGACGACGCCAAACGCATAGGCCGTGACCGCATGGGTCGCGCGCGGAATACTGATATCGAGGTCCGACGCGAAGAGCTGCAGAATGCCCATGCTCGCGAACTCCGAGGTGCCGATGCAAAAGCTCCCGAGCGCAAGGGCAAACAACGTGCGGCCACGCTTGTCTGCCTCCGACTCCTTCGTGCAATGGATTTCAACGGCTTCGCACTCCGCCGCGTACGCTTTTTCATGCATGGCAAATCCCACGGTCGATCACAGGCCTCTATCGCCGCGCCGCAGTTCCTCAAAGCTTAGAAACGGCGCCGGTGAAATGACAGTAAATTTCGGTTAAAAAAGGTAGCTCCGCTACGTCGGGCTTCGCGCCTCTATTCCGGGCCGCGCGGGCCCGTTTTTCTGCGCAATTTGCGCGTCCATCGAGAAAGAACACTTGCTACACCGCCTCCATACTGGCTTCGCGTAGTCGATCGTGTTCTACCCGAAGTCGTTGAGGTTGTCATGAAAGCCGAAGACAGTTACTTTGCACACGCGGAATTCCCGCACTCCTTTGTCGACATCGATACGAGTGAAACCACCCTGCCCCAACGCATTGCGCTGGGAACGATGTCGAAGGCGTCGATCGTCATGGTCTGGCTGTGGGCGCTCTTCGAAACCCGCTGGGAACTCGCAGGCGAGACGGAGGTGCTTCCTGTCGCGGCGTTGCTCGTCGCCAAAGTGATCCTCACCGTCATCGTGATCTGGACACTGCGCCGCGCCCATCTTGCGCTCGCCGTGTTTTCGTTTTGCTGTGCCGTGAGCATCATCGTCATCGCCATGGCGCTGCCGCGTATGTACTCGCTTTCGCCGTGGTTCTTTTGCCTCTCGCTGGTTGAAACCGTCCTCAAGACGGCGGCACTGGCCTCGCTCGCGTTCGACTACTTGCGCCCGGACAGAAGGGTCGAGGAAGCCGAGCCGCACTGGCGGACGAGGTAGGCCCGGCTATGCCTGCTCGCGTGTGCGTCAGCCGATCGTATCGACGATCCCGCCTTCCACTTTCAGTGCAGCGCCCGTCGTGGCCGAAGCCTGCTGCGAGCAGACGTAGATCACCATATTGGCCACTTCTTCGGTCGTCGCGGCGCGCCGGATAATCGACGAACCGCGCGTATTGATGACAAATTCGTTGAGCACCTGATCCGGCGTCTTGCTTTGCGCTTTCGCGGTTGCGGCGACCATATCGAGCGCGCCTTCGGAGAGCGTCGGCCCGGGCAATACCGCGTTCACGGTCACGCCGCTATTTGCGGCGAACTTTGCGACGCCCCGTGAAATGCTCAATTGGGCCGTTTTCGTGAAGCCGTATGCGAGCATATCGGGCGGTATCGCCAGTCCCGATTCCGACGAAATGAACACGATTCTGCCCCAGCGCCGGCGCATCATGCCGTCGAGATAGGCGCGCGTCATGCGCACGCCCGACATCACGTTGACCTGGAAGTAGCGCTCCCATTCCGAGTCCACCGTGCTCAGGATATCGCCGGGCCCGAAGAAGCCAAGGTTGTTCACGAGGATGTCCGCTTCGGGCACCTGCTCGACAAACGCAGTGACGCCTTCGAGCGTGCCGAGGTCACACGCCACGCCGCTGACGTTCGCGCCCGGCACGCTGGCTTTGATACGCGCGATGGCGCTGTCCACTGCGTGCTGTTTGCGTCCATTAACGATCGTCAGTGCGCCGCTTGCAGCGAGCCCCGTTGCGATTGCAAGCCCGATACCGGAACTGGACCCGCTGACCACCGCACTCTTGCCACTCAAATCGATATTCATCTCGACCTCCATGAAAACATTGGCGAGAAACTCGCGTTGACTGCCTACGCGAACCGTTCGCTAAATATTAAGACATGCCAATCGATTTGTCAGAGAGGGGGGTCTATGCGCCGATTCGGGCAAAGCCGCAACTTGCAGCGCTTTCTGGAAAGCCACGACGGGCACGCAATGCGAATATGGCTTTGCCGTGATTCAGGCCACTCGAGGAGTATGAACATGAAGCTCATGAAAGCAACCATTCTTTTTGTCTTTCTGGTGCCCGTGCTTTCTCAGGCGCAATCCGCCATGCCGGCAAACGACTCCCAGAGCGGGTCTCCGGGTATGCAACAAATGCAGAACGGAAATACACCAGGCAATGGCGAATGTGTGGGTCCGCACAGTTACTGCAACTTGTTCACCGGAAGTTAGCGGCATAAGACAGTGCAGCTTGACGGCTTCGTCTACACGGCGGGATCAGCGAAATGGATTTGCGTATTCTCACGATAGTCGTCGTCCAGCTCGGACTATCGCCCGCCGCTTCTCTCGCCCAACAGGCGTCAGGTCCATGCACGCGAGCCGAGGTGCTGCAGCATCTCTATGACCTGGAAAGCGAAGGCTTTTGGCCCACCCAGGCGTCCGAACTTCGCTTCCCTCTCAACATCGAGGCGGCCGAAGCCCGCCTCGCTGCCCGGCAAGCGGCACAGACGCAAGGCAGCGGCGATCCGCCAGCGCAATCCCCCACGAACCAGACTCATTGCTTTCGCTGATCATTCGCGCGCGACTTCCTGCGTGGCTCCATGGCGGTTTTTGCCTCGGTCGGCGCGAACAAACCGGGAAGCCGTTCGGCGTAGCGCCGTGTGATCTGCTCTAGCTCACCGCCATCGGCAAGTTTTTGCAGCGCATAAGCGCGCGTGGTATTGAGCAAGCGATATCGAGTGGTCGAACCGCTCACGTCGGCTGACAGGAGCGATTTTTCGACGAGCTGGGCCACGCTGCCAATCACATCGCTCGTGGTGATCTCTCCATCTTCTGCGAGCGCGCTCGCAGCTTCGAGCGTAAACGGACTCGCGAACAAGGAAAGGCGTCGCAGTATCGTACGCTCCACTCTCGGCAACAGCTCGTAGCTCCATTCGAGCGCGGCTGCGAGCGTCCGATGACGCAACAGCGTCGTACGCCGGCTCTGATTCAACAACCGTCTGTTGTCGTCGAGCAGCAAGGACAGCCCGCGCAGACCGAATGCATCGAAGCGCGTCGCGACCAGTTCGATCGCGAGAGGCAGGCCGTCCAGATTGCGACAGATCTCTCCGACGATCGGCGCATTCTCGTCGCTCAGTGCGAATCCCTGCTGGCCCGCAGCGGCGCGGTCGACGAACAGCTGGACAGCGGAGAACGTCAACGCCTCCGACGCCGTGAGCCCGACAGCGTCGGGTGGACTCGGCAACGGCAGCAACCGGTGCAAATACTCGCCACTGGCGCGCAGCGATTGACGGCTCGTCGCCATAATGGCGACATTCGGTGCGCCTCGCATCACCTGTTCCACGAACAGCGCCGCCTCGTCTATCACGTGTTCGCAGGTGTCGAGCACGATCAGCATCTGCCGCTCGCGTAGATGTGCCATGATTGCCGACTGTTTATCGGTACTGCGAATGATCAGACCGAGCGCACCGGCAACGGTGGCAATGAATGCGCCCGGTTCCGCTACCGACCCTAGATCGACGAAGCTCACGCCGTGCGCATAGTTCTCGCACGCTCCTTGCGCCGTACACAGCGCCACGGCCGTCTTGCCGATGCCGCCGGGGCCGACCACCGTCACGAGGCGTTGGCGCGACAAGGCATCGCCGAGCCTCTCGATGGCGTCTGCGCGACCGATCGTGTGGGTCGGTATCGCCGGAAGGCGGCAGGCGGCCAGAGCCGCGCCGTTGCGCCGCGCCGTCACCTTTTGCTCGATGTACTCGACCGGGGCGACGAAGGTGTAGCCTCGTCCGCTGATCGTGGCGAGATACCGGTTTCCGCGCAGGCCGTCTCCAAGCGCCCTGCGAAGCGCTGCGATATGGACTTTGAGATTGCCCTCGTCGACCACGGCGTCTGGCCACGCGCGCGCAATCAGGTCGCTCTTGCTGACCAGTTCGCCCGCATTCTCGACGAGCGCCGTGAGAAGAAGCAGCGCGCGGCTGCCGATATGCACAGGCGCTCCATCCTCGAGCAGCAATTGCTGCCCGGGAATCAAACGGAACGGGCCGAACGAGAAGGAGCCCGCAGCGCCCGGCGACCGGGCTGAAGCGGTCGGGCGCGGTTTCATGGCAGCCAACCGCCAAAGACTGACCGGCATCGCATGGTGCCCTCCTGAGTCGCGAAGCATGCGCCGGCAAAGCGGATCAACGATGTCTCGCCGCCTGCCCGGCTTGCCTTCATTGAAGGCAAGGGTTGCGGGCTCGTACAGCGCGCCGGCTTGCATTTGCAGGAATTCACGCGAATCTCGCAGGATTCGACGCCATGGCGGCCGGATGCCGCTCAAGGCGTATGAGTACAACGCGGGATTCGAGGCACGGCTAACGCGTGACGCGCGGCCGCCGCATCGTTAGGGCAATTGAACTGAAGAATCTACGACTGGCTCGATGCGACCAGGATGCGGCTGTTCACGATCCGCACCCGGTACGGCTTCAATTGCGGGCCGCTGGGGTTGATTCCGCGCCCGCTATGTGCACAAAACTCCCAGCGGTGATTCGGGCACACAACGACGCCATTGGCGAATTCGCCGTCGCTGAGGCGGCCGCCCATGTGCGGGCAACGGTTCTCATATGCGAGAACCGCACCGTCGATATTGATCATCAGCAGCGGACCAAGAACTGACTCTACAGCGACCATCTCGCCGATCCAGAGGTCGTTGGCGTCCATGACGTCGATCCAGGAGGGGTCCTGCACCATTACATCCCCGGTTCGGTCGTCTCCATCACATTGAGCGTCGGCTTGCCGCGAAACTGGTTCGCGTATTGGCTCGGGGCCTCGCCAAAATAGCTGGTAAATGCCTTCACGAAATGCGACGGACTCGCATAGCCCGTGCGAGCAGCGGCTTCGCTCACGCCCCAGCCCTCTCGAATCATCAAGACGCGTGCGCGCTCTAGCCTCAACTGCTTGAGGAAGTGATACGGCGAGACACCGATAACCTCCTTGAACGAATGGGCGAGCGTCGACGTGCTCGCCCCCACCGCGCGGGCGATGTCGTCGATGGTGATAGATTTGTTGAACTCGGACTGCATATAGCGAATCGCCGCGAAAACCTTGCGCGACGTTTTTCCGTACAGTGCTGCCGTCACGAGGCGCGGCGCCTGGTCCTGACGTAGCAGCCGGAAAACGATCTCCCGCAGAAAAAGCGGTCCAAGCAGGCGGCGCTCACTATCGTCGTCGAGCGTCTTCAGAAAGCGTATGACCGCGTCGCGCAGGTCGCCGTCGAATTTCGACACGTAGGCTTCTTCCTCCTCATCCGTGCCTGCCTGGGCTTCCAGCCCGGGCAGGCTTTCGATCAACACTTCGGCGACCGCCGCCGCCGGAATCTGCAAGATCATCGAAAGAAACGGTTGCGCAGGAGAGCCTTCGAGAATCTCAGCCTGCAACCGCGTCGCTCGATTGATCAGAAAATAGTTTGCGGGGTCGAAGAAGTATCTGCGTCCATTGATCGTCACGCGTTTGCGTCCCTGCACAACAATGCAGAACGCCAGCGAGGCCGTCTGATCCCAGTGCGGCGCCACCGGGCTTTCGAAGCGGTAGAACGTGAGTCCGGTCCATCGGCACGGATTGGCGCCCGGGGCCATAGCGTATTTTTCGAACAGTGCGATCAGCGGGTCGCTGAGCAGGGGCGCCATGTATTGCGGCGACGCCGATGGTTGCGCGGGGTCTTTCGCGGCAACAACGGTCTTCTCCAGGTCTTCGGTAATGCCGGCCGCCTCCAGGGACGCCGCAATGGCATTGCGGGCCGCCTCGAGCGTCTTCAGTTCTTCCTGCCCCGGCGACGACACGCTGGTGAGCAACGTCGCGAGGCCGCCGGCGGCATCCTCGGCGCGGCCGCGCCACTTTTTGACCCAACGCGCGAAACTTCCGACGTTATCCGGGTTGCGCGCGATCGCAAAACGAGCAAGCGCGCAACTCCAGCGCGCGGCGCGAGCCGAATCCCTGGCCAGGTTCGTGAGGAGCAGCCAGGTCAGGTCGTCGCGATTCTTGCGCGCAACGTTCCCGAGTTGCGCCAGCAGAACTTCGTCGAGCGCCGGGCGCAACACGAGATTCACCGCGGTCAGGCACTCGGCCCAATCGTAAGTGATCAGCGCGGTCTCCAACGCCTTCCTGGCGGGCTGCCAGCCCAGATCTGCCTCCCAGATGCGCCGCGCGTCGACCAGCACATGAACGTCGGGACGCGCGAGTTGCAGCTGGCGCGTGCGGTACGCAATCAGCGAGCCGCGCCGCAACAGGTCGCCGGCCGCGAATGCAGCGCAATTCGTGATGTACGACGAAGGGGCGATCGTGCCCAGGTAGGCTTGCGTCATCTGCAGCCCGTGAACCGGATAACGGGTTGGTATGAGCACATGTGCCAGCGTGTCCAGCCAACGCGCCGAGACGTCGCTGTCATGCGCCGTGCGCTCGTATTGGTCGAGCACACCTTTCATGACGCTTTCCTGTTCGTCCTGGGTCGTTACGTACTTGCGATACGTCATCTCGTCCGGGTCGCGGAATTCGTTCCACTCCGCAACCTGCACCGGCGACTTGTCGCGATACGTCAAGTACCACATGTTGGCCGGCGTGGTCGGATTCAACTCGAAGGCAGCCGTTCGGCGCTTGCGCAGCGTGTAATTCACTTCGTGCGTGACGATTTCATATTCGCTCGGCACGCGGCGCATCTCGCCGAACACACTCCATGTGCGCAACGGTTTCGCTTTCGCATTCGAGGCGGAGTCATCCATTATCAGCATCCTTATGTTCAGCGCCTATGCGTTGCACGTTCGACATCAGACCGGTACTGCCATGTCACTTCGTCCGACGTCGTCTCGATGCGGCCGGCAAACGAAGCGAGCATCTGCTCCAGTTCGCGCATCTGGTACGGCCTTCCGACCTGCCGTTCGATCGAATCCCGGCTCACGCGAAGAAACCCTTCCGCCTGTACCCTTATGTATGCGCCGCGATCGACAAGCTCGATCTCCCGATCCGGGTTGTCCTCCACGATGGCGCGCACCACCGCATCGACGTCGTCGACCATGCGCAGCACGGGTCCCACCAGGTTCGTTGAGCGCGTCATTTCCGCTCACTCCGCGTAACGCACAGTCAGGCATTGAAGCGCATCGATACCGGCGCCTGTGACCGTCTCGCTCATCGGCAACGCGACGCCGTTGAAATAGACGACCATCGGCGCGTCTCTGCGCGGCACCCGGATACCGACCGACTGCGCGGCGACCTTCTCTGCGACCTCCGCGATGGTGTCGGTATCACGCACAAAAACGAGCTGGGTAACGATGTCGCCAATGAATAGCGCGTTGATCGCCAGGGTGGTGGGCTGCGTATTGCTGGTTGCCCCGGTTGTGCTCGTTGTGCTGGTTGCATTCATATCAAGCCTGCTCCGCGGTTTTATCGTCACGGTACGAGTACGCCCACGCGTAATTCTTTGCATCCTTCCCCATTACCTCGGGCGTGAGCCCCATGTAATCGAGCACGCCTGCGAGCGTTTGCGGGTGCACCTCTCCACCCAGAAGCCGTTCGACCACCGTCTTCTGGTGAATTGTGTCCTTGTCTTCCCACCAGATCTGCCGGCACGGTTTCGAGCAGAAATGGTAGGTGTAGCCATTGTGTTCGAGCGGATAGCTGCGCACCGGATACCGGTCGTTGTTCGGCGCACCCGCCGTCCCGATAGGCAGATGGCAACAGTTGCATAGCCAGGGAAGCGTTTTTGGCAGCGTTTTCTCTTCCTGCCCGCTATTGATGTTCGCAATAATCGTGTCCCAGCCCGGGCCGAATTCCTTTTCCCAGCGCGGGTACTTTTCGCGCAGCCATGCCCGTTCGTCTTCGCTCACACCGCCCTGCGGCTTCCACCAGACTGTGGGACGCCAGAACCAGATTCCCATCTGGAGCGAGTGATGCCATACGTCGAGCCCATCGATGAATTCCTGCCAAAACCAGGGCCGCTTCAAACCATATTCCTGCAAGGTGCGCTGATACTGATTGACGACCCACTCTTCCATGAACTCCTTGTACGAAAGTTTCCGGTGCTCCAGCGGTGTGTAGTAATCCATACAAATCCCGCTGATCACCGCGAAAAGCCGTGCGCTTATCCAGAACGTCTTGTCGATCAGCCACTGCGCCCGTTTCGGATCGTGCCGCATCAGTATTTCGATCGTAGGATGCCCCTGCTGCGCGTGGCGCGCCTCGTCCGTCTGCACGGACGAAATCATGTTTGCAAAATTGATGTCGGCGGAGCTGAGCGCATCTGCCGCCAAGCCGATGAACTGAACGTTGGTAAATGCCGTCTCGAACGTAAACGGCAATTGAATGGCAATATCGACCGCGCTCGGATTCACCATCATGCCGTCGAATGCCGCCCGTCCGGCTACGGCCACCCATTCGTCGGTGTGATAGGTCTTGAGCGCCCAATCGTATTGCTGGTCCCGGCTGATGAATTCGTGGGCGAACAGCAAGTCGAGCTGAGCGTGACGGATTTCATCGAGCGCACCGAACATCGCCATTTGCCGCCACGCCGGCGCCAAACCAAAGCGCGCCATGCGCAATTCCGCGAGCACCGCCAGGTATTCGATCAGCGAGACCGCGCCGTAGTGAATTTTCGAAACCGACTTCCAGCCCTCGTCGAGCTGCTCGAAGATCGACGAGCGTCGCAATGCCGACTTCACGGCATAGGCCGAAGCTTCCTTCTCTCGCTGCGTCGCAACGTACTCCGGATAGGTGATCTTGTACGGCTCGTCCCACTGCTTCCATGCGTCGATGGGCACCTTACCGGTGCCGGACAACCATTCGGGAAAAACCGCGTCCTGGTCGACGTACGAGAGCGTCCATTCGACGTCGCGATACACGTCGTACCAATCTTCACGCCTGAGTGAAGTCATCAATATCTCCTGCGCGCTTTCCCGGAAGATCTGGTTGCCGGGGGCATCAGTCACATTCAAGCCGTCCGAGTTGCCGATACCAGTCCGCGGTGTCCCAATAGGCGACGATGTCGTCGATCAGCCCTTCGCGATTGACATGGAAGAGAAAAAGATGCGCCAGATCGTAATGCTCGCCGCTGTTCGCGAGTGTGCCGAACGCCTTGGCCTGGGTGCCGGAGATCGTGACCTCGGCCGCCACGTTGCCCTCCTCGTCGTTGCCGATCCACTGCACGTCGTTGGTCAGGTCGGGAAAAGCGTCGATCAACGAGGACCACCAGGTTTTCCCGACTCCGCGCACCTTGCCGTCGCCGCGCACCACTCGCTGCCTGCGCATGACCTCGGCCGGTACATAGCGAAAGTTCGCGTTGTCCACGCACGCATCGACCATGCCCTCAACGTCCTGGCGTCGATATGCGTCGAAGAACCGGAGCACCGCGCGGCTGGCGCGTTGCCCGGCGGTGATCGCACGGCCCTCCGGGACTTCAGGCATCGGTGTCTCCTTGTCCGATTCGGCAAAGCGCCGCGAATCAGAATGACGCGGTGATCGTTACGCGATCCAGACGCCGTACGGCGAGTCGCCGGTATAGCTGATTCTGGCACCAGAACAGCTTGACCGCCTCGATGCGATCGCTACGCGTATGCAGCAGCCACGCTTCGTCGAGATCGATATGCTTTTCCTGATTGATTACGCCGAGAAATTCGCCCGCCTGCGTGCCATCGAATGTCGTCTCCACGGCCACGACATCTTCATGCGTTGCGAACATGCGCCGCGTGCTCAACGTCAAGTCCGGAAACGCGGAAAACCAGTTCTCGAAGAATCGGCGCCCTTCAGCATGAATGGGGCCGTCGAGCGCAAGAGGAACAATATGAATGGAGCAGTGCGGGGAGCAGGAGGTGAGGGCGCCGTCGACATCATGCCGAGCGAGACAGCCAATGAATGCATGGGCGACTTCGAGGGCGATGCTCATGCCGCACTCCCTTGCAGGACACCGAGTTTGCGCAACACCGCTTCCGCACAGGCCTCATCGGACATCTGATTCTGTGCCGTAAGCAAATGACGGTCAACAACCACATGGGACACCCACGGGGGCGCTTCGTCATAGACGACGCCCCGGTTCTTCAACTCGCTTTCGAGAAACCACGGAGGCCGCCGCAATCCGACTATCGCCTGGTCTTCTTCCTCATTGCTGAATGCCGCCACCCGATAGCCGTCGAATAGCCAGCCACCATCGGGACCGTTGCCTACCGATAGCAGCGCGGCGGGTCCATGGCAAAGCAGCGCGATCAGGCTCCGCCGGGAATGCGCGAGGCGCAGCACGCGCTCGACATCGCGGTTGTCCGGCAGATCGACGATTGCGCCGTGTCCGCCAGGAATGAACACCGCGTCGAACGAAAGAATTTCCTCGTCTGACAGACTGCCGAGATCGTATGGCGCGTTCAGCGCGCGATCATTCGCCAGCGAATGAGCACAGGTTTGCGCCAGACGTTCACTATCGTGCTTCACCGAATCGGCCAAGACTTGCGCCCGCGCGGGCGGCACGATCGTGCTGATTTTCGGCCGCGCGGCGAGCGCTTCGAGAAAGCCGATGTCGTGTTTCCAGCTTTCCTTTGCCGCCGCTTCTACGTTGGTGCGCGCCAACCCGTGTTCGATATTCGCAAACGTCAAGGCTTCGTACACGCGGCGCGATGCGATCAAGTCGAGTTCCGTGAAGTGATGCAGCGTAAAGCGAACCCCTTCCGGATCGTCGGCGAAGGATCTCACGATGGCGGCGAGGAAGTCCCTGTCCGTGTCGGGATAATGAAATCGGGGCTCCAGGCTGAAGGGATCCGCAATGCCAGGTCGCCCGTCCACTGTGTGGATTCGCACGTCCACGCCGGCAGCGCGAAAACGCCTGAGCGGTGTGTAGACTTCATCGGCCCAGTAGCCGGTGGGCAACGTTTCGCCGCCTTCGAGCGGAAGCTCGCGTGCGCTGGAAACGATCATCAGGATGCGCCGCATATGGGGCCCCTCCTCGACTGATTTATAGTCTGCGAGGAAATATCCTGCAATTCGGCCGCCCCAAACGCCCATTCCTGCAACGCCGGGCGCTCGGTGCCACGTGGGGCGGCTGCGCGAAACGTATGAAAAATCGAAACTTGCGAGCGCAGCCATCGCCGGTCGATAGAATGACGCTCGCAAAGCCATTTGATCGCAGAAATGCAAACACGGGCATCTGCGCGGCGGTTTCCCCATGACGATGCTGACGCCAATTCGGGGCTCAATCATGCAAAGGTTGCCAATCAACGAAGGGCTGAGAGATGAGGCACGCCCGACCGCCGAAAGCGGAGTGGCTTACCAGTTTGGTTCGTTCCACCTGATTCCCTCACAGAACACCTTGCTCGACGGCGCCACGCGCGTACTGATTGGTGGTCGAGCGCTCGACTTGCTGACCGCGCTCGTCGAGCGTCGCGGGGAACTCATCACCAAGCAAGAGCTCATGGCTCGCGCGTGGCCGAAGAATGTCGTGGAGGAAGGCAATCTCAAGGTGAATATCGCAGCCTTGCGCAAAGCATTGGGAGACGCGCCTCAGGGCCAGCGCTTTATCGCGACGGTGGTCGGCCGCGGCTATCAATTCGTCGCGCCGGTCGAGCGCGAAACGCTGTCCGGCGCCGTGACACCAACTCAAACGCGTCCCCAGGTTTCGCACAACATTCCCGCCGCATTGATTCGACCGATCGGACGGGCGAAGACGATTCACGATCTGCTGAAGCGGCTCTCGCGCGTACGGCTTCTGACGGTGGCAGGGCCCGGAGGAATAGGCAAGACGACGGTCGCGCTGGCGGTTGCCCGCGAATTGGTCGCACTGGGCGAGCACGACGTCTGGTTCGTCAACCTTTCCCGGCTATCCGACGCGCGCTTCGTGCCTCATGCCGTCGCCAGCACGATCGGCCTCGTCGTTCACTCGGATGACATCGTGCGCGCGCTGGCGAATTACCTCCGGCTTCGGAATCGTCCACAGCTCATCGTGCTCGACAGCTGCGAACAGATCGTCGAGGCAGCAGCAATCATCGCCGAGCAGATGATCGCGGCGGCCCCGCAAATCCATGTTCTCGCGACCAGCCGTGAGCCGCTGCGCGCCGTTGGCGAATACGTGTACCGGCTCGAAGCGCTCGAAAGCCCTCCTGACACGGCACACGTAACGATCGACGCCGCGCGTCGGTACCCCGCTGTCGAGCTGTTTATCGAGCGAGCCATTGCCGCACGCGGCGACTTCGAGCCGTCCGACGAAGATGCGCCCGTCGTCGCGCAAATCTGCCGGCGGCTGGACGGCATTGCGCTGGCGATCGAGCTTGCGGCAACGCGTCTGGATGCCTTCGGCATTCGGGAATTGCACGATTTGCTCGACGACCGCTTTTCCGCGCTCGCGCAGGGGCGACGCACGGCTCCGGAGCGGCAGAGAACGCTGCTGGCCACACTCGACTGGAGTCATCAGTTGTTGCCCGCGGTCGAACGCGTCGTGCTGCGCCGCTTGGGCATATTTCCGGGCATCTTTTCGCTCGCCTCTGCGGCTGCTGTCGTGGGCGACGAAAACCTGCCCTACCCGAGTGTGATCGATGCGGTTGCAAGCCTCGTGTCGAAGTCGATGCTGTCGGCAAACGTCGCCAACGATCCCTTGCGATATCGACTTCTCGACACGACTCGTGATTACGCGAGACGCAAGCTTGCAGATGCGAATGAACTGGACCTGGTCTCCCGTCGCCACGCCGGGCATTTTCATGACTTGTACGCGCGTGTCACGGACTGCTGGAACCGGCCGCCCGATATACGATGGCTGGCAAATCACATCCCTACGATCGACGACGTCAGAGCCGCACTGAACTGGGCATTCTCCGCGCAAGGAGATTCATCGCTGGGCATCGCGCTCACCGTTGCCGCTATTCCTGCGTGGATCCGGCTCTCCTCGCTAGACGAATGCCGCAGTCGCATCGAGCATGCACTTTATCGCGCAGATGCCCGCTCGCCCACGCTCGACAGGCATCGGATGAAACTCTACACGGCGCTTGCCGCCGCCGCACTCTATACACGCGGCATGGTCTCTCAAGTCGACGCTGCATGCACCGCCGCACTGGCCATTGCGGAGCGGCTTGACGATAAGGAATATCAATTACGTTCGTTGTTCGCCGCCTGTTGTGGCCTGGTGTATTCAGGAAGACACCGTGCCGCAGACGATCGACTGCTGAAGTTCCGCTCCATTGCGAATGGAACACAGAATGAGACCGCGATATCGGAAGGAAACCGGCTTACCGCGTTTGCATGGCATCACATGGGCAAGCAAACCGAAGCTCGGCGATTGCTCGAGCGTGTGCTCGAATGGTACGACTCGCCTCACCATCAGTCGCAACTCTCCGCCAACCATGTAAGCGGAAGCGAGGGGACCCGTTCGTTGATGGCCAGCGTCCTGTGGACGCTGGGATGTCCGGAACGAGCGCTCAAGGAGGCGCGCCAGGCGCTCTTCGACGCACAAGAAAGCGGCCACACGCTGACGATTGGCTACGTACTCGTGTTTGCCTTCGTTCCGCTCGCGCTCTACGCAGGAGATCTCGCCTCGGCTGAAGGCGCCCTGATCACTTTGCAGGACACCGTGGCGAAGCACGGGCTGGCCCTCTTCGAGGCGATGGCGCGCGGTCTTCATGGTGCGTTTCTGGTCGAGAAAGAGAACCCTGCCGGGCTCCCGATCCTCCTCGAAGCGTTGGCGCAACTCGAGCGCGAGCACATCGGAATGCGTTATCCGATGTTTGCGGGGATGTATGCCCGGGGCTTGCTGCGCTTCGGCGATCACGCACGAGCGCTGGCGGCGATCGAGGATGCACTGGCGTGGTCAAAGGCGCACGAAGAACTGTGGTGCATTTCGGAGTTAGTCAGGATCAAGGGCGACATACTCGCTACGCACGACGAACTCGATCCGCGCGGTGCATCCGAAGCGCTTTACCTGCATGCCATCGAAGTCGCGCAGCAGCAAGGCGCGCTGTTCCTGGCACTACGCGCCGCGAAGAGCCTCGCCCGCCTCAAGCTGAGGCAAGGTAAGACCGCAGAAGTGGAGTCCGTGCTTGCGCCGATCTACGGCAAATTCACCGACGGGTTCGAAATCATTGATGTAAAGGAATCGCGGGAGTTGCTTGCCAGTGTTCACCTGGCGTCCCGAAAATTCGAATGACAAGGTCTCCCGCGTGTCACGTCGGCATGTTCTGGAATTGCGGAACGTCGAGATGGTTGAGCCATTTGTACCGGCGCTTCGTGTACATCTCCAGAACGGGCTGAATACCATCGGGACGGTCGAGGCTGCCGATCATGACGAACACCGTATCCGGAAACGCGCCTGAATTGTTTGAAAAGAGGCGAGATCCACACTCAGGACAAAAATTGCGATCTATCCTCTTGCCGGAGTCCGCTATGTAGGAGAACGAGCGCGGATTTCCACTCAGCAGCGTGAAAGCACTTTCAGGAACACCGAAAAAAGTCGCCATGACCCCGCCACTCGCCTTCTGGCAATCCAGGCAGTAGCAATCGGCAATAAACGTGGGATCGGCATCGAACTGGAACTTGACGGCGCCGCACGCGCAACGACCTGAGTATGTCTTTGGCATGGCCTGTTGCCTCATCAGCCAGGGAAAACCCGGATTACATGCTGTACCCGAACTTCGTCCGCGCAGTCGCGAAACCATCAAGTCTCGAGCTTCGCGTCCATCGTGATGGTGGCGTTCAAGACCTTCGACACTGGGCAACCGGCTTTCGCATCTGCCGCTGCCTTGTCGAACACCTGCTTGTCTGCGCCGGGGATGTTCACCACCACGTCGAGGTGCGAAGCGGTCACCGCGAAGCCGCCATTGATCATCTCGAGCGTGACCGTCGCTGTCGTGGAGATGCGTTCGGGCTTGACGTTCGCTTTACCCAGCTCCGCAGACAGCGCCATCGAAAAGCATCCGGCATGCGCTGCCGCGATCAGCTCTTCAGGATTCGTGCCGATACCATTTTCAAAGCGTGTCGAGAACGAATACTGTGTGTCCTTGAGGACGCCGCTATCTGTAGATATCGAGCCGTTTCCGTCTCTCAGCCCTCCCTCCCAGATCGCCGATGCTTTGCGCTTCATGCTGTCCTCCTGTCATGTCGGACTCGAAACGATTTCGCAAGTCAACGTTAATTCAATTCGGCTGATCCGTGCCGCGACTCGTGCGTGTACGCAAGCCGTTCAATTGCGATATCGACGGATCGGCACCGCTTCGACCACGTGCGGACACGTTCCGGATAATTACGCTAGACTGGGATGTCCGTCGCGCCTGAACCTTCGCCATCATGTCGTCGGTTGCCCGTCTTGTTTCATGGTCCATCCGTCACCGGATCAGCGTGATTGCGCTATCGCTCGTCCTCGCGTTGCTGAGCGGTCACTACGTCTCCCATCACTTCAAGATCAACACGGCTACGGACCGGCTACTGACTGTCGACAAACGGTGGGACAGCTTGTCCAGGTCGCTGGATCGCGCCTTTCCGCAACGAGGGGGCTCCATTCTCGTCGTGGTGGAATCGAGTGCGCCGGAATTCGCCGACACCGCCGCCAGCGAGCTTGCCACTGCATTGCGCAAGGACACGCACCGGTTCGTTGCGGTGACGCAGCCGGGTGCCGGTCCCTTCTTCGAACACAATGGGTTGCTTTTTCTGTCGTTGCGCGACGTGCAGTCCACGACATCGCAGTTGACGCAAGCGCGCCCGTTGCTCAACGCGCTCTCGCATGACCCCAGTCTGACCGGTCTCGCCAACTTGCTGACGACGACCCTGCTTTTGCCGCTGCAAATCGGGCGGGTCAAGCTGGAGCAGATGGCTCCGCTTCTCGATCAAAGCGCGGACGTCATGGACCGCGTGCTAGCGAACCAGGCCGCCGCTTTTTCGTGGCGGTCGCTGATGGATTCCCACGCGACGTCACCTGCGCGCGCATTCGTACTCGTGCAGCCCGTGCTCGATTACGCATCGCTGAGGGCAGGCGGCAACGCATCGGCATTGATACGCGACACGGCGGCCTCGCTGCATCTCGATGCGAGATTTGGCGCACGCGTGCGCCTTACCGGCGAGCAACCGCTCGCCGATGACGAATTCGCATCGGTCCAGGACGGTGCGGCATTGAATGGCGCCGTGACGCTTCTCGTCGTACTCGGCATTCTCTGGGTGGCGCTTCGGTCCGCCAAACTGGTACTGGCCGTTTTTATCTGCCTCGTCGTCGGGTTGCTCATCACTGCAGCTTTGGGACTGGTGATGGTGCACGCCTTCAACATGATCTCGGTCGCGTTCATGGTGCTATTCGTCGGCCTGGGCGTCGACTTCGGTGTGCAATTCACCGTGAGATATCGGGAAGAGCACTACAAGGACAGTCGTATCCCCGTCTCATTGATGAGTACGGCAAATACGCTAGGCGGTCGCCTGTCCCTCGCCGCGATTGCCGTCGCCGTTAGCTTCTTTTCGTTTATTCCGACTGCTTATCGCGGCGTGTCGGAACTGGGCAAGATCGCCGGAGTGGGAATGATCGTCGCCTATTTCACCAGTGTGGCGCTCTTGCCCGCGCTCATCAGCGTGCTGCGGCCAGGAGACGAAAAAGTGTCGCCGGGCTTCAGGCGGCTTGCCGGAACCGACGACTTCCTCGACAGGCATCGCAAAGCCATGTTGGCCGTGGCGGCGGTTGCCATTCTCGGCGCGTCGCCCTTGCTGCTGCACCTGCGCTTCGATTTCAATCCACTGCATCTCAAGGATCCACGCACGGAATCGATGGCAACCCTGCTCGCACTGAAAGACTCGCCCGAAATTGGCATCAACAATGTGCGCGTCATGGCGAATTCCTTGAGCGAAGCCGATGCGATCGCCGCCCGCTTGTCAACGCTGCCGCAGGTGGGCAGAACGGTCACGCTCACCACTTTCATTCCGACTGACCAGGCAGAGAAACTCGCCGCAATTGCAGACGCTGCCCGTGTATTGGACCCCGTCCTGGCGCAGGCGCCCGCGCCGCCGGCAAGCGACGCCGTTCGCGTCGACGCCTTGCGTCGTGCGGCGCACCAGCTCTCGCTTGCCGCAGAGGATCACCCCGGGCCCGGCGCCGCCGAGGCGACGCGACTGTCACACGTGCTGACCCGTCTGGCCGACGCGCCGAGCACGACACGCGATCGCGCCGACCATGCGATGACGGCACCGTTGAAGATCGCGCTCGCGCGATTGGTTGCGCTTCTCGATCCTGCCGAGATCACCCGCGCCAATTTACCGCCCGGGATCGCAAGAGACTGGGTCGCCGCCGACGGCAAGGCAATCGTCGAAATCTCTCCCCGCGTCCCGAGCGGTATCGACCCCAATGATGACGCGATGTTGAGAAGCTTCGCCAACGCAGTGAGTTCTGCGGAACCGAATGCGATCGGCGGTCCGATCTCGATCCTGTACTCGGCTAACCTCGTCATCAAGGCATTCCTTCAGGCGAGCGGATACGCCCTGGTAGCGATCGTCGTCATCTTGTGGATCGCGCTGCGCCGGGTCGACGACATCCTTCGAACCGTTGTGCCGTTGCTCGTTTCCGCGCTTTTGACACTCGAATTGTCTGTAGCGCTCGATCTGCAGTTGAACTTCGCGAACATCATCGCGTTGCCCCTCATGCTTGGCGTAGGCGTCGCATTCAAGATCTACTATGTGATCGCCTGGCGAGGTGGCGCAACACGGCTGCTGGAATCCAGCCTGACTTATGCGGTTGTGTTCAGCGCAGCGACAACGGGCGCAGCGTTCGGTAGCTTGTGGTTCTCACATCATCCCGGGACATCGAGTCTGGGTGCTCTGCTCGCGTTGTCGCTGGTGTCTACACTGATTGGCGCGGTGGTATTTCAGCCCGTGCTGATGGGACGGCCTCGCGCCGCACAGTTCAAAACGCTGGCGTCAGCAGACTGATACCGCGCCTGTGCGGAACTTGAAACCTGGCATCGTCACGATCGCAAGCGTTTCCCTGCACGCTGCAACGCTTCGAGCAAGCTTCGGGCGTCGTGCTCTCCGCCGTAGAGATGGCCGTTGATAAACAGCGTGGGTGTGCCATGCCCCCCCTCCGTATGCCACTCGCGAAGTCGCTCTGAATGCGCTCGTCGTTACGGCCGCTGAACGCAGCAGTCAAACTGTCAGGAGGAAGACTCAGTTCGTCAGCGTACTGCGCGATGTTTTGATCTCCAGGGACCGCTGATTCTCGTACAAGATAGGGTCACAGAATGTTTCGGCCGGACGTCGAACCCTGTCGCCTCCGGAAAGCACCCACCATCCGCTGTTGCCGATCTGGCACGAAGTCCATCGATCGCCCGCCGCACAAGGCATTGGGCCTTTTGTTACGTTTTCGCGACAGTCTTTTTTTTTCGTTTCGTGAGTTTGCAGGACGTGCCGTATCCTCCGGCGCGCAGTAACGAATAAACCAATCCAAAAGATACTCAGGGACACTGAATTACAGATGAAGAACATCACCATCAAGGCAACGGTTACCGCTGTTGCCGCTTTCGCCGCATCCTCGGCAGCAATGGCACAGTCGTCGGTCACCCTGTACGGCATGCTGGACGCAGGTATCAGCTACACCTCGAACGTCGGTGGCCACTCGCTGGTCGGCCTCGTTGGCGGCGCCTCGGGTTCGAACAAGTGGGGCCTCCAGGGTCAGGAAGACCTCGGCGGCGGCCTCAAGGCGGTCTTCAAGCTCGAAAACGGTTTCAACATTGCCAGCGGTGGCATCGGCGGCCAGGGCCCCATCGGTTCCTCGCGTTCGCTGTTCAACCGCCAGGCCTATGTAGGCCTCACGTCGGACCAGTACGGTACCCTGCGTATGGGTCGCCAGATCGACGCCGTGACGGAAATGGTTCAGGGCCTGACCGGCGACGCCGTTTCGGCGTCGACATTCTCGACCCCGGGCGACGTGGACAACAACGACAATACGACGAACCAGAACAACGCCGTCAAGTACATTTCGCCGCTTTTCCATGGCTTCCAGGCTGAAGGCGCGTACTCGTTCGGCGGCGTTGCCGGTGCGATGGGTTCGGGTCAATCGTGGTCGGTGGCTGCGGACTACGCTCAAGGTGGTCTGACGGTCGCTGGCGGCTACTTCCATGCTGCAAACCAGGGTGAGAACGGCTGGCAGAACGCAACGGCACAACCGTCGTTCGGTGGTGCGCTGGGCTATCCGAGCTCGGGCTACTACGGTGGCAATGCGTTCAAGAGCGCGGGCATCGCTCAAATCGCTGGCCAATACGAGTTTGGCCGGTACACGGCTGGCCTTCGGTACTCGAACGCTCAATACGAGGGCAACGACGGCCAGGCGTCGATCCACTTCAACGTAGTGGGCGCCCTTCTGCAGTACCAGGCAACCCCGGCGCTGTCGCTGGCTGCTGGGTACACGTACGTCTACGGTTCGGCAGCCACGCCTGCGCAAGCCGCTGAGGGCCGCACGATGGCTTCGATCAACCAGGCCTCGCTGGGTGCTACGTACGCGCTGTCGAAGCTCACGTCGGTATACGTCATGGGTGCCTACGTTCATGCTCAGGGCGCTCAGGCTTCGGCTGCCGACTTCGGCAACACGGCGTCGGGCGGCAACCAGGTTCAAGCCAACATTGGCATGTACCACCGGTTCTAATAGCAGGTTCAGAAGCTCGGGGTCGTGGACGCATTGCCCCGACAAAGAAATCCTGGCTAGTGAATTGCACCCCAAGAGTTGGACGTCGATCCAATCTTTGGGGTGTTTTTTCATTCATGATCGGCCCTGCCAGACGCATTTCGTCATCCCGCGCGCCGTTCAATAGCCGCCGTCGCCAGTCCATGCTGCGCTGATGTCTCAAATCCGGCTCGACCCAACGCGCCAGCTGCTCGGAGCACAGTGCTCCGCCACGCTGATACTCGCGAAGCTGGGCCTGCTGCAAGGCGTTCCCGCATGCACGGACCTCACCACTACGCCGTGGGTCCAAGAGGCGGGTGTACCCGTGCTCAATCAGCCGTTCGTGGCCAGTGGGATTGTCGCGACGGCCGCAAGCCATTGAACGTCTTCGCGCCCTTTCGAAAGGGTCGATCACCGCATGATATAATTCGCACGCGAACTAAATCGCACAATGTTATCTGCGCGGAAATGAAACATCGCCTCGTCTATCTATTGAACGTCGGACAGCGCCGGCTGCAACGGTGGTCGCAAACACGCGCGGCCGGAGGCGGCGTCACAGCAGCCCAGGCCGGGCTGCTGTTTTTTTTAGGTGATCGCAACGGCGCACTCATGAGCGAAGCCGCTGCTGCGCTGGATCTGGGCGCACCAGGCATGAGCGGTCTCGCTGACCGGACAGAAAAGGCAGGGTTGATCGAACGTCGGGCTGACGAGACCGATGGCCGGGTGTCGCGCCTGTGGTTGACGCAAGCAGGACGTACCGCGCGCCAAAAGTCGAAGCTTCGCATGAAAGACTTGAACGCCCGATTGACCGAAGGATTTACGGAAGCGGAGATCGACGTCGTAGCGCGGTGGCTGACCAGCCTGCAGACCAGGTTTCCGCTCGCCGAAGACGGCGACGCGTAACCTCGACCGTGGCCGGCCAGCAAGGCACTGGCTAGTGCCGGGCAACCTTCGCGAAGTCCGGCTTGCGCTTCTCGGCAAAGGCCGCGAATGCCTCTCTTGCCTCGGCGCTCGTCAGCCGCTCCTGAAACTTCGCGCTCTCGCTGTCCATTTGCGCAACCAGGGTTTCGGCTTCGCGCATCAGCTTTTTCATGGCGCTCAGTGAACCGGCCGGCTTGGCGGCGATTCTTTCCGCCATCCTGCGTGCGTCGTCGCGTAGTTGATCCTTTGCGCAGACCTTGTTGGCGAGACCCCACGCGACAGCGGTTTGCGCGTCGAGCGGCTCGCCCAGCGCAAACATCTCGAACGCCCGCACGTGGCCGACGCGCAGCGGAAGCAGGTAGCTGGACGCCGCCTCGGGGACGAGCGCGAGATTGACGAACGGCGTGATCAGTTCTGCGTCTGGCGCGAGCAGGACGTAGTCGCAGTGCAGTAGAAGCGTCGTGCCAATACCGACCGCCTTGCCCTGAACCGCCGCGATGATGGACACGCTCGACTTCGCCAGGGCGTGCAAAAAGCGATGCACGTGTCGCTCACTGGGCCCCTTCCCCGATGCAATGGCTGCGAACTCGCCCACATCGTTGCCCGCGGTGAACATGTCTCCGTCCCCTTGCAGCAGCAATACGCGGACATCGCTGTCGTGCTCCGCATTCTCGATGATGTCTGCCAGCGTGCCATACATCTCGTTCGTCAATGCATTCTTCTTGTCCGGTCGGGCCAGCGTAATCGTCAGAATGCCATCGGCTTGTTCGACGTGAATCTCCGCGCTCATGTGCTCTCCTGAAATTTAGTTTGCATGCGAAGTATATAGGTAGTTCGCATGCAAAGTAAACCGGACGGTCGATGCCATGTAATTCGGGGCCTGCTCGCGAACCCTCGCTCCTGAAGACGTTTGAAGGCGAAAATTCGTAGCGGACCAGAATTCGACCAGGTACTCCATTCGCGACGTCGCGCCACTCCTCGCGCGCACCCAAGCTCCGTAGCATTGAAGCATTACCAAACAGACAAGCAACCGGAGGACTGAACATGCTTATTCTCACCGCTGTCGTCGTCATCGCCGCCGTGGCGATCTGGAGCGTCTACCGGCGTTTGCACCCGCGCCAGGACTGAAACATGACAGGCTGCTCCACCAGCCTGTTCGCAACAGCCCGCCGCATTGGCGGGCTTTTTCCTGGATTCCACAGTCAGAGCGGCGGCGTCCGCGGAAGAGCCGTTTGCGAACATCTTCGCACTCAAAAAAATATCTCCGAATCAGCTCCAGTATCCTGACAAAGTGACTGTATAAATGTACAGTTCCATTCAATTTTCCACAGGACGCACGGTGCCGTCGTCCCGCTGCTCCTGCCGCCATACCCGATGATGAGTAGCGTGCCGGTCGCGCGGAGCCATCGAGAGCTATTTTTGAGTACCAAGGCATGCCAGATGATCGGCGCATAGCCCACATCGACATGGACGCATTCTTTGCGTCGTGTGAACTTTCGCAGTATCCGGAGCTACGAGGCCAAGCCATGGTGGTTGCTGGCCGTCGCTCGGATACGCCCCGAACGAAGCCGGACGGCACTCGCGAATTCTCGCGCCTGCGCGACTATGTGGGCAGAGGTGTCCTGACGACCGCGACCTACGAGGCTCGCGCGCTCGGCGTTCATTCCGGAATGCCCGCCATGAAAGCCGCCCGGTTAGCGCCAGATGCGATTCTCCTTCCAGTGAATTTCGACCTCTACCGAACGTACTCGCGACTGTTCAAGGATGCCGTCCGGTCAATCAGTTCGAGCATGGAAGACGTTGGAATCGACGAGGTCTACGCAGACGTTTCACTCACGAATGGCGATTCGGAGGCAATCGCGCGCAAGTTGAAATCCGCCGTCTTCGAAGCAACCAATCTCACATGCTCCGTCGGTATCGCGCCAAACAAGCTGCTCGCCAAGCTGTGCTCCGATATGCAAAAGCCGGACGGAATCACAATCCTGACGCCGGAGGACGTGCAATCCAGGATTTGGCCAATGGCCGCAAACAAGATCAACGGCGTTGGCCCCAAGGCGGCCGCCAAGCTTGCGTCTTTTGGAATCACGACCATCGGTGAGATCGCTGCGCGCGACGAGCACTGGCTCATCGAAAACTTCGGACGAAGCTACGGGGCGTGGCTTCGCAGAGTTTCACACGGACTAGATGACAGGCCGGTGGTGACGTATAGCGAGCCCGTCTCGATGAGTCGCGAAACCACATTCGAGCGCGATCTGCACGCGGTGCGGCATCGACAGGAACTGGGCGCAGCGTTTACCCGCCTATGCGAACAGGTGGCGCTCGACCTCCAGCGAAAAGGCTATCTGGCCAGGAAGATCGGCATCAAGCTGCGCTTTAATGACTTCAAGACTGTCACGCGTGACGTCACGCTTCCTGAGCCTATTGATGACGCGAAAGCATTGCGGCGCGCGGCGACTGAGTGCCTGAAAAGAGTCGAACTCGTTAAATCCATCAGGCTGCTAGGGGTGAAGGCCGGCAACCTCCAACACACCGGAGAAGCTTCCAGTAACGAGTCGCCTCAGTTCACGCTGGATTTTTAGCCGGCAACGCGCAGCGCCCCCGTCGTGCGAGGCGTGCACGGTGACTTCGCAAACACAGAAGCGAATGCATCAACTGGCCGGCTCCGATGCCAACGCAATCCGCGCCTTCTCCTCCGGACTATTCGCCTTGTAATACTTGTCGGCCCACTTGCGGTCGGGCTGTAGCAACAGCCGTTGCACGGTTCTATGCTGCTGCTCCTCGATGCCAACGGCGCGCGCACGATAGTGCTCGTACAACCGCATGAATTCCGCGAGGTAAATGGCGGCGATTCGCTTGTCTTGTATTTCGAGCAGATTCTCGTCGTTGAAATGCTCGGAGTTGTTGCTCATGTTGGCCGAGCCCGTGTAGACAATCGGATTGTCTCCTTCGGCGTCGATGACGATGAACTTATGGTGGATAATGACCGGCGCGTAACTGGGCGCGACTTCGCCGGGAAAGAGGCGGAGCTCGGGTTCGAAACCTTCAGGCACGGTCGCCGGGGAAAAGTACGATGCATCGATGACGTCGCGGTTTTCCCTGCTTCGATGATAGAGCGCGAGGTTTGCCAGCGCAGTCGTACTCACTGCCTCTCCCGCTTTTTGCGCCTCTTGCGCATTCTCAGCGGACTTTCCGCTGATATTGTTGACGAGGCCGAACATCATGAGCCCCTTGTCGCCGGCGGCAAAGCAGGCGTCGCGAAGCGGTTCGTCTGTCGGCATGAAGAGGCAGAACAAAACCGAATGCTGCGCCTTTCCTATCGCTTCGACGATGGTATCGATCTGGGTACGTCTGGTTTTCGTTTCCGGAGAGAAGCAAACGCGCACGGCTGCGCTTCCCACCGTCACGGAATCGGACCAGCCATTCGTGAGTTCGGCGGTCTGGTTGATCGGCGGATTGCCGGCGATGGCTTTCGTTCTGTCGTCGTACAGTTTCGCGAGGTCTGCCGAATCGAACAGATGAAGTACGTTGGCCTGCTCCGTAATGCCTTCTGTCGTGAAATTCGCAGAACCCGCAACCACGAATGCCGGGTTGCCTTGCCGATCGCCCCTATCCGTCACGATGAGCTTGTCGTGCATGATGTGCGTCTTGTCACGCGGGCAGAACGTCACGACGTTGCCCAGTTCATCGACCGTGGGTTGATTGGGCGATGCAGCGGGCGCTTTGCCTTTTTCGCGAACCCGATGCGAGTCGTATACGACGGCGACATTGGCTTTGCCGTGAGCGGTTCCGAACTCCTTGAACGCCGGGATCGCCCAAAGCGGGTCGGTCAGGTGATAGACGGCTGCTGCAGCGCGCGACGCGTCCTGGAATATTTCCTTGAACACGAGCTGCATATCGTTGGCGAGCCACGTACGAAGTTCAAACGCCTGTGCGGCCGGCGGCGCGGTATGCGGATCGATTCCCATCGCCTTCACTTGTCGTGCGAAAGCCTGCGAGCTCACCACCGCGCGGTTGAACCAGGTACCCACGCCGTCTTCGATATGCGCCGGTAACGTGACCTCACACGAACTCGCCTCTGCGTTCAGCAGATTCAGATTGTCCGGCGTACCGACTACCGGGTAGATGGTGTACCTGAATTGCTTGCCTCTGTCGGCTTCCTCGATGCGCGCGTCCCACCACATGAATTTTTGAATCGGCGCGATATTCGAAGGCGCATCGGGTTTACCGTCCGGCACGGGCCCCTTGAACGTGATTCGATTAGGGAGCCAGCTGCTCGTCTCATGGGATTTACCGTCCGGGCTAGTGAAGCCCGGGGCGCGTTCAATAGCGAAACCGAGGAAGTCGGCACGTGTCGCACCGTCCGGCCAGTCGAGCGCGAGTAAAACCAGCGTCGGGGAGAGATAGCTGCGGACCTTCGTCGACATCGTTCACCTCTGCTGTATTAGCCAAAGGCCCCAGTTTCAACCATCAGTTTGTTGAAACGGTGAACGAAGCATGTTGCCTGGATGTCGTTTCGATGACGCTGCCGGGAGCCGCAATAAAGTCACTTACTGCGGCGTGATATCTCTTTGCACCCGATGAATATGCCGCTCGACATAGAACGCCGCCGCATCGGCGTCTCCGCAGACAATGGCTTCGTAAATCAGACGATGCTCGGCAACGTACAGCCGAATGCGAGCCGGGTCGTCAATCCCATCGTCCTTGAGTCGCTTGCACAGCGACTGGCCCATGGTCGATGCAATTTCTTCCGCGAGTGGTCATCGTGAGTTCTCAGTGCGCCTTGAGTTGTTCTCAAACATACCACTTTCGCGACCACTCCCTGCTGGCCTTGGCGGCATGTTCATGCGAAGAAACCAATTTTCCGGACCTGACGAGACTTTTTGGTCTAGTTTAAGTCCACATTGACACATTTCGTGCTATCCACCACAAGTGGTATAGATTGGTTCCACATTGCGCCCGAGAAATGGACGGCCTGCCGGTTCCGTACGGCCAGTGAGTCAATAGCGTAAAAACATCATGAAGACTACTCGCACGATAACGACCGTCGAAGTGCATACCGGCGGCGAAGCATTCCGTATCGTCACCAGCGGATTGCCTCGCCTGCCCGGCGACACGATCGTGAAGCGTCGTGCGTGGCTCAAGGAAAACGCCGACGAAATCCGCACCGCGTTGATGTTCGAGCCGCGCGGTCACGCCGATATGTACGGCGGCTATCTGACCGAACCGGTCAGCCCGAGCGCCGACTTCGGCATCATCTTCCTTCACAACGAGGGCTATAGCGACCACTGCGGACACGGCGTGATCGCGCTGTCCACCGCAGCGGTCGAGCTTGGCTGGGTGCAGCGCAGTGTTCCGGAAACGCGTGTCGGCATCGACGCTCCCTGTGGCTTTATCGAAGCCTTCGTTCAATGGGATGGCGAACACGCGGGCAACGTGCGATTCGTGAACGTCCCCTCGTTCATCTGGAAGCGCGATGTGACTGTCGAGACGCCGTCCTTCGGTACGGTGAAGGGCGACATTGCTTTCGGCGGCGCGTTTTATTTCTATACTGACGGCCAGCCACATGAGCTCGCCGTGCGCGAGTCGTCGGTCGAGGAACTCATCCGCTTCGGCGCAGAGGTGAAGGAAGCCGCGAACAAGGCCTACCCTGTCGAGCATCCCGAGATTCCCGAAATCAACCACATTTACGGGACCATCATCGCCAATGCACCGCGGCACGAAGGCTCGACGCAAGCCAACTGCTGCGTGTTCGCGGACCGCGAAGTGGACCGCTCACCGACCGGTTCCGGCACGGGTGGACGCGTCGCCCAGTTGTACCTGCGTGGCGAACTCGGCAAAGACGAGACCCTCGTGAACGAGTCCATTATCGGCACGGTTTTCAAGGGACGCGTGCTCGGCGAAACGACCGTCGGCGACTTCGAGGCAGTGATTCCCGAAGTCGAAGGCAACGCGTTCGTGTGCGGCTTCGCGACCTGGATCGTAGACGAGCGCGATCCGCTGACTTACGGATTCCTTGTCCGCTAGCCCTCTTCCTCTTGGTACCTGGCAGCCCGGAACGCTGTGAATGAGCGTCCGCGCTTTTTTTACATATCGGAACATGCGAAATAACGCGCCGTTACGAAAATCGCACGGCCGTTGCACCTGTGTCCGGGCTCGCCGCCTACACTCCGAACCGTGCTCACCAGAAACGCACGACAGGTGCGAAGGAGTAGTGAAATGAAAAGGACGATTCTCGGCGTGGTACTGGGCGCGGCCGCACTGGCTGCTTCGAGCGCAGCGTTTGCGCACGTCGATCTGGCCGTGGGCGTCGCACTGCCTGGCGCCGCCTACGCTCCGGCTCAGCCCGTGTACGTTGCTCCGCCGCCTGCCGCCTATGCGCCTCCTCCGGTCGCGGTGGCTTGGCGCGGCGACGACGACTGGCGCGCGCGTCAGTGGCGGGAACACGAATGGCGGGAGCACGAGCGTCGCGAACACCAATGGCGTGAGCGCGAGTGGCACGATAATGGCCGCTGGGGCTATTGAGCCGGTTCCAAAGCTAATATTTCACACAAGTGTTTATCATGAACGTCAATAATCGAATCAGGGTGCTTGCCGCGGCGGCAACTTTAGGCCTCGCGGCAGCCAGCAGCGCACATGCCGCCGGCTGCCTCAAAGGTGCTGTCGTGGGTGGTGTAGCCGGACATTATGCGGGCCACCACGCCGTTGCTGGCGCCGTTGGCGGCTGCATCGTGGGGCATCACGTTGCGAAAAAGCATGCGGAGGAACGGGCCGCAGAACATCAAGCCGAGCGCGCCCAGAAGCTCAACACCTGATTCCCGCCGGACCTTTCGCGACAGCCGCCGGGGACGCCTATTCAAGCTGTGATATCGTGGCGGCACGCGACTTGCGCTATATTCTGCTCAAGAGTTGCATTCAGAGCGAAGCACAACTAGAAATGGACGAACGAAAACGCGAAAGCATCGTGGCCTATCTGCGGCGTCGGATGGCCGAATATGGTATTGAACCCGAAGATGTTGCTGCGTCAATGGCAGCAGACGCCGCGCAAATGCGCGCCGCCCGTTACCGGGATGCGGCTGGCCACACGTGGGACGGCAAGGGCGACGCCCCGCGGTGGGTGGTGCAGGCGACAAGCGCGGGGCAGTCGCTCGAGCATTTTGCAGTCGGCGAGGCGGCTGAACCTGAACAGCAATCAGTGAAAGCCCCAAGCGTGGACTGGCGACAGGACCCATTTGCCGGCAGCCGCCTGGCAAAAGTCAGAACAGAGCACTCCGGCGCCGCCTGAAAGCATGACGGGTTAAACGCCGCCCCGGCGTTAAAGCAAAACTTCAGTCGAATTCGACGTCACTGTTATTGCGCAGTGCATCCAGTCGTCGAATTTGTTCCGGCAGAATCCGGCCTTGGGACAAGGCTGGCAGGTTATCGATATCAAAGAACTGAGCGGCGTCGGTTTCGGCTCCGGCTATTTTCCCCGCGCGCACGATTTCCCCAAGGAAAACCAGTTTCCAGATGTGAAACACAGAAGGCGGATGCCCGTGCTTGAGCATGTCCCACACGGCCAATAGCCGAACGACGTTCACCGTGTAGCCGCTTTCTTCACGTGCCTCTTTTGCCGCGTTCTCGGCGGGCGAAACGCCCACGTCGGCCCAACCGCCGGGCAGAGACCACAAGCCGTCCACGGACTCTCGCACGAGAAGGATTTGACCGGACTGGTTGAATACGGCGCATCTGACGTCGAGTTTAGGATTCGCGTATCCCGTTTCGAGAGCAAACAGCGCGGCGAGATCGCTCGTTCGCATGGACGCCATTTCCGCGAGTTGCTGATGCGCGATGCTGGCGATTTCCGTGTACCGTTCCGTGTCGAATGGGCTCGTGGCGTAGTGCAACCCCGTTTGCGCAAGTGCCAGTAGCCGGCGCGCCCGCGCGAGGCGTGCTCTCAGCGATTCGTGTTCGGCGGGCGTGGGCATCAATCGCGCCTCACTTTTGCGCCGCGGCTTCCTGATGCGCCTTCGCAAAGTCCGCCATGCTGTTGAAGCGGAAAGCGACGTTCGGCAGCCATCCGGAATTCATGGTCGCGCCAAAGCCCGGCTGCGAATGACGGCGGTAAATCCAGCACGACGCCAGACCAAATTCACTGGCTGGCTTGTGGTCGTGGAAAAGACTTTCGGCTGTGTGAAGGATCTTTTCCTTCTTGATGCCACGCTCACCCAGCTTCTCGAGCATGTATTCGAAGTTTCGCGGCGATGGCTTGTACGAACCGATATCTTCCGCCGTGAAAATGGCGTCGAACGCTACTTGCAACCTTGCATTGCTGTAGCTGAAAGTTTCGTTGTCGACGTTGGAGAGTATGACCAGCTTGTAGTGCTGCTTCAGGTACTGCAACGCGGCTACGGTGTCCTCGAATACCGGCCAGTTCCGCACCGACCGCCCGTACGCCATGCACTCCTCGTGCGTGAAGGGCAGTCCCCATTCCTCGGCCAGCCGCTTATAGACGATGGGCAGCAGCTCCTGGTATCGCTTGGCCGGCGTATATTTCTGCTGCGACGACTCGTGTCGCGCATGGGCCTCCAGAACCTGGTCTCTCGACAGCGGCACCCTGGCCCGTTCGATCAGGGGCTTAAGGCCAGCGAAGATGCCGCTTTCCCAATCGATCAACGTGCCGTAGCAGTCGAAAGTCAGTGTGTCGAAGTCAGTCAATTCCACGGTTACTCCTTTCGGAAGTGCATGGCGGCGATTGCCTCGAGGAAGCGTTTCTGGAAAGCATCGACTGTTCGCGCGTAAGCTTCTCGGCCAGATCGGTGTTCCGCTGGTCAATAACTCGGCACCTCACTGTCGGCCGCTTCCTTTGGGCTGTCAACCAGGCGGTTGCCCTTACGTGGAGCTCTTCGTCGAGCTTGCACAGGCGCTTGCGTAACGGGATACGCGCGGCGCCTCATGAACCGCGCGAAATTCAGACGCGTGCCGACGTGACGTCCGCCGCTCGCGTGGCGTGCGTGGCCCGCTTCAAACGCGTCACGCCTTCGCGAATCTCATCGACGTTCGGCGCCGCAAACGAAAGGCGCAGCGACGCGGTGTCGGGCTCGTCAGCGAAGAACGCCTTGCCGGGAACGAAAATCACCTTGTTGGCAATCGCATTCGGCAAGAGCGCATCGATCGCCACACCCGGAATGCGCGCCCACACGAACATGCCGCCTTCGGGCTGATGAAACGCGATCTCGTCGCCGAATTGCGCGCGCAAGCCATCGCAAAGCGCTTCGCACTTGCGTTGATAAGCCTGCGTGATGTGCGGAAGGTGCCGTTCGAGCGAGCCCGCCGCCAGGTAGTGCGCGGCGATAGCCTGAGTCCACGGCGTACTGCACAGGTCGACGGTCTGCTTGGCGATCACGCAGCGCCGCGCGATTTCAACGGGCGCAATAGTCCAGCCTACGCGCAAGCCAGGCGCGACGACTTTCGAAAGACTCGAGAAGTGCACGAGCCAATCGCGTGCTCCCTGCACCTCGCTTGCCAGCGCCAGCATCGACGGCACCGCGTTGCCAGCGAAACGCAGATCGCCGTACGGATCGTCTTCGACGATCACAAAGCGGTACTGAACGGCGAGACGCAGGAGCGCAAGGCGCCGCTCGCGTGTGAGCGTGGCCCCGGTGGGATTCGCGAAGGTCGGCACCGTGTACAGCAACTTGGGCCGGACGATCGCGCCCGAAGCAAGCTTCGCGGCGAGTACGTCCACGTCGAGACCGTCGCCGTCGACAGGCACCGTCACGACATGCGCCTGCTGGAGCCTGAGCGCCTGCAGCGTGGCCGGATAGGCGGGCTGCTCGGTCAAGGCCGTGTCGCCCGGATTGAGCAGCACGCGCAACAAGAGGTCGAGGCCTTGCTGTGACCCCGTGGTGACGAGCATCTCCTCAGGAGCGCAGGTCACACCGCGGCGCGCCATCAGCGCGAGCAGTTGCGTCTTCAATTCGGGCAAACCGTCGGTCGGGCCATATTGCAGACAGCGCGTGGAAGCCTGCCATGCCTGGGCCGCTGCCGCCTGCAGTCCATCGGCATCGAACAGGTCGCTGGCAGGGTAGCCCCCAGCGAAGGAAATCATGCCTGGTTCTCCCAGGTACTTGAAAAGCTCGCGAATGGGCGAACCAGCGGGATGCTGAAAGGGTGCGGTGAAATCGTACATGGCGGACATGGAGTCGATGGCGGTTAAGCGCGGCAACGGACAAGCTTCGATTGTGGTCAGCCCTCACGGGCACATCAAACGAAATCTAATCACCACGTCATGCGGTTTGCTCATCAAGCCGTCGCGCAATAAAAAAGCCCGCTGAAATCGCGGGCGCTACTTTGTGCGTTGTGCGGCCTGCCTATGCCACCGTCACACGACGTTCTTTTCGACGATCGGCCGGTTTTCCAGCACGCGCGACCAGTCGAGCGAAGACAGATCCAGCGTCGTATACCGGCCGTTGAGGATCAGCTCGCTCACGCCGCGCCCGGTTGCCGGTCCCTGCTGAAGACCGTGCCCGCTGAAACCATTGGCAAACACGCAATTGTCGATAGCCGGGTGGTAACCAATGATGGCGTTCTGGTCGAGCACGTTGTACTCGTAATAACCGGACCAGCAGTTCTCCACACGCAGCGCCTCGAAGCCCGGCACGCGGTGCGCAAGCGTGGGCCAGATCACGTCGTCGAAGATGGCGTGATCGACTTCGTCGAGCGGCAGATCGTTGGGGTCGTTCTCCGCGCTCGGCGACGTTCCCGTGATGTACGTGTTGCCCTCGGGGCGGAAATACACGCCGGACGGATCGATCAGCAACGGGCAGGTGGTAAGCCGCGCCGGCGACGACACGTTGAAAATGCTGCGGCGGCGCGCATAAACCGGAATGTCGATGTCCATCATTTCCGCGAGCTTGCGCGCCCACGCGCCGGCTGCGTTCACGAGCGTGTCGCACGCATGGCGTTCGCCGTCGCTCGCGATCACGTGCGTGACCTTGCGGCCACTGCGCACGACGCCGGTCACATCCGCCGGCACATAGCGCGCGCCGAGCGACTGCGCCTTCTTGCGCAGCGCCTGCACGAGGCCGTAGCCGTCGAACCACCCCTCGCCGCTGCGTCCATACGCACCGCTCGCGAGATCCTCGACGTTGAGCCAGGGAAACTTCGCGTGCAGCGCATCGCGCGACATGAGTTCGATGTCGGCACCAAGGCGCGTTTGCAGCGCGTGATTCTCGCGCAGCGTCGCATCGCCCGCTTCGGTGGCGAGGAAGAGATAACCGCCCTCGTGCAGATCGATTGACGGGCGGTTGCCGTTCACTTCGAGCCGCTCGCCAATGCCGCGCAGAAACTCGATGCCGAACAGCGACATCTGGATCGACAACGGCGTGGAAAACTGCTGCCGGATCGACGCGGCCGAAAGCGCCGACGACGAGCGCGCATAACTCGGGTCGCGCTCGAACACGGTCACGGAAACCGTTGGGTCGGCTGCGCGCAGAAAGTAAGCAATAGAACTACCGATTACCCCGCCGCCAACGATAACGACTTGAGAACTCACGACTTGCTCCAGATAGCGGAAAACTGCAGCGCGCATGGATTGGGTTTGCGCGAATCGATCCATCGACCGGGCGCACGATGCACCCGGTCACGTACCTCAAACGCGCTTATTCGACGTTGAAATCGATGCCCTGTGCGAGCGGCAGCGCCGACGAATAGTTGACCGTGTTGGTCGCACGACGCATGTAAGCCTTCCACGAGTCGGATCCCGATTCGCGCCCGCCGCCCGTTTCCTTTTCGCCGCCGAACGCGCCGCCGATCTCCGCGCCGCTCGGGCCGATATTCACGTTCGCGATGCCGCAATCGCTGCCCGCGGCCGACGTGAAGCGCTCGCTCTCGCGCAGGTCCGTCGTGAATACGCACGACGACAGGCCATGGTGGGCGGCGTTGTTAGCATCGATCGCGTCGCCGAAGTCGCTGTACTTGAGGACGTAAAGAATCGGTGCGAAGGTTTCCTTCAGGACAACTTCCGTTTGCGACGGCATCTCGACAATAGCCGGGCGAACGTAGAAGCCCTTCTCGTTGCCCGCCACCGTGTGACGCTCGCCGCCGAACACTTTGCCGCCTTCGCGCTTCGCCTGCTCGAGTGCCGACTGCATGCGGGCGAACGACTGCTCGTCGATGAGCGGCCCCATCAGCGTGCCCTGCTCCAGCGGATTGCCGATCACCACCTTGCCGTAGAGCGCTTTCAGGCGCTCGACTGCCTTGTCGTACACGCTCTCGTGCACGAAGAGGCGGCGCAGCGACGTGCAGCGCTGGCCGGCCGTGCCGACCGCCGAGAACAGGATGCCGCGCAGCGCGAGTTCGAGATCGGCTGTCGGGGAGACAATGCCTGCGTTGTTGCCGCCCAGTTCGAGCAGCGAGCGGCCAAAGCGGCGCGCGACCTCGACGCCGACGGTGCGGCCCATTTCGGTACTGCCCGTTGCGCTGACGATGTTCGAGCGCGGATCCGCCACGAGCTTCGCGCCCACTTCACGGCCGCCGACCACGAGGCTCGTGAGGCCTTCGGGCGCATCGCCGAATTCCTTCAACACGTCCTGCATGATCTTGTTGACGGCAACCGCGGTGAGCGGCGTTTTTTCCGAAGGCTTCCAGACCACAGCGTTGCCGCACACGAGCGCGAGCGCGGCGTTCCACGACCACACGGCGACCGGGAAATTGAACGCGGAAATCACGGTACACACGCCCATCGGATGCCACGATTCGGCCATGCGGTGGCCGGGACGCTCCGAAGCAATGGTCAGACCGTAAAGCTGACGCGAGAGGCCGACCGCAAAGTCGCAGATGTCGATCATTTCCTGCACTTCGCCCAAGCCTTCCTGGAAGATCTTGCCGGTTTCCAGCGAGACGAGGCTGCCGAGCGCGCGCTTCTGTTCGCGCAGCTTGTTGCCCAGCAGGCGCACGAGTTCGCCGCGGCGCGGCGCGGGCACATTGCGCCAGGTCTTGAACGCCTCCTGCGCCTTCGCGAGCACAGCGTCGACGTCGGCCGCCGACTGGCTCGCGACGCGGCCGATCAGTTCGCCGTTGATCGGTGAATGCACGGCGATGTCGCCCGCTTCCGCGAGCTGGGAGATACCGAGATCCGAGAGGATGGAGGAGGCTTTCATAGGTAGAATCCCTTAAAAATTTCCGATACGAAACATTGCTACTTTAGGAAACTATACACGCGCAATTTTGCGGCGACAACACGAAAATCGACGGGAATTTCGCCATGCCGCGTGTACCGCTTCCGCCCGGCTTTGCGCCATGAAAATGGCATGTACCCGCACTGCGGGCACACCTTTGTTTTCCTATTGGAAACAATGCATTGGGGCGCCGGCAGTGCCGGCGCCCTTCAAGGTAGCAGAGGCGTGTGATCTCAGTCCGCGGTTCGCGTCGTGACCGGCACCCACGCCACGTTCTTGACCTGATACAGCGTCGAACTCGGGCTCTTCAGGTCGCCCTGGGCGTTGAAAGCGATCTTGCCCGTAATGCCGTCGTAGTTCGTGGCCTTGAGCGCGGCGTTGAACTGCGCGGGCGTCGCCGAGCCGGCCTTCTCCATCGCCGTGATCGCGACCCACGCCGCGTCGTAGGCGAACGGCGCGTAGGCGAGCATGTCGATGCCGTACTTCTGCTTGAACTTCGCCTCGAAGCCCCTACCCTTGGGCAGCGTGCCGAGCGGCTGGCCGTATTCCCACACCGAAGCGCCATCGGCGGAATCGCCGGCGAGCTTGATGAAGTTCGCGTCCATGACGCCGCCGCCCGCGAGGAATTGCGCTTTCAGGCCAAGCTGGCGCATGCGCTTGACGATCATGGCGGCCTGCGCGTCGAGGCCGCCGAAGAACACGAGATCCGGATTCGTGCGCTTGATGCTCGTGAGCTGGGCGCTGAAATCCACCGCCTTGTCGTTCGTGAACTCGCGCGCGACGATCGTGCCGCCGCTTGCCTTCACGGCCTTCTCGAACTCGTCGGCTTCACCCTGGCCGAAGGCCGTGCGATCGTCGATGATGGCAATGCGTTTCGCCTTCGTCACCGTCGCCGCATAGTTGCCCGCGTTGCCTGCGTTTTGCGAGTCGGTGGCGATCACGCGGTAGATGGTCGGCGCGCCGCTTTGCGTGATGGCCGGGTTGGTGGCGGCCGGCGTGATCATCGGAATGCCCGCCTTCGCGTAGATCTTCGAGGCCGGCAGCGTCGTGCCCGAATTGAAGTGGCCGATCACGACGGCCACGTTGTCATCCACGAGTTGCTGCGCGACCTGCACGCCGATGCGCGGATCGCTCTGGTCATCCTGCGAGTCGATCACGAACTTGACCGGCTTGCCGCCGATGGTGGGATGCGCGGCGTTGGCTTCGTCCACGGCCAGACGCACGCCGTTCTCGATGTCCTTGCCATACGCTGCCCCGCCGCCCGTAAGCGGGCTGGCCACGCCGATCTTCACGACCATCTCCTGTGCGCTCACCGCGCCGGCAACCAACATCAACGACGCTGCGATCGCGCAGCCACGACGAGAAGCGAGGAAACGAGGAGACATGCGATATTCCTTCGGTATCTGGAGCCGGCACGTGATGCGTTCGAATGGTCGCGCGGACCTTCGGACGCACTGGATTCATCCCGCTATGCCGAGCGGCGGGACGTAAGCGGATTGTCGGCAGCCGTGCAGGCGGCATCAAACGAAATCTAATCACCACGTAATGCGCTTTTCTCATCAAGCCCGTCCACGCGGGGAATACGGCAAGGCGTGACGCGGCCCCGCTGGCATTGGGAAATACCCGATAACGCCGATATGCCCCCTGTGCGTGGATGCCATGCGAGCCCGGATCGAGCGCACGCCAGGCCTTGCGCCGTCTGGGTTTGCGTCAGAAATCATCAACCTTCGGGGCGATCGATTTACTTAGCCATGCTTGTTAATTGCTGGATGGCGCGCCAAACGTCGCGCGATACGCAAATGTTATTATCGGAAACATAGAGTACGATACGAACCATCAGCGAACCATCAGCGAACCACCAGCGAACACCCCGAGTTCCCGAATGGAAACCCCGTCCCTCAAGGCCGCCGAGAATGCTTCGGCGGAGCTGGGCAAGCGCGTCAAGGCGGCCCGGCTGAAGCACGATTACACGCTCGAGGCCGCCAGCCGCGTGTGCGGCGTGTCGCGCTCCACGCTCTCGAAGGTGGAAAACGGCGTCATGTCGCCGACGTTCGACGTGCTGCAGAAGATCGTTCACGGTCTGAAGATCGACCTCGGCGAACTGTTCGGCTCGGCGCCCAGGCCGCGCGCGAGCGGACGCCGCGCGCTCACCCGCAAGGGCGATGGGCAACAGCATTCAGCAGGCTGTTATCAGATGGAGTTGCTGGCGACGGAACTCGCCCACAAGGCGATGCACCCGTTTCGCATTCGCGTGACGGCGCACTCGCTCGACGAGTTCACGGAATGGGGCCGGCATGAAGGCGAGGAATTTCTCTTCATATTGAGCGGCTCGGTGTGTCTCTACTCCGAGCTTTACGCACCGACACATCTCGAAACCGGCGACAGTCTCTATTTCGACAGCCGCACGGGGCATGCGGCCGTCTCCACGAGCGAAGAGGACGCCGAAGTCCTCTGGCTCATCAACGAACCGCACCCGGACACGCAGGACGGCGCGCCGGGCGTTTGATCCTTCATGCTTACGCGGCGTTCGCGGTCATCTTGAAGATGCCCGTGGCGTTACCCGCATCGAAGCGCAGATCGGTCTGCCAGCGCCGCGTGACCTGATCGAACGTGCGCTTGCGCGTGATGAACTCGTAGAACGAGCCCGGCACCTCACGCGTCACACGCTGGCCGTCCGCCGCGCGAAACTCGCGCGTCACGGTGTCGGCTCGATAGGCCGTCTGAAACACGCGGCCCGAGCGCGAAGTCTCGACGCTGGGCTTCATCGGGCGCCCCTTGGCCTTCTCGTCGTCCGAAAGCTGAAATACGTCTTCCACGCGGTCGGTCGCGTGATTGAAGGCGTTGCCTTCCGTCGCGATCCATGCCATTTCCGCCGATTCCTGCAGCAATGTCTCGTAGTTCGAAATAGATGGCACGTCGTGCTGTCGTGCGAATGCACCGACGATCACGGGCAGCAGTTGCAGCGCCGCGTCGAGCGGCAGCGAGCCGTCGCGTTCCAGTTCGGAGAGCTGCGCCACGGCCAGCGGCGTAAGCGGATCTTTCGATGCGCCCACCACGTTCGTCACGGCTTGCTGGAACGCCGCCGAAAAGCGCTCGGGGTGCAGCTCGCTCACGAAGAACTGCGCGATCTCGTCGGGTGCGTCTTCGTGGGCGTAGGCGCGCCCCGTCATGCCGAGCTTGTCAAGCGGATAGCGGCCATTCAGGCGAAAGCCGAGCGGCCGCAGAATGCGCGTGAACGCCGCTTCGCCGGGCGGCAGCGCGCCGTTCTGTGCCCAGCGCACCGTGCGCAGCGCGCCATGGTCGAAGTACACCGCACCGCCCTGCGCCACCGTGTCGTTCGTGTACGTGCGGCCGTTGGGAGAGCGCTCCAGCAGGTCTTCGAACAGCGCCATGTTCATCGCCTGGGCGAGTTCGGCACGCGTGACGGTGCCGCTTTCCCAGTCGCCGAGCATCGACGGAAAGTTCAGCGTTGCAAACAGGGTTTCAGTTTTCTCGCGGCCCAGCAGCGCGGACAACAAGCGTTCTACGTTCGAATTGCGCATCACCAATCTCACAGGAAACGACCGCCTGGCGGCAGTCATCAAAGGGGCCTCTGGCCATCGGTTTCGGTCAGCTATACGTAAAACGCATTATTCAAATGGTTGCGCACCGCGTAAAGCGAGTTTAAATTGTCACTTGATGAGTTTCTGGAATCACCATGCGCAAGTTCAAGATCCCGAATATCGGCGCGCTGACGGCCTTCGAAGCCGCGGCGCGGCACGAGAGCTTCACTCACGCCGCCAAGGAGCTGTTCCTCACCGAAAGCGCGGTCTCGCGCCAGATCGCCACGCTCGAATCGAATCTCGGCGTGCGCCTGTTCGTGCGCGCCAAACAGCGGGTCGTGCTCACGCGCGCGGGCCGGCTCTATAGCACCCAGGTGCGGCGTGCGCTCGAAAACCTCGATCGCGACACGCTCTCCATCATCGCGCACGGCAGCGGCGGCGGTTATCTGGAGCTCGCCGTGCTGCCGACCTTCGCGTCCGAATGGCTGCTTCCGCGCCTCAAGGACTTCTACGACCGCACGCCCGACGTGCGCGTGAACATGGGCGTGCGCACCGAGACGTTTTCGTTCGAGGAGTCGCATTTCGAAGCCGCGATCCACTACGGCAAGCCGACCTGGCCCGGCACGTCCTCCGACTTTCTGTTCGGCGAGGAAGTGGTGCCCGTCTGTTCTCCGTCACTGCTTGCGCGCCCCGTCAAGAAGGCGCACGAACTGCTCGCCTACCCGCTGCTGCACTCCACCACGCGCCCCGACGCCTGGACGCGCTGGTTCTCCGACCTCGGCGTGGAAGACAACGCCACCATGCACGGCGTGCGCTACGAGCTGCACACGATGCTGATCGCCGCGGCCGCCGCCGGCCTCGGCGTGGCGCTCGTGCCGAAGTTCTTCGTTGAAGGCCAGCTCGAGCGGTTCGGCGTCGTCATTCCGTTCGAAGCCCCTGCTATTGCCGATGGCGGCTACTACTTCGTCTATCCCACCGAACTCAGCCACGGCAAGCCACTCGAGATGTTCCGCGCGTGGCTGCTCGAGCAGGCGAGCGCCTACAACGCTTCGCAAGTGCAACGCTGATCGGCGGGTCGAGTACGCGTGATATACGATCAGAAAAAAGTTTCCTATAGGAAATAGTTAGGTTAGCATCGAACGAAATCACTTCTTCGTCGCGAGACTGACATGGAAGATGTCGTCGTCATCGGTGCAGGCATCATCGGGGTCTGCGCCGCCCTCAATCTGGCGCAGCGTGGCATGCGCGTACATATCGTCGACAGCGCGCCGCCCGGTTCGGGCTGCTCGTTCGGCAACGCGGGCCTGATCGCGGTCGATCACGTCGCGCCGCTCGCGAGCCCCGAGACGATGGCCGGTCTGCCCCGCATGCTGCTGCGCCGCGACAGCCCGCTGCGCCTGCACAAACGCAGCCTGCCGCGCATGGCGCCGTGGGTGCTGGAGTTCGCCGCGCAGGCGCAGCGCCCGCGCTTTCGGCGCAACACGCGTGCGCTCGCGAGTCTCGTGACCGGTGCGGCACAGGCCTGGCGTCGTCTGCTCGATCAGCGCATCGCCGCCGACCTCTTTCGCGACATCGGCTCGCTCTACGTGTTCGAGCGACCCGTTGCGCACGCAACAGAATGCGCGCAACTCGATCTGCTCGACCGGTACGGCGTGCGCTACGTGAATCTCACAGCGGAGCAGGTACGGCGCGACTATCTACCGTCGCTCACGCCGCATATCAACCATGCGCGCTACTTTCCCGGCATGGCCTCGGTCACGAATCCGCAGCAGGTCGTCGAGCGCATTTTCGAGGCGGCGCTCGCAGCGGGCGCGAAATTCACGAGCGCTGCCGTCGACGCCTTGCGCGCCCTCCCCGACGGCCGTATCGGCGTCACGCTGAACGGCGCGACGCACCCAGCCGCCAAGGTGCTGATCGCAGCCGGCTCGCGCAGCGCCGAACTTGCAGAGCAACTGGGCGCCAGGATTGCGCTGACCAACGAGCGCGGCTATCACGTGCAGGTCGGCGCGCCCTCGCAAGACACGCTGCGCGTGCCCGTGAGCTTCGTCGAGCGCGGCTTCACCTGTAACCCGATGGCGCAAGGCATCCGGCTTGCCGGCACCGTCGAACTCGGCGCGCGCGGCGCACCCGACTGGCGCCGCGCCGACATGCTCGCCACGCAATTCCAGACGCTCTTTCCCGGCGCGCCCGCGGTGCAGGTCGCAAGCCGCTGGTACGGCGAGCGCCCCACGCTGCCCGACTATCTGCCGATGATCGGCGAGATGCGCGGCGCACGGAACGTGTTCGTCGCGACCGGCCATCAGCATCTGGGCCTCACGCTCGGGCCGCTCAGCGGCGAACTCGTCGCACAATTGATGGCGCGCGAGACGCCCGCCGTCGATCTCGCGCCGTTTCGCATCGACCGCTTTTGAGGCCGGCGGCAGTACTCACGCGCCACACCCACGCATCATTCATCAGGAGAGAAGATTCGATGGAGCCCATCGCGATTTACGACGCAACCGTCACCGCGCGCCTGCTCGACTTCGGCGTGCTGCTCGACGCCCTCGCCACGGCCGCGCAGGATCACGACGCGGGCCGCATTCACGCGCCCGTGCGCACGGGCGTGCCGCTCAAGGGCAACGGCGTCATGCTTTCGATGCCCGCCAGCGCCGACGACATTGCCATCCACAAACTCGTGAGCGTGTGCCCGGCCAACACGGCGCTCGGCATGCCGACCATCTTCGGCGCGGTGACGGTGTGCAACGGCGCGACGGGGCAGCCGGAGTTCATCCTCGACGGCCCGACCGTCACCGGGCGGCGCACCGCGGCGCTCTCCATGCTGGGCGTGCGCCTCTTTCACCCCGGCGCGCCGCGTGCATTCCTGGTCATCGGCACCGGACAGCAGGCGCGATTTCATGCCCAGGCGATCGGCCAGCTGTATCCGTCGGCGACGCTCTACGTGAAAGGCCGGACCGAAGCGTCCGAACAGGCGTTCCGCGCCCACTTCGCGCAGGCTGGCGTGGACGTGACGCCCGCGCACGGTGCGGTTCCGAAAGAAGTCGACGTCGTCATCGCCGCGACAACGAGCAAGACGCCCGTGTACGACGAAGCGGCACGCAAGGACCGGCTCGTGATCGGCGTGGGCGCCTTCACGCCGGACGCGGCCGAAATCGCCCAGGACACGGTGCGTGCGAGCTGCGTGTTCGTCGACGATTTCGCAGCCGCGCGCGAAGAAGCCGGTGACCTGCTGCAGGCAGGCGTCGACTGGGCGAACGTGCGCACGATCGGCTCCGCTGTAACGGACGGCGCGGCACATGACGGCGGTCCGGTGCTGCTGAAGACCGTCGGCAGCGGCGCCTGGGATCTCGCCGCGTGCCGCGTGGCCCGGCAAATGCGCTGACCCGCACACGCGGATTAGAATCGCACATCGACCGCGCAGCACGATCCCATCCGAGACCCAAGGCAAACGGCACCATGACGACGAGCGCTCCCCAACCCGCCGTGAAAATCCTGCGCGGCGATGTCATCGAAACCACGCATATCGCCCACATTGCCGTGGTCGACGCTCAGGGCCGCCTGCTCTACGCGCTCGGCGACCCGCATCGCATGACGCTCGTGCGCTCGGCGGCCAAGCCCGCGCAGGCGCTCGCCGTGGTCGAAACCGGCGCGCTCGAGCGCTTTGGCTTCGACGACGCCGATCTCGCGCTCATGTGCGCCTCGCATAGTAGCGAGGACCGCCATATCGAGCGGACGCGCGCGATGCTCGCGAAGGTGTCCGCCACGGAATCGGATTTGCGCTGCGGCGGCCATGTGCCGATCTCGGACGCCGTCTACAAGGCGTGGATCAAACGCGACTTCACGCCGGGCGCGGTGTGCAGCAATTGCTCGGGCAAGCACGCGGGCATGCTGGCCGGCGCCCGCGCCATCGGCGCGGCGCTGGCCGATTACCATCTGCCTTCACACCCCTTGCAGCAACGCGTGAAGCAGGTCGTGGCCGAGGTTTGCGATCTTCCCGAGACGGGCGTCGAGTGGGGCATCGACGGCTGCAATCTGCCCACGCCCGCCTTCCCGCTCGACCGGCTCGCCCGCCTGTTCGTGAAGCTCGCCGATGCGCAGGACCACGCGGCCTTGCCGGGCTCGGCCGCGGCCGATGCGCGCTCGCAGGCGCTCGCCCACATCTATCGCGCCATGACGTCGTATCCGGAACTCGTGGCGGGCGAAGGCCGCTTCTGCACGACGCTCATGAGCGCGTTCGAAGGCGCGCTCGTCGGCAAGCTCGGCGCGGCGGGCAGTTATGCGATTGGCGTGCGCGCAAGCGCGGCGACCGCAACGCATACGGGCGGCCCGGCATTGGGTATCGCGGTGAAGATCGAGGACGGCGATTTGACCGCGCTCCATGTCACCGTCGTGGAAGTGCTCAGACAACTGGGCATTGGCACGCCACAACAGCTGGCACAACTAAGCAAATTCGAAGCCCCGCGCATCGTCAACACGATGGGCGTCGAGACGGGTTGCGTCGCGCCGCAGTTCTCACTCGAGCGCGTCGCTTCGTAGCCAGCACAAAATGAGGGCGCGGGCTTTGCAAGCCCGCGCCAAGACTCACAGCAACGCCACGACTTTCACGTCGCTGCGATCGGCCGATGCCACCACCTTGCCGTCCACACGGCGGAACATGAGCGTCACCGTATTCTTGCCCACACGCAGATCGTCCACTTCCAGCCAGTCGATGCCTTCGGGCAGCATGGGCTGCTCGACACGCACCTCGTTGCGCGCCGCGTCGATCGTCACGCCAAGACACGCTTCGAGCATCATGAACGGCGAGCCCGCGGCCCAGGCTTGCGGCAGGCAGGCCACCGGATACGCGGTGGGCGGCTCGCCGCGCCGGCGCGGGAACCCGCAGAACAGTTCGGGCAGACGCATGTCGAAGGTCACCGCAGCCTCGAACAGCGCCTGCAAGAGGCGCACTGCTGCCGCCTTGCGGCCATAGCGCGCGAGACCGCGTGCGCACAGCGCGTTGTCGTGCGGCCAGACCGAGCCATTGTGGTACGCCATGGGATTGAAACGCGCCTGGCCCGCCGCGAGCGTACGCACGCCCCAGCCCGTGTGAAACAGCGCCGATTCGAGCACTTCCGCCACGGCGCGGCCGCGCTCCTCCTCGGGCAGCCCGAAGGCGAGCAGATGTCCGGCGTTCGACGCGAGCACGCGGCACAGATCGCCGTGGCCATCGAGCGCAATGCCGTAGAAGTCCGACTCCGGCATCCAGAACTTCTCCTCTACGCAGAGGCGGATTTTGGCGGCGCGTGCGGCGTAGCGCGCTGCGTCTTCGATCTGGCCGCGATGCGTGGCGAAGCGCGACATCGTTTCGAACGCAGCGCTCGCATATGCCTGCACTTCGACGAGCGCAATCGGGCCATCGGGGAAACGGCCGTCCGCGTGGAATACAGAGTCGTGGCTGTCCTTCCAGCCCTGGTTCGCGAGCCCGCCCTCCGATTCGCGCCGGTAGTCGAGCAGACCGAGTCTATTGCGGTCGCATACACCTGCGACCCAGGCCGCCGCACGCTCCAGCGCCGGCCATAACTCGTCGATCAGCGAAACGTCGCCCGTGCGTTCGACATAAGCGCCCGCCAGCACGACGAAGAGCGGCGTGGTGTCCACCCCGCCGTAGTAGAGCGCAAACGGCACTTCGCCTGTGGCGGCCATCTCGCTCTTGCGCATTTCGTGCATGATCTTGCCGACCGCCGCGTCGCGGAACGCCGAATCCTCGCGCGCCTGATGTTCCGCGAGAAAACGCAGCACGCCCTGCGCGAGCGCGGGCGTGAGCCACAGCGTCTGCAGCGAGGTGATGACCGCGTCGCGGCCGAACGGCGTGGAAAACCATGGAATGCCCGCATACGGATACGGGCCGGTCGGCAGGTCGGTGGTGAGCAGACCGAGGTCGGCGATCGAGCGGTTGATCCACGCATTGAAGAGCGGATTGCTCGAACGCAAGTGCGCCGCCGCTCGACGGCGTTCGCGCATCACGATATGCGAATCCACCAGCGCGGCGCGCTGAGCGGCGCGGCCCACGCGCTGCTCCTGCGAGCCCGCGAGGCAATGCGGCGGCTGGAAGATGCCCGCGCTCTGTGTGCCGGGCGCGGCACCGGGCATGGCCTCGACTTCGATCGCCACCGTGAGATAGATCGAGACGCAGGCCTGCGCGGGCAGATCGACCGTGAAGTCGGCGCGATCGGCGAGGAGTTTGTTCGGCGTGGGCGAGAACTCGATACGCACGCGCCGCGCAACCTTGTCGAGGCCGACGTATTCGAGCCGGACCTCGCCGTCTTCGACTCGCGGCGGCATGAGCGTGCCGCGTTTTTCGCGCTTCAGGCCGCGTACTTCGAACATGTCGCGGAAGTCGCTCGCGAACGAGATGGAAAGCGGCACCACGGCGTCTTCCGTGCCGTAGTTCGTGAGCTCGATGGCCTCGGTCATCATCGTGCCGGAGAGCACGCGCTCGCGCTGCACGTGAATCACGCCTTCGGGCGTGGTACTGCCGCCGAGCGGCGGCAGCGGACGATTGGTCAGGTGGGCCGTGAACACGGCGTTGTCGCTGCTCACGCTGCCCGAGAGCAGTGAGGGCACGCGTCCGCCGAAAGTGAGGCGCAGCGACGAGAGCACACGCGTGTCGTTGACGAACAGGCCGTCGTCGATGCCGGTGATGTCGCCGAGCGGATCGTTGACGATGAAGGTGCCGCCCGACTTCAGCACATGCTGGTCGGCGCTTGCGACCTCCGGCGTTTCGGGCGCGATGAACGCGCTGTCGGTTTCCCGCGTGTCCTGGTCGGGATGATCCACGCCGCTTGAGCGCGTGACGCCGCCGAGTGTTTCAGGATCCTGCATTGCGTGCCTCCTGGGTGCCATGCAAAGGGTTACGGTACGGTTCGCTTGCGGTTGATTGTAGTGGCTTCGGCGCACGCGTTGGGCGAATGCGCAAAGAACGGCCGAAAGATACGCGCGAAATGAGTGGCAAATCGCAGTGCGGAGCAAGGAACGTGCGCGGAAAAAATTGCGGGCGCCGGCACGACGTAACGTGCGGGCGCCCGTGGAGGCAATGCGCTCGCGCGCCGGAAGCGGCGCGCGCCGTGAGGATCAGCGTTGCGAAATCGGCTTCGCGACGCGCGGCGTTTCGCCGATGAACAGCTGACGCGGACGGCCGATTTTCTGCTCGGGGTCGGCGATCATTTCGTTCCACTGCGCGATCCAGCCCACCGTGCGCGCCATCGCGAAGATGCAGGTGAACATCGAGGTCGGGATGCCCAGCGCGCGCTGCACGATGCCCGAGTAGAAGTCGACGTTCGGGTACAGCTTGCGCGACACGAAATATTCGTCTTCCAGCGCGATCTTTTCGAGCTGCATGGCGAGCTTGAACAAAGGATCGTCGTGCAGACCGAGTTCGTTCAGCACTTCGTAGCACGTTTCGCGCATGAGCTTCGCACGCGGGTCGTAGTTCTTGTACACGCGGTGGCCGAAGCCCATCAGCTTCACGCCCGAGTTCTTGTCCTTCACCTGCTCGATGAACTTCGGGATGTTATCGACCGAGCCGATTTCTTCGAGCATGTTCAGTGCGGCTTCGTTCGCACCACCGTGCGCCGGGCCCCACAGGCAAGCGATGCCCGCGGCGATACACGCGAACGGATTCGCACCCGACGAACCGGCCAGACGCACGGTAGACGTCGAAGCGTTCTGCTCGTGGTCGGCGTGAAGGATGAGAATGCGGTCGAGCGCGCGCACGAGCACGTCGTTGACCTTGTACTCCTCGCTCGGCGCGGAGAACATCATGCGCATGAAGTTCGCGCTGTACGACAGGTCGTTCTGCGGATACACGAACGGCTGGCCGATCGAGTACTTGTACGCCATGGCGACGAGCGTCGGCAGCTTCGCGATCATACGGATCGCCGACACTTCACGATGCTCCGCGTTGTTGATGTCGAGCGAGTCGTGATAGAACGCGGACAGCGCGCCGACCGCCGCCACCAGAATCGCCATCGGATGTGCGTCACGGCGGAACCCCCGGAAAAAGAAGTGCATCTGCTCGTGAACCATCGTGTGGTTCGTCACCGAGGCCACGAATTCGTCCTTCTGCTGCTGCGTGGGCAGCTCGCCCTTGAGCAGGAGGTAGCAGCTTTCGAGGAAGTCGGCGTTTTGCGCGAGGTTGTCGATCGGGTAGCCGCGGTAGAGCAACTCGCCCTTGTCGCCGTCGATATAGGTGATCGCCGAGTTGCACGACGCCGTGGACATGAAGCCCGGGTCATACGTGAACATGCCGGTCTGGCCGTACAGCTTGCGGATGTCGATCACGTCCGGGCCCTGGGTGCCCTTGTAGACCGGCAACTGCACGCCTTCAGCGTGGCCGGGGATCGTGAGCGTGGCGTGTGTCTTCGAGTCGATCATTGTGTGTCCTTGAATTGCTGTCACATCGCAATACTTCGCGCATAACTTCGCGCAACAGGACGCAGCCGCCGGAATGGCCGGCATCGCTGCGACCGCTTGCCGCATTCTACGGCGCGGTGCAGCATCGATTGATAGCGCAGCCAGCAACAATCCCTCTTCAACCCCGCAACACTGCGAAGCTTGCGGCTTCCTTAACGCCGATTCCTGCAACAATATTTTGCTCTTGCAGCGCAACATGTCGCACCCCATCTTTGCGATACTGCTTGACATGCAAGGGTTTTCCATTACTTGCATTTTGTAATCCAGCCTGATCTCACGGGCGGCCGTTTTCACCGCCACACGCGCTTAAAGCAAAACGTAAGGAAGCAACAGATGAACATCTCGGTCGACACCCTGTTCGCAGAAGACGAACAAGCAGAGGGCGCCGTTGTCACGGCACTCAATCACCAGGACATCGTGGTCGCACTGTCGGCCGCGCTCGCCAGCGAACGCGTGGCCGTGCTGCACATGCTGTATCCGCGCACCGACGCGCGCACGCACCGCAGCCTCGATCACCTCGTGGACGCGCTCAACGGCCACGGCCTGCACCAGGTCGCCCGCCTCGTTTCGCAGGAAGCGCACTATCTCGTGTTCAAGGATCCGGTGAAGGCATGGAAGGCCTTTCACGAAATCCGCAACGATTCGCTCGCGATCGGCGTGCACCTCTACTACGCGGGCCTCGTCGGCGAGGCGGCCGAGCACAAGCTCGACGCCCACGCGCACGGTCGCGACTAGGCGAGAGTCCTTCGGACTACGGTATTTCTCGCAGCAACGAAAAGGGGCGGCCGCATCGCGTGGCCGCCCCTTTTTCGCATCGCGTGAATCAGCGCGCGTCAGCGCCCGTGGCCGCTCACGAAGCGGTCGATCAACTCGTTGAACGCCGCGGGCCGCGCCAGATTCATCCCATGCGATGCGCCCGCCACACTCGCGCGGCGCGCATCAGGCAGCCAGGCATCGAGCGCAGCCACGGCCCGATGAAACACTTCCGGGCTCAGCTCGCCGTCGATCAGCAGCACGGGGCATTGCACCTCGGCGGCTTGCTCGCGCGAGTACGCAGGCAGCGGATCCTGAAACTGCGGCCCAAGCGTGTGCGCGTTGTCGGTGGCCATGCGGCGAAACCCATGTGTGCTCTTCGCCCAGAAGCCGGGCCGGCTCACCGAATCGACGAACAACTCCAGCCCCGCGTCCACCTGGCCCGACTCGATCAGCGCCACGGCGCGGGCGCGCAGCGCATTGACGTTCTCGGGCAGCGTGGCGAGCGTCTGGCCCGGCTGGTGGACCGGCCCGCCAGGATCGGCGAGCGTGAGTGTGCGCACGTGCTGCGGATGGCGCCGCGCGAACTGGAATGACACGAGGCCGCCGCGCGAATGCCCGATCACGTGCGCCGGGCCGGCGCCCAGGGCATCGACGAACGCCGCAAGCTCATCCGCATGCTGCCGCCAGCTGAACGGCAGGCCGCGTGCCGCCTCCGCGGCGGGCCAGTAGTGCGTGAGACTCACCGAGACACAGCGATACTGCTGCGCGAGGCCGGCCAGCTGTGGCTGCCAGTAGCGGTAGTCACAAAGCGAGCCGTGCACGAAGAGAAGAAGTTCGCCCGCGCCTCGTTCGACATAGGGCATGGGCAGGCCGCCGGGCAGTTCGATGAACGTACCGGGGGCCGGAAAGGCGGCTGGATTCACGGCTGAACGATGTGGAGACAACGGGACAGCGGCGCATTGCAACGGACAACGGCCTACGGGCAGTCCATCGCGGCGCACGCCGGCAAAGTGGCGTATTGTCCCATGCCCGCGGCGCCAACAGCGGTCAAGCCGGCGCCCTCGCGAAGCGGCCTTGCCTCGTGCGCCGGCTTGGGCCGTTATTCGACCATTTCGAAAGCGTGCTCGCTCATGAGCGAGGCCGCCGCGCCCGCGCCGCGCACCGCGCAGGTGAGCGGCTCGTCGGCCACGCGCACCGTCACGCCAAGTTCGGCGGCGAGGCACTGGTCGAGCCTGCCGAGCAGCGAACCGCCGCCCGTGAGCACGATGCCGCTATCGGCGATATCGGTGACGAGTTCGGCGGGCGCCGTCTCCAGCACCTGCCGCACCGTGTTGATCACCACGCGCAAGGGCGCGGCTAGCGCGTCCACCACGTCGTGGCTCGTGATCTCGACCGTGCGCGGCAGACCGTCTTCCATGCTGCGTCCGGTCGCGCGTATGCGTTCGATGGGTTCGCCGTAGAGCGCGCAGCCAATCGTCTTTTTCACGTGTTCCGCGGTCTGGTCGCCCAGCACGACGCCATAGAGCGTGCGCACATGATCGACGATGGCGCGGTCGAACTGGTCGCCGCCCACGCGCACCGAGCCGCTGCACGCCACGCCGCCTAGCGCGACGATGCCCACTTCCGTCGTGCCGCCGCCGATATCGACGACCATCGAGCCCGTCGCCGCGTGCACCGGCAAACCCGCACCGAGCGCCGAAGCCAGCGACTCGCCGATCAGGTTCACGCTCGCCGCGCCTGCCGCGAAGGCCGCCTCGCGAATCGCGCGGCGCTCGACGCGCGTCGCGCCCGCCGGCACGCACACCGTGAATGCCGCACGGCGGCCGAGCAGACGGCGCGGCTGCGCCATCGCCACGAAGCGGCGCATCATGTGTTCGGCAGCGGAGAAATTGGCGATCACGCCGTGCGAGAGCGGCCGCACCGTCTCCATATTGGCCGGGGCGCGGCCAAGCAGATCCTTCGCCTCGCGGCCCACCGCGGCCACCGTCGTCTCGCTCGCCCCCGCGCGGCGTTCGAAGCAGACCACGGAGGGCTGATTCAGCACGATGCCCTTGTCGGCGGTGTAGATGAGCGTGTTGGCCGTACCGAGATCGAGCGCCACGTCCTGGCGGAACAGCCTTTTGGAAAAAATGGATTGCGGCTTGGCTCGGGCCATATTGGTCTGAAGTTCGGTTCTTTTTGGCGACCCGGCAGACGACGCGCCGCCGGATGGCATTCCCGATGGCGGCCTCGTCCAGGCAGCGCGAACCAGCCGCGCGCCGGGCGGAACGGGCCTACGCGGCCCATAAGGTCGCGGCGACTCCCCGTATTAACGGCCGCGACCGGCGCGAACTTTAGCCGGTCCAAAAACAACTGCCTAGGTTATGCGGAAAATATGGCCGAAATACGACACTACGGGCTTATGCCACTGCCAATTCGTACCGATTTGGCCCGCCGATGCCGGCCGATACATGCTGATTAACGGGGACCGACCTCGTCCCCGCCAGCGACCGGATCGGTCTCGCGATTAGCCGCGCGCGAGCGCGCGCACCAGGGCGTCGCGCCCAAGCATGACGCCCTGCGGCGTAATCGTGTGGCCGACGCCCGGCAGCGCGAAAGCGGTGACCGCGAAGCCCGCGTCGCTGAACGCGGCGGCGGCGCGCTCCAGTTCGCTCGCCGGAATCACTTCGTCGTCCTCGCCGTGCACGAGCGTGAGCACCGTGCGGCTTTTCGCGACCACGGGCGTAACGAGCCGGCCCGCATACGCGACCACGGCCGCCGCGCCCGCCGCCTGTGTGGCCACGTGGTACAGCGACATGATCGAGCCTTGCGAGAAGCCCACCAGCGCGAGCGCGTCGTGACCGAGCCCCCAATGGGCGAGTTCGGCGGCGAGCCGCCGCTCGAACACCTGCGAGGCGGCAACGACGCGCGCCTCGCGATTGGTCTCGCTGATGTCGCGCAGGCTGAACCACTGGCGTCCGCCGAAGCCGCCGTCGAACGGCTCGCTGCCGTCGAGCGACGAGAACGCGACCCCCGGCAGCGCGTCGCGCCACACGTCGGCGAGCGGCGTGAGGTCCTGTGCGTTGCTGCCTACCCCGTGCAGCAGCACGACGAGCGCGTGCGCGGCGCCATCGGCCGGCGCCAGACGCCAGCCCCCTTCGAATGCTTCCCAGCTCATGGTCGGACCTCCCCTGTACTGACGATCGTATTGTGTGTCCAGCGCACGCATTTTGCGCGGCGCGCGGCAGGCGCAAGGATACGCTCGCCGCGCTACGCGTGTACGAAAGACTCCATTTCCCGGCGTTACATAAAGCCGCAACGGCAGCCCGATCGCGCGCGAAAGCCATTCGCAAGCCCCATGACCCTGCGCTGCATGGGGATGCTCCGCGGCTGGCGATGACAAAAGGCGATTACAGGTATCCTGTGCCGCAAACCGAATACGCGGAGAACACGCTTGAATCAGCCCGCCGCATCATCGGCGCCGCCCGCGCCGCCGCCGCTCCAGGGAGGCAGTCTGGTCCTCGGCACTATCGCGGTCTCGCTCGCGACCTTCATGAACGTGCTCGACACGTCGATCGCCAACGTCGCCATTCCGACCATCTCCGGCGACATGGGCGTTTCCGTCGACGAAGGCACATGGGTCATCACCGTGTTCGCGGCGGCCAACGCCGTTTCCATTCCGCTGACCGGCTGGCTCACGCAGCGTTTCGGCCAGGTGCGCCTGTTCGTCACCTCGATCCTCTCGTTCGTGCTGGCGTCGTGGCTGTGCGGCATCGCGCCGACCCTGCCGTTTCTGCTCGTCGCGCGCGTGCTGCAAGGCGCCGTGGCCGGCCCGCTCATTCCGCTTTCCCAGGCCGTGCTGCTCGGATCCTGGCCGAAAGACAAATCGTCCACCGCGCTCGCCTTCTGGGCGATGACCACGACCGTCGGCCCGATCGCGGGACCGGCGCTCGGCGGCTGGATCACCGATAGCTACAACTGGTCGTGGATCTTTTACATCAACATTCCGGTGGGCCTCTTCGCGGGCTTCGTCACGTGGACGATCTATCGCAACCGCGAGTCACCCACGCGCAAGCCGCCTATCGACGTCGTGGGCCTCGGTCTGCTCATCACCTGGGTTGCTTCGCTGCAGATCATGCTCGACAAGGGCAAGGACCTCGACTGGTTCAATTCGCCGGTGATCGTGACGCTCGGCATCCTCGCGCTCATCAGTTTTGCGTTTTTCCTCGTGTGGGAGCTGACCGAGGAGCACCCGATCGTCGATTTGCGTTTGTTCGGACAACGTAACTTCCTCGGCGGCACGATTGCGATTTCAGTGGCGTACGCGGTGTTCTTCGGCAATCTGGTGCTGCTGCCGCAATGGATGCAGGAGTACCTCAACTATCGCTCGGTGGACGCGGGCCTCGTGACCGCGCCGCTCGGCGTGTTCGCGGTGATCCTGTCTCCGGTCGTGGGGCGCCTGTTGCCGCGCTCCGACGCGCGCATCATCGCGACGATCGCGTTCGTGATGTTCGCGGGGGTGTTCTACATGCGTTCGCAGTACGTGATCGAAATCGATACCTTCCATCTCGTGCTGCCCACGCTGCTGCAAGGCATCCCCATGGCGCTCTTCTTCGTGCCGCTCACCGCGATCATTCTCGCGGGCCAGCCGCCGAGCCGCGTGCCGGCGGCGGCTGGCCTCTCGAACTTCGTGCGCGTGTTCTGCGGCGCAGTGGGCACCTCGATCGCGACCAACGCCTGGAACAACCGCACGATCCTGCATCACGCGCGACTCACGGAACAAGCCTCGGTCAACAACCCGACTTTCGTGCAGGCGATGGACCAGACCCAGAAGGTGCTGAATATGAGCGAGCCCTCCGCACGCGCGCTGTTCGACTTCCAGCTCACCACGCAGGCCGCCATGATGGGCCTGAACGACATTTTCTATATCTCGGCGATCATCTTTCTCGTGATCATTCCGCTCATCTGGATCACGAAGTCGACGAAGGGCGGCGCAGGCGGCGGCGCAGCAGGGGCGCATTGACCCGAAAGGTCGAGTCAGGGCGCGCAATGAAGCCGTGGCGGTAAGCGCGAGCCGCTACAATCGCGGGACCGCGGCGGGCGCTCTGCCGCGATTGCCTGGCTCCCTCCATGAATCACACGTTCGACTACACGCCCATCCTCGACGCCATCCATCGCGACCTGCAGCCGTATATCGGCACGGGCCGCGTTGCCGACTACATTCCCGAACTCGCCACGGTGCGCGCCGATCACTTCGGCATGGCTATCGTCACGGTGGACGGCCAGGTGTACCGCACCGGCGACGCCGATGTGCGCTTTTCCATCCAGAGCATTTCGAAGCTGTTCGCCTGTACGCTCGCGTTCCAGCTGCTCGGCGACGTGCTCTGGCAGCGCGTGGGCCGCGAGCCTTCGGGCACAGCATTCAACTCGCTCGTGCAGCTCGAATTCGAGGCGGGCAAGCCGCGCAACCCGTTCATCAACGCGGGCGCGCTCGTCGTGACCGACGTGCTGTGCCGCCGCTTCGTGCAGGCGGAAACCGCGCTCGTCGATTTCATGCGGCGCCTCTCGGGCGAGCCCGGCATCGGCTACGACCTGCGCGTCGCGCAGTCGGAACTCGCGCACGCCGAACGCAATCGCGCGATGGCGCATTTCATCGCAAGCTTCGGCAACCTGGAGATGCCCGCCGATACCGTGATCGACGCGTATTGCCGCCAGTGCGCGATCTCGATGAGCTGCGTGGAACTGGCGCGCGCAGCACTCTTTCTGGCCAACGGCGGCGTCTCGCCCGCGAGCGGCGAACCCGTGCTCGACGCGAGTTCGGCCAAGCGCCTTTCCGCGCTGATGCTGACCTGCGGCACCTACGACGCGGCCGGCGATTTCGTGTACCGCGTCGGCTTGCCCGCGAAGAGCGGTGTGGGCGGCGGGATCATCGCGGTGCTGCCCGGCGAATTCGCGGTGTGCGTGTGGTCGCCGGGCCTCGACGCGACGGGGAATTCGCTGGTCGGCTCGCTGGCGCTGGAGTGGTTGACGACGCGCACCGGGCGCTCGATTTTCTGAGGCTGGGGTGAACGTCATCCGGTCAGCATCCGCAAGCCCTGCGTGACGACACAGCCTTAGAGCGGCGGCCGCTCGAACGTGAGCCAGCGCTGCACGGAGGGCCTCTGCCACTGAGCCAGGGCGTATTGCGCCAGCCGATGCGGCACCGGATCGCCGTTCAGCACCAGACGGTTCAGCATCAACGCGAGGTCCACGTCGGCGATCGACCACTCGCCGAAAAGATGCTTTTCGCCTCGTGCGAGCAGCGCTTCGGCCATCGCGAAGAGCTTCTCCGCCGCGAGCTGGGCCGCGCCGGAAAGGGGCGCCGTGGTCGGGCCGTAAAACACAACCTCGGTCGAGCGCTCCTGGCGGATCGGCATGAGATCGCTGCGCAGCCACGCCTGAACCTGGCGCGCGCGGGCACGCTGTTGCCGCTCTGCCGGATAAAGCGCCACGCCGGGGAAGGTCTCTTCGAGATACTCCGTGATCGCCGAGGACTCCGAGAGCGCGAAGCCGTCGTGGATCAGGGTCGGCACGCGCCGCGTGAGCGACTTCGCCGCGAATTCCGGCTGCTGGTTTTCACTCTTCGCGAGATCGACGGTCGAAAGCTCGAACGCGAGCGCCTTTTCGTGCAGCGCGACGAAGACGGACATCGCGTAGGGACTGGCGTACTGTGCGTCGGCGTAGAGGTGGAGAGCGGGGTTGGTCACAGTCGGCTCCGTTGTTGGCGCCGACGATAGTAGCAAGCCCAGCCGCCGTTGCGCTCGGCCACCGGCAGGCTGGTCGACTCAGCCTGCCCCGCTTAAGCCGTCGCCGAGACCAGCCCCGTGGTCTTGCCGCTCGCGACCATCAGCTGCGCCAGCGAAGTCTGCACGCTCGCCAGTTGCGACGCGATCTGGCTGACCTGGCTCGCGTCCGATTGCGACGCCGAGCTCAACGCGCTCTGCGCATTCTGGATCTGCGCCTTGATCTGGCTGACCTCGCCCGAGTTCGAGCCTTGCGCCGCGGCGCTGGATGTCTGCGACGACACCTGTGCGAGTTGCGCCTGAAGCGACGCGATGAGCGCGTTCAATTCGTCGACTTCGCTCGAAGACGAACTGCGGGAGGATGCCGCTGCGCCTCCACCGCCGCCGCCCGACTTCGAAGACGCCGAAGTGCTCTGCGTCGAAGTCGACGTCGACGTCGACGTGGTGCCGCTGCTGGGTGTGCTCGTCGACGAACTCGTCGTGCTGCTGTCATTCGAGTTCGACGATGCCGCGCCCGAGGAAGCGCCGTTGCCTGCGCCGCCCGTCGAAGCCTGCGTGCCGCCGCCGTAGGCAGTCGTCGTGGTCGTCGTCGCGGTAATGGGTTGAATCTGCATGGAATCTTTCTCGCCGTAAGTCAGGGGCTGCGCAGCGCTGCCGAATAACGCCCTATCCGCGTGTTATCGGCAAGCTTGACGGTTTCTTGAGCGCTGTCCGTGCCGCTTTTATCGCGGGGCGGTCGTGGCCTGCTTACACCATGATGTATCCGTGCCGCATGCCGAGCATCACCGCCTCGGTGCGATTGGTCGCGCCGAGTTTGCCGAAGATGGACGAGAGGTGCGATTTCACCGTGTTGTCCGAGATGTCGAGTTGCCGGGCGATCTCCTTGTTGCCGAGTCCGTCGGCGAGCATCGCCAGCACTTCGATCTCCCGTAGCGACAAGGCTTCGAACGGTCCGCCGGTTGCCGACTGGCGCAACGGTTTTCGTCCAGCGAGCAGCCTTGCGAGGATGTCGGGCGACAGCACGCACAGGCCGGCGGCCGCCGCTTCGATGGCCGCGACGATCTCGGCGGGCGTCACGTCGCGCGACAGGATTGCCGTCGCATAGGCGGGCAGTTCGTCGAGGAACGCGTCGCTATCCGGGTCGTCGAGCAACAGGACCAGCGCCGCTGGTGCGTGGCCTGGGTCGAACAGCGTCTTGAGCGCGTCGCTCGCCAGAGGCTCGATGTCGGCCACGACGACGTCCGGCACCGAACCGGCGAGGTAAGCGGCAAGCGCTTCGGCGTCGGCGGCGCTACCCAGGAACGCGAGCGCCGGCTGCGCCTCGACGATCGCCTCGAGGCTCGCACGCACCTCCGGCGATGCCGCGATTACCGCGACCCGCACCGGCCCCATGGGTTCCATCGTTCCATCCCACATATCGCCGTGTCCCGGACCTCACCTGCATGCATGCCGTTGGGGCCGTTCGCCCACGGTAGCCGTGCACGCGTGGCGCTCGCCGCCCCGGATCAACGTGACTGGCAACGGCTGCCCGATGCCCGTCGAGCCCAGCGCGGCGTGCAGGTCACCGATGTCGCGGCAAGGTTGGCCGTCCAGTTCGATCAGCACATCGCCGATGAGCACGCCTGCCTGTTCCGCAGGACCGCCCGGCGCAAGCGAGCTGATCAGCAATCCGCTATTGAACGACAGGTTCATTTTCTCCGCCCATGCGTTCGGCAGGCTGACCTGCTGTGTGCCGACGCCAAGGTAGCCCCGCGAGACGCGTCCCTTGGCCAGCAGTTCGTCGGCGACACGCTCCACCGTCATCGCGGGAATCACCATGCCGGCGCCGCGCATCAGTCCCGAGGTGCAGATGCCCACGACCTGACCGCGCATATCGGCGAGCGCCGCGCCCGAGAACCCCGGGCGCAGACCGCCGTCCAGCCGCACGAATGCGTCGAGCTGGCCGCCTCGCCACGTGCGCCAGGCACCACCCGTGCTGCCGATCACGCCAAAATCCGCGCTGACGCCGAGTTCGTCGGCACGCGCGACGGCGAGCGCCAGATGACCCGGCTTCAGTGAGCCGGCATCGCCGGACTCGACCGGGCCCAGGTCCACGCCGTCCAACTTCAGCACGGCGAGGTCCGTGCCCGGATCCTGGCCTGCGAGGACCGCGGCAACCGTACGACCGTCGCTCAAGGTGATTTCGATCCCCTCCTCGCGCCGGATCGTATGGGCAGCCGTCACGACGACGCCATGGCGCCAGATTACGCCACTCGACGGCATGCGATGCCGGCCATGGATTGCCACGACGCTCTGCCCGACTCGCGCGACAATGTCGGCCAGACCGTCCGAGAGAGCCATCAAAGGATTTGCGCCCGAAGATGTCGTTTCCATTTCACGTCTCCTGCCAGTGTGGGTTCACCATTCGTGGGTTCACAATGACAGAACGACGGGCGGCGCGCACCACCCAAATGGGTAGTCGTAGCGATGCAGATCACACGGAGTCAACGTGGGAGGAAGGCCATGAGTACGCTTGCCAGATTCACATCGGGCGTCCGGTGCACGCGCCTGTGGTGGATGGCCGCGATGACCGCGGCGCTCTGTTTGCTGGGCCAGGGCGCTTTCGCGCAAGCGGACGTCAGGGCGACGAGCCTGCGCGAAAAGTACCAGAGTCTCACGCAGCAACTCGCGCAAAACCAGTTCCAGCGCCCGCTATACCTCGAATCGCAGGAGTTGCCTTCGGCACTCAAAGGGGACATTTACGGTGTGGTCAACTTCCCTTTCGCGACGGTCAGCGACACGCTCAACCATCCGACTCAAGGGCCGGCCAACTGGTGCGATGTGCTGATCCTGCACTTGAACATCAAGTACTGCCATGCCTCGACCGGCGCGAGCGGTACGGTGCTCGCGGTGAATATCGGCAAGAAAACCGAGGAATCGCTTACCTCATCCTACCGCGTGCAATTCGCCTGGAACCAGGCAGTGAGCAGCCCTGATTATTTTCGCGTGGAGCTTTCCGCCGCCACGGGTCCGCTGAGTACGAAAGACTACCGGATCGTGGTGGAGGCCATACCCGTGGGCGACGATCGGACCTTTATTCATCTGACTTACGCCTACGGTTACGGCACGGCCGGCCGGCTTGCCATGAAAGCCTATCTGGCAACGATAGGCAGCGACAAAGTCGGCTTTTCCACGACCCGCGATCCGTCGACGAACGAAACGCGATACATCGCCGGCGTACGCGGTCTGGTCGAACGCAACACCATGCGCTATTACCTCGCCATCGAAGCGTATCTCGATGCGCTTTCCAGCCCGCCCAATGGCCGCCTCGACAAACGCCTCACCAAGTGGTTCGATGCCACCGAGCAGTATCCGCGCCAATTGCACGAGGTCAGCCGCGCCGACTACATGCAAATGAAGCACAACGAATATCAGCGTCAGCAGATCGCGCAGTAGTGCGCGTATTAGCCCGTGCGGCGCACGGGCGTTACGGCGCAGGTTTTCCACACTCCCGCTGCGCTCGCCCGTTGGACGAACGCAGCGGATCAGGCGGCGACGTGAAACACGCTCACCGTTCTTTCGAGCAGCCTCGCCTGATCCTGCATGGATTGCGCCGCCGCCGACGCCTGCTCCACGAGCGCCGCGTTTTGCTGCGTCGCTTCGTCGATCTTGCGTGGCGGCAAACGCCTCCGTGACGTCGGATGAAACAGCCGCCGGAATCAGTAGCGCGCGAGCTGGCTGCCGTTGACCTGTACGCGATCGCCTGGGCGCAGGTCGCCGGGTGTCGGCACGTTGAACGCGCGGGTCGAGCCGTCGCTCAACTGCACGTCGATCTGGAATCCTGCGGGCTGGCCCATCTGCTGGCCGATCCGGTTGCCTGCATAGGCTCCCCCGAGCGCGCCGATGACGGTCGCCGCGTCGCGGCCGTGGCCACCGCCGACCTGATTGCCGAGCACGCCGCCAACCAGCGCGCCGACCACGGTTCCGGCGATGCCCGAAGCACCCGTGGCGTTGCTCAACGGCCGGATGCTCGAGATCGTGCCGTACTGCGTACCGTATTGGTTGCCGTATTGCGGGTTGTACTGCGCACCGTACTGACCGTTGCTTTGCGAGTCATACGGCTGTTGCGGCGCAGGCGGCGGTGCGTAGGCGGGTTGCTGCACGGTGCCCGGTTGTGCGTAAGCGGGCTGGCCGTACGCAGACGCCGCCGGTGCTGCATATTGGCCCTGGTAGCCTTGCTGCGCGCCGTACTGCGAGTAGCCCGGAGCAACGCATGCGGACAACGAAAGACTGGCTGCAGCGACAAGCGCGGCGGTGAGGGCGGACTTGGTAGAGAGCATGGACGTCACGGTGGGTTCGCATTGCCGCCGCTGCGGGCACGACAAGCATGAGGAGGAGTGGCGATTGCGCGGCAGTATAAGCAAAGCCCGCCCGGACGTCCGCTGCGCGCGGGTAACAACGTGTAAAGTTCGTTGCCGGATGAATGGCGGCGCGCCGAGCGCGGTGCCATTCATCCGTTGGAATCAAGCTGGCGCCGGATTCCCCGAAAGTTTCAATGCAGGGTTTGGACGCTGCCGATGGTGTCGGCACCCGCATCTTCGGACGCGGCCTGTTCGATGATCGCGCAGCGGAAATCGAACTTGACGCGAAGGATCGCGGATTCGACCCGTGCGTCGCCGCGATGGCCCTTCAGGCGAGTATCGATCGCCTCCTCGACGGCGAGAATCGCCTGCTCGATACTCTCCGGATCGTCGCTGTCGAAGCCGACCTCGACCTCTATGCTCTCCAGCAGGTTCAACGCGGTTGCAATGTCTTCGGAAGCGACGAATAGCGTCTCGGCGTTCTCTCTCATCTACCCTCCCCGTTGGATTGTCCAGCTCAACACACAGCTGCGAGTTGCACGTCTATCGTTGCACATCCGGAACAAATCTGCCGGCGACGACGGCCGATGTTGGGTTCGAAACAACGGAAGGGTTGCCGTCCACCGTGAAGCGAATAGAATCGAAGGTTCCAGCCGATAGCGTAAAGGCAATCGAGCCGGCTTCGGGCGCGGTTTTGACCTGCTAGACTGGAAGTTCCCCCGCGAACCATGGAGGGAATCATGACGACTGTCTACGTGGTAAAGACTGGCGAGCAGTACCTCTGCTGCGCAGAGGACGGCGATATCGGCATGGCGCCGGAGATTGGCGGGGCCAAGTCCTTCGTCTCATACGAGGAAGCCGAAAAGGCGGCGTCCGAGCACGCCGACCCCGGATACGAAATCGTCGCCGTCAGCGTTGCCACACACTGACGCGCAAGGCGGCTCCGCCTCGCCTTACCGGAACTTGCCAGCCGGTGCTTTCGGCTGGCTTTCGGCTGCGCCGCCGGCCAGCGCGTGAACCGATCCGGCGAGGAAGTTCAGGATGAATTCGTTCACCTCGTCCGGACGCTCTTGTTGCACCCAGTGACCCGCCTTCGCGATGAGATGCTTCTTCCATAGGTTGGGAACGTTGCTCTCCAACGCGTCGTAGTCCTTCGCGGCCATTTTCACGACGCCGTCCAGCTCTCCCGCGAGAAAGAGCGTCGGTTGCATGATCCGGGCGCCGTCGAGAAAGCTGGTGAGCGCCCAGTTCCGGTCGATATTCCGATACCAGTTGATTGGCCCGCGAAACCCGCTGCGCTCGAACTGAGCGACGAAATATTGCAGATCCGCTTCGGTCAACCATGGCGGAAGCTCGTCGGGCAACGTGAGGTTGTCCACGAGTCGAGTCGATTTGGGAAAGATCGCGAAATTGGCCGGCTGTCCTTTCACCACCGGGTCTCCCGACGCCGAGTAGAGAATGCCAAGCATCGAGCGACGGACATCTTCTTCCAGTTCACGCTCGATGCGTCCCGGCAACTGAAAATAGTCCTGATAGAAGTGACACTCCTGCGTGATCTGCGCAAAGCGCACCGATGGGCGCACCGGACGGCGAGGCATGTAAGGCACGCTCAGCAGGCCGAGAACGGGAAACAGGTCGGGGCGCAGCAACGCTGCGTAAGCAGCGACAGCGGCGCCCCAGTCATGTCCGATCAGAATCGCCTGCTCTTCACCGAGCGCCTTGACGAGGCCAACGAGGTCGCCGACCAGGTTCAGGATGTCGTAAGCCTCGATCGCTTCCGGGGCGTCGGTGAGCCCATATCCGCGCTGGTCCGGCGCAACCGCGCGATAGCCCGCAGCCGCCAGCGCATCGATCTGCCAGCGCCACACGTACCAGGACTCCGGCCAGCCGTGGCAAAGCAGCACGAGCGGGCCCGTGCCTCTTTCGACGTAGTGCATGCGGATGCCGTTGACGTACGCGAACTTCTCCTGGAACCCGTTCATCATGGAGTCGACCTCGTCTCACGCGGTGGGAAAGCGCCTGGCGGTCATTGTGAATGCAGTACCGCAATGCTTCAACCACATCAGTCGTTTTGAGCGTGAGCCGGATATCAAGGATCGACGCGTGCCGTGCGGCCCTCCCCCCACGCAATGACGCTCAGGTAACCGGCGTGTCCATGTCGACGCACCGCACGAAATCGACGTGCAGGCGTCGATTAGCGCACCGGTCATGTCGACGACCTCCGGGGGCCGTACGGCGGCGAAACGCAGACGCTCTTTACGTCAACCGGCCAGTCTTCTTCGTCCTAGAATTCCTTTCAGGGGGAGGCGACATGAAGCGCGAAGTGGTCACTGGGCTGCTGTGCGGCGCACTACTCGCCGGCTGCGTGACGGCCGGCGTCGAGGTCAGGCCCGAACAGATGGCGAACTTCAGGCACGGTGTGACGACGCTGCAGGACGTGATCGTCGCGCTCGGCCCGGCGTCGGTCGAGACCGCGTTGGACGACGGCTCGACGCTGCTCGTCTACACCTACGTGACGTCGCGTCCGCACCCGGAAAGCTATATCCCCTTCATCGGCTCGCTGGTCGCCGGCGCCGACACACACTCGTCGGCGGCCGTGTTTCTGTTCGATTCGCACGGTCTTCTCAAGGGCGCCAACAGCACGGGCTCGAACGTCGGCACGGGCATGACCGCTGCCCATAGCGCGGAGCCCCGAGCGCCCGTGCCGGTTTCCGACGCGCCCGTTGTTGGCAAGGGCGTCCCGCCGCCCGCCGTTCAGACCGCCCAGCCGACGCCGGTAGAAGACGCCGCGCCCGCGTCGCAAATGCCTGGCGAACCGCTGGAAATCAACGTTCAGCCGGCTCCCGTCGAATAGCCATATCCCAATGTCAAACTTGCCCTGGCTTTCGCAATATCCTGCTGGCGTTGCGGCCGACGTCGACCTCGACGACTACCCCTCGATGGCAGCCCTGCCGGTACAGGCCGTCGCGCGCTTCGGCGACAGGATCGCCTTTCAAGGCGCGCGGAGTACCCGTCCAGTTCGCGATAAGTGAGATTCACGCCGAGCTGATGCGGCGACAATTGCGAGGCCGGTTGGTGAATGAGATCTGACTTTTCCGCCGCCGAAGAACCAAACCATTCGAAAAACGACGTTGTCTTGCCCTCGCGCGACAGCACCAGTCCGATGTCGCTTCCAGCGCGTCACCCTGTCGGCTTCGTTCTAGGAGCGACATTTCTGGTCGCATTAACTGTGCAAATCATTACCGTGCGACTTCAGCGTTAAAACCGCTCGCCTCCCATGGCTTCACCATTCGGGGTGAGACGCACGTCTTATTCAACGCACAAGGGACGGCCAGATCATGAAAGCGTATCAGCCCAAAGTGGACCCAAAGACGCTTCGCAAGGTGATCGTTGCCGCTGCGGTTGGCAATTTCGTCGAATGGTTCGACTTTGCCGTTTATGGATTTCTGGCAACCCTGCTGACTCGCCAGTTCTTTCCGAATGGCGACCCGGCGATCGCGTTGATGAAGACCTTCGCGGTGTTCGCCGTCGCCTTTGCATTCAGGCCGCTCGGCGGGGTCTTCTTCGGCGTGGTGGGAGACCGGGTGGGCCGCAAGAAAACGCTCGCCCTGACCATCTTGATCATGGCAGGGGCAACAACGGTCATCGGCTTCCTGCCGACCTACGCATCGGTCGGCATGCTCGCCCCCTTGCTGCTCGCAATCGTGCGCTGCGTGCAAGGTTTTTCCGCCGGCGGCGAATACGCCGGCGCCTGCGCGTATCTGATGGAACATGCGCCTAAGCACCAGCGCGCGCGATACGGGAGCTTTCTTCCGGTCTCCACGTTCCTGTCGTTCGCGAGCGCCGCAGTCGTGGCGTCGGGACTGGACGCCGTGCTGTCGCCAGAGGCGATGAGCAATTGGGGCTGGAGAATCCCATTCATCGCCGCGGCGCCTATCGGTCTGGTCGGACTGTATCTGCGCACGCGCCTTGGTGAAACGCCATCGTTTGCCGCAGTCGAACACGATCACGACCTCGCTCATGCCCCGCTGCGCGAAACGCTAAAGACCCAGGCAGGCGCGATCGTGCGCCTGGGTGCCTTCGTGTCCGTGACTGCGCTCTCCTTCTATACGTTCACGACCTATTTCGCGACGTATCTGCAGGTCGTCGGTCATCTGAGCCGGGCCAACGCGTTATTGGTCACGGTCTTCGCACTCGTCTTTGCCGCGGCCATCTGCCCGCTCGCCGGCCTCTACTCCGATGCCGTGGGAAGACGAAAAACCGTCTTCACGGCATGCGCCATCCTGATCGCGGCGGTGTACCCCTCTTTTTCGCTGGGAGGCTCAGGGGATTTTTGTTCCGCGATTGCTGGCGCATGCATGCTTGCGCTCGGCGCGGTCCTGTCGGGTGTGGTCACGGCGGCACTGCTCTCCGAAATCTTTCCGACCCGCACCCGTTACACCGCTTCGGCGATCACCTACAACCTGGCCTACACGATCTTTGGCGGCACGGCGCCGCTTGTCGCCACCTGGCTGATCGAGTCGACGGGTAACAGCATCTCGCCCGCTTACTACCTCATCGCCGTCTCGCTGCTGGCACTGGTTGGCGGGTTGTCCTTGCCGGAAACGTCGCGGATTTCGCTCGACGATCACTCGCATGAAGGTGTACCGGAACGCGTTGCGGCGCGAGGTCTGCAAGACGCACCGCACAATTCAGTCTGACGTGAACCCTCCGCTGCTCAGTAGGCCGCGCGCAGGGCCTCCGTGGCCAAGGCAAGGCGCGACGCAATGACCTTCACCAGAAAGCGATGAAACTGCTGGGCGGCCACGGGGTCGTCCCGCTCGAGCGCAACGAGCGCCGCCAGCGACAGCCTGCGCACCCGCGTCGGCGCCTCGGCGAACACGTCCGCGCTGCGCGGTTGCTGCGTGTATACGGCCATTTCCCCGATGACCGTGCCCGGCAGGCAGGCGCGCACCCGCACCGACCGCCCGTTGCCGAGCGGCAGCGAAACGGCGAGCCGCCCGCGCTCGATGAGGTACAGCGCGTCGCCCGGGTCCCCGCGAAGAAACAGCGCCTGGCCCGCCTGCAGATCCTTCGCTTCGAGCCGCGTGGAGAGCGTGTTCAGCGCGCTCGCCGTGAAATGCGGCGCGAGCAGTGAGTTGAGGTCGTCACCGGGTTTCGGCGCGAGCGCGCTCGACGCGAGCAGCTGGTCTTCGACCCATTCCAGGCCCGCATCGAGCGTGTCGAATTCGCGAATACGCAGATTGAGCGTGCCGGTTTTCGTCAGCAGATCGCGCGAGCGCGACGGCAGCGCGGTCAGGATCAGGTCCGCGTCCGTCGCCGCGCAGAGCTGCCGCAGCTTGACGAAGCTGATCGACACCGACGCGTCGATGCCCTGGGTCGCCGCGAAATCAAGTACAACGAATCGAACCCGCACCGGAGTGCGCGCGGCGAGGCGCTCCCGTATGCGCTGGAGGATCGAATTGGCCGTGCCGAAAAAGAGAAACCCTTGCAGGCACATGCCGCACACCTGCGCGCCGAGCCCTCGCAACGCTTCGGTCTCCTCGATGTTGCGCTCGACATTCGAGGTCCGGGTGCGCAGGTCGAACGCCATGCGAATGCAGCTCACGCGGCCGTAGAGCAGCGTGAACATCACGCAGGCGGCAATCACGCCCGCGCCCACGCCGATGAGCACGCCCCAGCCCGCGATCGTGCAGAGAATGACGGGCACGAGCAGATACTCGTACCAGGCGAGCTTCGCCCAGGCGCCGACCACCCACTGCACGATGAGGCGCAGCCCCATGAAAAGCTGGAGGCCGACGAGCACCGGCACGGGAAAGAGCGCGACAAAACCGGGCGACGCGGCCAGCACGACGAGGCATGCGAGCGAGGCGAACACGCCCGCCAGCCGGCTCGTCGCGCCCACGCGCGCGTTGAGCATCGAGCGATTGAACGACTGATAACCGACCATGCCGCCCAACAGACCGCTCGCGAGATTGGCGAGGCCCGCGGCCCGCAGCTCGCGATTGAGGTCGACTTCCTCGCCCGTCGCCGCGCCGATCGCCGTCGAATTCATCAGGATCGTGACGGCCGAAACCGAGGTGACCACGAGGCTCTCCGGAAGGTGTGCGGCGATCGCCGTCCAGTCGATGCCGCCCTGCCCGAGCTGCGCGCGCAGGTGCAGCTCCGGTAGCCCGGTGAGCCGCAGCGCCGCGCGCGGCAGCAGCAGGCCCATGGCGCGCGCGTCGTCGATCGACAGGCCCGCGGCACGCAGCAAAACGTAGAAGAGCACGATGCCGAAGGCCAGCGTGAGCGGCAGCGCGGCAACGTGCTTCCAGCTGCGCATCAGGATCGTGGCCAGCACGCCGACGACGAGCGCGGGCAACCATGCGAGCCAGTGGAGATGCGTCAGCAACGCGAGCGTGCGCCATTGCAGCGACTCGCCCGTCATGACGCGAAACGCGCCGGCGAGCAGCAGATAGCCCGTGCCGGCGAGGAAACCGCCGAGGACCGGGTAAGGCAGGAACTGCAGCGAGCGGCTGCGCTTCGACGACCCGATTGCGTAGAGCACGACGCCGGTCACGAGCGAGCAAAGCGCGATGGCGATCAGCACGGTGAGCAGCAGCGTTTGCGGCGAACCGCCGTCCGCCCGCACGCTGCTCGCGACGCCTGCCGCCACGCCCGCAAGAAACGCCGCCGCATTGCTGTCGGGGCCGCCGATGTTCAGGCGCATCGAACTCGTCAAGGCGATCACGAGCGCGGTGACGACACAGCTGACGAGCGCGGTGGGCACGCCGAGCATGGCGTAGCGGGCGAGATCGGCGCTGAAGATCAGCGTGCCGAGGCTCATCGCGTAGCACAGCATGACGAGCGCCGATACCGCGCCGGCCGCCAGATCGCCGGGCAGCGCCGCGATGCGCGAGCGCGGCGGGACGTCGGCGACAGTAACGGTCTTGCCCGGCTTCACGTGAATTCCCGGTGGAATGCGCGAGGCGCGATGGGGAGCGATCCAGTATCCGTCCGCGCCGGAAAGCCTGTCAAACGCCGTACGCAGCCCGTTGCGCGCGCCTACACTGGAAATTCACCGGCACGATCCCCCGACGGGCTCGGGGCGGTTCGCATCAGGCAACCGGCATCGCATCCAGGCGGCGAACATGGATATTGAGCAATGGCTGCACGCCCTGGGACTCGAGCAGTACGCGCAAGCGTTCGCGGCTAACGACATCGATCTCTCGCTGCTCGCGCAGCTGACCGACGCGGATCTGCGGGAACTCGGCGTGCAGTCGCTCGGCCACCGCAAGCGCATCCTCGCTGCCGCCGCGCCGAAGCCGCCAGCCGCGGCTTTGCCCGTGGCGCAAACGGCGGTCGCCCCCCACGCGCTGGAGATCCCCGCGGACGAACGCCGGCAGGTCACCGTCCTGTTTGCCGATCTCTGCGGCTTCACCGCGCTTTCGCGTACGCTCGATCCCGAGGAGGTGCGCGCGCTGATCGGCCGCTTCACGGCGCTCGTCGACGGCATCGTGCTCGCCTGGGGCGGGACGACGGACAGGCATATCGGCGACGCGGTGATGGCACTGTTCGGCGCGCCGCGCGCGCACGAGACGGACACGCTGCGCGCCGCGCGCGCGGCGCTCGAGATCCATGAGGCGCTGACGCCATTGAGCCTGGAGGCGGCACGCACGTTGCAGGCCCATATCGGCATCGCGAGCGGCGAAGTCGTCGCCGGCGCGCTCGGCTGCGTCGACGCGCGCGACTACACCGTCACCGGCAGTCCGGTGAACCTGGCCGCGCGCCTGCAGGTCGCAGCGGCGGCCGGCGAGACCTGGCTCTCCGATGACGTGGCGCGCGCGCTTGGCGACGCCGCCGTCTGCGACGCGCTCGGCGAGCAGTGCTTCAAGGGCATCGACACGCCAGTGCGCGCATGGCGACTGCGCGCGATTTCGAGCGACCCGGCGAGCGAATCGGCGAAGACGGGTCAGAGCCTTTTCGTCGGACGCGAGGCCGAGCTCGAGCAGTTTCACGGTATCGTCCGCGCGTGCGTCGCGAGGCGGGCTGGCCACATCGTCCATGTGCGCGGCGAAGCGGGCATCGGCAAGACGCGTCTCGTCGACGAGATGCGCCGCCATGCGCAGTCGCAGGGCTTCGAGATCCATCGGGGCCTCGTGCTCGATTTCGGCGTGGGCAAGGGGCAGGATCCCGTGCACACGATCGCCGGCAGTCTGTTCGGTCTGCCGGCCGGCGCATCGAGCGACGCGCGGCGCGCCGCCGCCGCGCGATTCGCCGCTGAAGGCAGCCTCGAGGCCGGGCAGCATGCGTTCCTCCACGACCTTCTCGACCTGCCGCTCGCGGACGAATGGCGAACCGTCTACGACGCCATGGACCACGGCGCGCGCAAGCGCGGCAAGCAGGCGCTCGCCGCGAGACTGACCGGCGACGCCTGCAGGCGGGCCGCCACGCTGATCGTCGTAGAAGACCTCCATTGGGCCGAGCCCGAAATGCTCGACTATCTCTCGGCCTTCGCCTCGGGCATCGCGAACGGCCCGGGCCTGCTCGTGACGACCTCGCGCGTGGAAGGCGACCCGATCGATGCGGCGTGGCGCGCGCGCTGCCGCGACATCCCGTTCGCGACGATCGACCTCGGGCCCTTGCGCCAGGACGAAGCACTGAGCCTCGCAGGCAACTTCATCGACGCGACGCAACGGGTCGCGCTCGCCTGCATCGAGCGCGCGGGCGGCAACCCGCTGTTCCTCGAGCAGCTCTTGCGCAACGCCGAGGAAGGCAGCGGCAACGCCGTGCCAGGTTCGATCCGCAGCCTCGTGCTCGCGCGGATGGACCGGCTCGCGCCGCGCGACCGTCTGGCCTTCCAGGCGGCTGCCGTGATCGGGCAGCGGTTCGGCATCGCGTTGTTGCGACGGCTCATCGACGACCCCGGCTACGTCTGCGACGGCCTGCTCGCCAATGCGCTCGTGCTGCCGGAGGGCGAAGAGTTTCTGTTCGCCCACGCGCTGATCCAGGAGAGCGCCTATTCGACGCTGCTGCGTGCGCGCCGACGCGAGTTGCACCGCTGCGCGGCCGACTGGTTCGCGCACGGCGACCCCACGCTGCACGCCCAGCATCTCGACCGCGCCGAGGACGAACGCGCGCCGCAAGCCTACCTCGCCGCCGCGCTCGCGCAGCGCACGGCGCACCTGCTCGAGGCCGCGCTGCGCCTCGCCGAGCGGGGCCTCGAGATTGCCCAGAGCGAGACGGACCGCCACAGCCTGAGCTGCTGCAAGGGCGAACTGCAGCGCGACCTCGGCGACATCGCGGGATCGATCGCGACCTGGCGCGCGGCGCTCGCAGCCGCCCCCGACGACGCCAGTCTGTGCCGCTGCCAGCTAGGACTTGCGGAAGGCCTGCGTGTGAGCGAAGGCCTCGACGAAGCGCTGGACCTGATCGAGGCTGCGCAGCGGATCGCGGAGCGCGATGACCGGGTGGCCGAACTCGCGAGCCTTCACTATCTGCGCGGCAACATCTACTTCCCGCTCGGCAAGATCGATGCCTGCAGCACCGAACACGAACGCGGGCTCGACTATGCGCGCCGCCTCGGCCTGCCGGAGGCCGAGGCCCGCGCGCTCGGCGGCCTCGCCGATGCCGCCTACGCGCAAGGGCGGATGCGGACCGCGTTCCGCCATTTCAGCGATTGCGTGGCGTTGAGCCGCGAGCACGGGTGCGGCCGGATCGAAGTCGCCAATCTGTCGATGCAGGGCTTCAGCCGCATCTACCTGAACGAGCCGCGGCAGGCGCGCGAAGACGCCGTTGCCGCCGTTCGCGCCGCCGCGTTGATCGGGCAGCCGCGCGCGCAATTGCTGGGCGAGACGCTCGGCGTGTTCGCCTGCTACGAACTAGGCGATATGCCGGCTACGCAGGTCCATCTGGAGCAGGAAAAGCGCGTGATCCGGCAATTGGGCGCGCGCCGGTTCGAAGCGCAGAACCTGGAAATGCAGGGACGTGTCTGGCTCGCCGATGGACGCCGCGGCGAAGCCGTCGATGCGCTGCGCGAGGCGCTTGCGATCTCGCGCGAGGTCGGCACGCAATTCTCCGCGCCGAAGAATCTGAGCGCCCTCGCCCGCGCGGTCGACGATCATGACGAGCGCACGCGCCTGCTCGCAGAAGGCGCGGACCTGCTGCGCCTCGGCACGGTCGGCCACAACCATCTCTGGTTCTACCGCGACGCGATCGAGGCGATGCTGGCGGCCCGCGATCCGGCCGGCGTGCTGCGCTACGCGAGCGCATTGGAGGACTACACGCGGCACGAACCGCTGCCCTGGGCCGAGCTGTTCGCGGCACGCGCACGCGCGCTAGCGCGCGTCCTGCAGGCGCCCGCCGACGATGCCGCGCGAGGCGAGCTCGCGCGCGTGCGCACCGTGCTGCTGCAGACCGGCTTCCAGCAATACCTGGCTGCCGTCGATGCAGCGCTTGCTGCTTGAGGCATGCATACGGCCGAACACGCTTCGCCCAGGGCGTTCATTCCTTGTGCTCTTTGCGGAACGCAGCCTCGCCTGCATCCGATACCTCGACCCACTTCTTGTCGGGCGGCGCGTCTGCGGTGTAGCTGTCGTGCCAGTTCCACCACTTGTAGGTTGGGGTCTGGGGATAGCCCTCGGGCGAGTCCTCCCAGAGCTCCTGGCGACCCAGCGGCGTCATGTCGAGGTAGTTCCAGGTGCCCCCCATCTGTTCATCGCCGCGATTGTTGATGAAGTACGTACGGAATACGCGCTCGCCATCGCGGTAGAACACGTTCGTGCCGTGCCACTCGTCGACACCGAAGTCGGCGTCGAAGCTGTCCGTAATGGTGAACCATGGCATCTGCCAGCCCATGTGCGCCTTCAGTCGCGCGATGTCGGCCTGAGGCGCACGCGAGACGAAGACGAGCGTCGTGTCGCGGGCGTTCAGGTGAGCGACGTGGGCGACCTGATCCGCCACCATCGAGCAGCCCCGGCAGGCATGCTCGGGCCACCCGAACACGCCCGGTTCGAAGAAAGCGCGGTAGACGATCAGTTGACGCCGGCCGTCGAACAGATCCAGCAGACTGAGCTTGCCCGCGGGACCTTCGAATGCGTAGGCCTTCTCCACCGCCATCCAGGGCATTCGCCGGCGCTCGGCGGCCAGGGCGTCTCGAGCCCGGGTCAGCGCCTTTTCCTTTACTAACAACTGCTGGCGCGCTGCTTCCCACGCTTGCGATGAGACGACCGGTGGAGTGGCCATGGCGGGCTGGCCGCCTTTCCTTCCGTTTTCGGCTGATGAACTCATGGCTTTTGCGACCTCCTGAATAGGGCAAATTCCTGCGGCGCGATTGCGTCCGCTACGCGTCGCTCATTGGGTGACGTGAGTAGTTTGCTACCGGGAATCGGAAGTCGGGAGTAACAAGTGTGGCGGTATTCCGAGGGCGTGCTGAGTGCGGTCGCCGGGCCGGGTCCAGGTTGCCTCAATCCAGGGTCAATTACCTCGGCTCGAATACCGGGTACGAGGCCGTATCGATCAGCGACAGGGTATCGTCGCGCGAAAGCAGCCCGGATTCGTCGAGAATCTGCACGAGTGGCCGACCTTGCGCAACCGACTGTCGCGCCAGCTTGCTGACACGAGCATATCCAAGCTTCGGCACGAGCGCTGTGGCCACAGCCATCGAGTCCATCAGGTGTCGCTCATTGCATGCACCGTCGGCGGTGATGCCGGCGATACACTTCTGCGTGAATCTCTCGATGCCGTTGGTCAGCAGCATGATGCTGTCGAACACACGGGAGGCCACTACGGGCTCGAAGTGATTGATTTCCAGTTCTCCATACTGAACCGCCTGAGCCACTGCGACATCATTGCCGATAACGGCAAAGCTCAACTGGATCATCGCCATCGGCAGCACAGGATTCACCTTGCCCGGCATGATCGACGAGCCGGCCTGCGCCTCCGGCAAGCGCAACTCCCCAATTCCGCCCACGGGACCGGAGGAGAGCACCGTCAGGTCCGATGCAATTTTCGCAATGGACGCCGCACAGGTGCGAAGCTCACCCGAAACGCGCGAGAACACGTCCATGTTCTGCATCGCGTCGAACGAGTTTGCCGGCGCGACATAGTCGACGCCTGCGATATCCGCGAGGTGCCGGTAGACCGCAGTTCGATACCCGGCCGGTGCACCAAATCCCGTACCGATAGCCGTACCACCGAGCGGCAGCGTACGCAGCTTGTCGCGAACCGCCATCAGTTCTTCCGCGAGACGTCGTGTGAGCGACGCGTAACCGCCGAAAAGCTGACCGAGACGCATCGGCTGCGCATCCTGCAGACAGGTACGGCCGAGGTGAAGGACGTCGGCAAACTCGATAGCCTTCTGATCGAACTGCGCAGCCAGTTTTTCCACTTCCGCAATGAGCGGTCCGAGCATTGCGTAGGTCGCAATCTTCAGCGCAGCGGGATACACGTCGTTCGTGGACTGCGAGCGGTTGACATGATCGTTGGGATGGATCACGTCGTACGAGCCCGGCGCGTGACCCAAAAGCTGCTGCGCCCGATTGGCGATCACCTCGTTGAAGTTCATGTTCGTCGACGTTCCACCCGAGCCCTCGAGCAGATCGACGATCAGTGAGTCACGAAACTTGCCTTCGATGATTTCCTGACACGCACGGCTGATTGCGTCGCATTGTTCCGGCGTGATGACATCGGTGTCCCGGTTCGCGAGCGCGGCCGCCCATTTGCACTGCGCGAAAGCCACCGCGAACGCCGGGTAGTGAGCAATGCTGAGAGGAGAAACCGTCAGATTGTCGACGCCCCTCACCGAGTTGACGCCATACAATTTCTCGACCGGAATTTCGACTTCACCAACGTAATCGCGTTCGGTACGCGTTTCAGCTTTGGCTTGACTGTTCATTTGAGTTCCTGTTTCCAATATCAATCAGTTGTTCAATTTCCTGACCGAGAGCCTTTTTCACTCGCGGGAGGAACGATGTTTTGATCACTTCGGACGCCGTGTCGCATGCATCTTCGAAAAACGCGCTGTATTCGTCGCGCCGCGCTACCAGATACAGCGACCGTTCGAGGCCCAGTCTGTCGACAACGTGGCGAGTCACTCCATCCGCGTAAGCCGCACCCTGAAGCAGACACATCGGCGAGGTCACGGCCCAGCCGATGCCTTCGGCCACCATCGATGTCAGCGCGTCGGCGTTGTCGAGCTCGAGCCTCGTCGGCGTACGCACTTCAATTCGACGCAGATAGCGCTCGATCTGCATGCCGACCTGCGATTTGCGGTTAAAGCGCACGATGGGCAATGCGTCCGCCAGGGCCCGGATGTCCTCCACGGTGCGGACCGACTTGCGGAAATCCCGCGGCGTGATGACAAAGTACTTCTCGGAGAGGAGCCGGAAGCGCACTACGTCATTGGCGTCGATCAACGCGTCGCTCGTGACGATGAGGTCCAGGTCGCGCCGCAGCAGCGCCTCGCCTTGCTGCGGGCTCAATCCCGTACGGATCGACAGTTGCGATACCTTCTCCAGCAGCCGCTTCGTAAGAGCCGAGCCGCAGGTAGCAGCGAACGAGTCGACAAACCCGATGCGAAGATCAGGCTTGATGCCGCGCCCCGCTTCGACGACCTGGGCCTTCAGATTGGCGATCTCCTCGCTGAGCACCGCTCCGCGGTTCCTCAATGCGATGCCGTATGGCGTCAACGCGAGCGGACGGGTCGTACGATTGACCAGCACGACCCCCAGTTCGTCCTCCAGCTGGCGGACGATCTGCGAGACACCCGATTGGGAAATGCCCATGCGTGCGGCCGCCCCGGACATGCTGCCTTCCTCCGCCACTGCGACGAAGACCTGCACCGCATACATATCGATCGGCTTGTTGAGCGACACGATGAACTCTCCCATAGTTACTGTCAGCAGACGTTGCCACGAGTGCGCCAACGTGGGAGCGTCACACGCCAGGCCTTCAGTGGCGATGTCCCGCTGTATGCAGGCTCACGTTCGGTGCGCCGTCCGCCGCCGGCTCGTTGCTGCCCTGACCAGAACCCATATCCGAAAGACTCTCTTTGCCGGTTTCCGGTGCGAACAAATGACAGAACACGCCGCCGAACACCAATACGGCCACGCACACGCCGAGCGCTGCGTGAATGCCAACCTGTTGCACGGCCACGGGCAGAAGAAACGTACTGATCGCGGAACCGAAGCGGCTGGAGGCAACGGCGAGCCCGACGCCTGACGCGCGCAGGTGGGTCGGGAAAAGCTCTGGCGGATAGACGAATTCGAGGTTCGCGGCGGCCGAGAGAATACAGGCGAAAATGCCAAATGCGAGGATTGTGCCGAGCGGACCGAATCCGGCGTAGGCGAGCACCGCCAGTCCGATCGCTGCGAGATAGAAGCTACCAATGAGAAACGCGCGGCGCGAGAGTCTGTCGACGATTAGCAATCCAAAGATCGCTCCGGCGAACAGCAGCACGTTATAAACGAGTCCACCGACAAAGCCGTCCTTGACCTGCAAGGCTTGCAGTACCTTCGGCGAAAAGGTACCGAGCGCAAAGTATGGAATGACCTGGCACGTGTAGAAAACGCAGCCGACCAGGGTGTTCTTTCTCCAACGGGTCGAGAGCAGTTCCGACCACGCACCACGACGTCGCTCGGGCGCGGCTGTCGGTGCGGGCAGAATGGTCTCCGGACCGAACTTTGCACGGATGATCTTCAGTGCCTCGTCCTTCCGGCCGCGCTTCATCAGCCACATGGGCGACTCGGGTACGCCGAGCCGGAACGGGAGAATGAGCAGTGCCGGCAGTCCACTCGCAGCCAGCATGATCCGCCAGGCGTCGGGGCCGATATCGCGAATGGCAAAGCCCGCGAGATACGCGCAGACGTAACCCGCTGCCCAGGCTGCTGCGAGCACACTCAGGAGACGGCCGCGATAGCGGCGTGGGGAAAACTCCGTGACGAGCGATTTGCTTACGACGTAGTCGGCGCCGAGAATCAAACCAAGCAGCACGCGCAACACCAGCAGCTGGGTCGGCGACGTCACAAAGAATTGCGCTGCAGAAATCGCCGCAAACAGCAGCATGTCGAAGGCGAAAATGGTGCGCCGGCCATATCTGTCCGCCACGGGCCCGGCAAACATGCTGCCAAAAAACAAGCCGGCAAGGGACGCCGCACCGAGTGCGCCCATCCAGAGCGCGTTCAGGTGCAGAGCTCCCGCCGCCATGCTCACCGCGATGCCGATGATGCCCAGCACGAAACCGTCGCTGAACTGTCCGCCTGTGCCGCTGAACGCCACGCGCAAGTGGAAACCGCGCAGCGGAACGTCCTCCATCAATATCGGCTTGCTCACTTTCGTCTCCTGGACTCTGGTTGTCAGCGAGGCGCCTGCCTGCGCCTTCTGAAACCAGTGTAGGGACTCGGATTCAAGAAAACAGCATATCCGGTGTCAGTATCAGCAACTCTAATACTATGTCACGCGGAGGTTGAAGTGGGGCAGTTCAACGTACGCCAACCGGTCGAGGCTCGAGCCGGGTCCGGCTTCGGGCCTCATGGAACGACATGCGGCGCGGCGGTGTGCTTTGGCAGCACCGTCGCGCCTGAACGAATCATCTTCACCGGCCCTGAGCCGGCAAAAGCCATTCAAAACTCGTGGAGCATTGCCTGGATACTCGCCGGATCTTTGGTCGTCGTCAGCGCGAGCATCAGCAGAATGCGGGCCTTTTGGGGGTTCAGATCGTCACCGAGAAGACCCACATAGGCCGGATCTTCCGGTATGAAGCCGCCCCCGGTGCGGGAAGAGCGGACCACAATCACCCCCTGGGCGATCGCCTTCTTGATGGACGGAAGAGTGAGAAGCGATTCGCTGCCTGCTCCAACGCCTGCGACGACAATGCCCTTTGCTCCGTGCGCGACTGCGGCGTCGTAGATGTAGCCGCCGTCATTCTGATAGCCGTAGACAATATCGACTTCCGGCAGAGAATCGAGCTTCGACACGTCAAATGGCGTTGCAGTGGTATTGCGTTTCAGCACGGACGTTTCGAAGTGAGGAACCTCGTCCACCAGCGTGCCCAGGTAGCCGGCGTCGTTTCCCTTGAACGTATCCGGTGTCGTGCCGTTGGTCTTCGTGGTGTAGCGAGCCGAGCCGATCCGGTCGTTCAGCACGATCATGACGCCGTGGCCACGCGCCTCCGGCGAGGCCGCAACCGTGACTGCCTGCAGGAGGTTGCTCGGACCATCGGCGCTGATGGCCGTCGACGGACGCATCGATCCGGTGACTACCACGGGCTTGTCGCTCTTGACGACGAGATCGAGAAAATAGGCCGTTTCCTCGAGGGTATCGGTGCCGTGAGTCACCACGACACCTGCGATGTCCGGCTGAGCGAGAAGCTGATTCACGCGCTTCGCCAGTTTCAGGAGGATATCGTTGGTGATGTTCTCACTCCCGACATTCGAAATCTGTTCGCCGGACACCTGTGCAATCTTGCCCAGTGACGGGACTGATCTGAGAAGCGCATCGGCCGTCAGGACGCCGGGCTTGTAGCCCGTCGTCTGCGTCTCACTGCCCGCGGTACCTGCGATCGTGCCGCCGGTTGCCAGCACCGCTACGTGGGGCAGTTTATCGGGGGATGTGGATTGCGCCATGGCCGGGGCCACTGAGAACAGGCAGAGTGCAAGCCCGGCTAGAAGCCGGCCTAAGTCGTTGCTCATATGAGCGCGGTTGTGTTTCACGGGATGTCTCCAGATTGGAAGAGTGAAACTCTGGATAGCCATCGAGATTGGCGTATCGCTGAAGACGAGTGTAGTGACACATTCAGGAAATCAAATCAGGCACGGGCTATCATTAAGGAAACTGATAGTGCGGTGCACGGAAGATGAAGATGTGCGCATTCCCCGCGCTGCTCGCGCATGCGTAGTCTCGACGCACAAAAAACAGCTGCGTTGCGTCCAAGCGGTCGTTGAAGCCCTCGTGCGATCCCCTGATGTCCAGGAGAAATGTATTTTCTCGAACGCTAAAGCAATCGCCCCTCTGGAGATGACATCGAAAGGCGGTGGATGATGGCGTCGACGGCCTGCTCGACAGAAACGTTAGCTGTGTCGACAACGAGATGCTCAGATGCCCATGCTTCATATTGGCGTTCAAGCACGCTCTTCCACGTCGGCAGCTTGTGGCCCGGAATATCGGCTCGCCGTCCCTCGACCCTCAAACGGTGCGTCGTCGTATCAGAACAAACCAACTCAATCTCGAAGATTTGAACACCGGCTTCGAGCGCGACACTTCGCCAGGCGCTGCGCGTCATATGCAACGCGTTGACCGAGTCGGCGACGACGGTCAAACCAAGGCGCAAATTATCTTTCGCAACTCCATATCCGGCCAGATATCCGGCAGGTCCGATATCCGCCGCTGCGCCCGCGGCCTCGATGAATGCCTGTTCCAACGTATCGATGCGCAGATAGACCGCGGCCAGTTTGCGAGCAAGTGTTTGCGCTATGGTTGTTTTTCCGGTGCCCGGTAGTCCCCCGAAGGCAATCAGCATTTTCGACGCTCTCAATATTCGAATATTGGCTGATTGTCGCAGGATTTCTGTCGCGACTTCCAGTGTCCGCTCCTGGCGGATCTCCGCTGCCCGCCGCAGCTCAGGCGTGACGGTCGTCGTGCGGCACACCCGCAGCCGTGGGCCCCGACAATTTGCAGACAGAGTCAGGACTATCCGTGACGCGGAGGTAATACCTTGCGAGCGGTCGTTGAGAGGCCGAGCAAGCGAGGGGCCGGAGTCTGTCGGGACAGTGCCATCGCTCCCGGCACGCAAGTGTCGGTACCTGAGGTGTTGAATCAGTTGTCGTCGCTTCTGGACGGGAGATGCTCGTGAGGCTCGGGCTCTGCCGCGTCGGCGTCAGGAAGGTCGTCCGGGGCCGGATTTTTCAGGCCCTTTGGATCGGGCTGCCGCGTTGTGCCGGCGGAGGTTGGCGCGGGGTTGAGGGGGGTGCCGGTCGGCTCACTGGATGGATTCGACGTCATGATGTGCTCCTGCGCTGATGAATACATCTCCCGATCATGATAGTACGCCTGGTGGCCTTAAGCCGATGCCCCGATTCCGGTTGGACTTACTGGCTTTGCCAATCTTTGGCCATCGCCCGACGAATGAGCGGCGGCACAGAGTCGCTCAGCGACCGTTGCACTGCATGCTCGATGGAATTGCCAGATCGAGTGAGACGATTCCTGCGACCTCAGCGTGCCACCGGGGACAGCGTGTTGGCGTCGCGGGCCAGAAGCCAGCGGCCATCGGGCTGTTTGCGGTACAGGGTCATCCGATGACCGGCCAGCTCCGTTGCTTCTCCGCCGGCGCGCGGTGTCACAGATAAGGAATCCCGGCACAGTGTGTAGGCGACTTCGCCGACGATCACGACCTCTTCCAACTCGCTGATGCAGCGGATCCGGGATTGTTGGTGGGCGGCCGAGAAGCCGACGTGGAATCGCTCCCGGCCGATGGGCGCTCGACCCGGATTTAAAAACACGACATCGTCCGCCATCAAGGTGAGCAAGCGGAAAAGATCGCCCGCGTTGACTGCATCAATCCAGGTTGTGTGCACCTCACGAATAGCGCGTTCATCGGATTCCATCTGGAACCTCCATTGCCAAAACAGTTCGATTACGACGACCATCAGGGCGTCGGTCAGCATCGATCGCCATCCAGGTCGGGAGCGCGGCATTATCCGAGGCTGTCGAACTTCCCGGTCTGAGGATAAATGGTTTCGCCGCGATTCAGCATGCCGATGAACTCCTCGATCTTGCGCACCGGTGTTGCGGGCTTTTTGGCATTCTGCATCCGAAACAGGATAGCGTAGCGGTTGCGGGCGACGATGACGCCTGCTTGCCCGGTCACCATCAACTTCCGGGCGAGCCTGCCGTTATAACGGTGCAGCAAACCGAAGGGCACGGCCCCTTCTTCTTTCAGGGTCATGTCGACGCACTCAAGCGTCAACCAGCAGCCAGTACGGCTCGCGCAAGAAACGGGGCCGGACGTGAGTAAACCGCAGACAATCATCAGCAGTGTTGAGCCGGCATGGCTTCATACTTTCGCGCCGCGCGGGCTCCCACTCCCGAGCATCCTGATGGCCACAGAGTCGAGCCCCGTTCTAATTCGCCCGACCTCGGAAGAAGACTGGCAAATCTTGAAGACGGTCCTCCTTGCCGCGCTGCTTGACAGCCCAACGGCGTTCGGTCTGAATTACGCCACCGCGGCTGCGTATAGCGAGCAGCAATGGCGCGAATGCGCTTCAGGTCAGACGCAGCCGCAATATCTGGTAGCCATGGTGCAAGGGCAAGCAGTCGGTCTTATCGGCGATGCGATAAGCCGCACGCGCGAATACAACCTGATTGCCATGTGGGTTCATTCGAAGTGCCGGGGTTTGGGAATTGCAAGTCGCCTGGTCAATGCAATCCAGGCGCGCGCGATTGAACGCGGACAGCGAAGAGTCGTGTTGAGAGTCTCACCAGACAACGCCCGCGCTGTAGGTCTCTATCGCCGACATGGTTTCCAGTTCTTGCCCGAACGAGAAGCGCTAGCCAATCAGCCCGGCATCAGCGTGCAGAAAATGGAATGGAATAGCGGTGGCTGACTGTCGGTGCGATATCTCACCGAGAGGGTCCAGACAGGCAAAACCGGGGATGGAAACGCCCTTGCTGGATTCGCGGCTCATCGGGTCAGCCGGCGTGCAGATGACTCGATCCTTGCGCTAGTATGGAAGGGCAAAAAGATGGATCGAAGACAGCGCGCCGGCCCGGTGCTGACGTCACCTGCCCGCTTTGCCCTGCTATTCAGCCGCTAGCATCGCCGCGTTCAGACGGAGGTCGACATGAACGAACAATCCGTGCTCGGTATCATCCATGCGCAGGAACTACTGATGGTGTCCCTCATCCGCGTACTCCCGCCCGACGAGCGGCGCAAAGTTTCCGAGGAGTTCCACCGCCAGGTCGAGCTAGCCGAAGCGCCGCATCTGAGTGACGGCCATCACCGCGAGATGACCGAAGCGTTCAAGGCGCATATCCGCAAGCTGTCGATCTTGCTGGCATCGTTGAGTTGATCGGGCCGACGTTCGCGCCACCGTCAACAGCCACGAAACGCGCCCGTCATGCACTGACCGTCGCCGCGTTCGCCCGGGCGTGGCGAGCCACGCCCGATCCAATGCGCCACGCCCCGTGGTTGTATCATTCACTAGCTCTTCTGGTCTCCCCATTGGCAATCGGACTACGTCGCTAGCTTTTTCAACGCGACAAGCTGCCTGAAACATCCACCGAACCAGCTGAGGTACCGCCGTGAAATGCAACCTGCTATTTCTGCTCCTCGCCCTTGCCGCATGCTCGCAAATACCCGACGCGCAAAGCCCGGCGCCTTCAACGAGCGCGTCGACTGCTGCCGGCGCGAGCGCGGTACCGGCGATCGAACCTGGGATCCTCAGTCAGTATCACTGGCAACTCGGCGACGCGTTTGACAGCAAAGGCATGCGCATTGATGCGTTGTTTGCCCGTGCAGAAAAGCCCGTGCAACTGGACTTCAGCGCCGACCGGCTAAACGTAGTCAATAGCTGCAACAATATGGGCGCCAGTTACAGTGTCAAGAAAGGACGGCTGCAGATTGGCCAGATGGTGAGCACCATGATGGCTTGCCCTGACGCCGCTCGCGCCGCCCTCGACGACGCCATTGCCAGGCGCCTGCATGGCAGCCTCGACGTGAGCCTGCTGGCCCGTGGCGATACCCCCCGCATGCAACTGGTTACGGATAGCGGCGACACGCTGACATTTATCGGCGTGCCCACTGCTCAGACCCGTTTCGGCGGACCGGGTGAAACGACCTTCCTCGAAGTGGCCGCGCAATCGGTGCAGTGCCACCATCCGCTCATTCCGGACAAGCAATGTCTGCTGGTGCGTGAGCGCCACTTCGACGAGCACGGTTTGCCAACCGGAACACCTGGCGCATGGCAACCGCTGTATCAGGAAATCGAAGGCTATGCCCATACGCCTGGAATGCGCGATGTACTGCGCGTCAAGCGCTATACCATCAAGAACCCGCCCGCCGACGGACCAGCGATTGCGTACGTGCTGGACATAGTGGTTGAATCGGAAAAGGTGGAGAACTAGCTTTCCCGACCCGTCAGTTTCAGCACTCGGCCTTTCACCACCGGCATCCCACCCGGATCAGTCGGGCTAGTCCTGCGCAATCCACCACAACCGCGCAGGCAAGTTCGACGATGGTGACGAGCCCTACCGCTCCCGGGTGCTGCAACGCGTGATCGCCAGGGGCATCCTCCCCAACGGCACCGAGCTGTCCCCGCTGGATTCTCTTCCCCCAGATGTTGCGAATCCGGCGGATTACAGGGCACTCAGTCGAGCGGCACGGTGAGGCGGTCGATGACCGCGGCCGTCAACGGCCGCACGCCGCGCCACCATGCAAAGGCTTCGGCCGCCTGTTCGACCAGCATGCCCACGCCGTCGGCGACACCGTGTACGCCGGCGTTGCGCGCGAGCCGCAGGAACGGCGTGAGCCGCTTTCCGTACGCAAGTTCGTAGGCAGTGCCCTCCGGGCTGAACACGCCCGGAGGGACGGGTGGCAGGTCGCCCGTCAAGCTTGCGGACGTCGCGTTGACCACAAGGTCGAAGCGGCCTCGCGTCGCGAGATCACCATAGCCGCAGACGCGTAAGCCCGTACCGCGCGAGCCGACCTGGGCGACCAGCGCGCAGCCTTTGGACACATCGCGGTTGGCGACGACCAGTTCGGCGGGCCCCGCGGCGAGAAACGGCAGCAGCGCGCCGCGCGCTGCGCCGCCCGCGCCGAGCATCAGCACGCGTTTGCCGGCAAGCGGGACGCCAAGATTGACTTCGATATCGCGCAACAAGCCAATGCCGTCGAAATTCTCGGCAACGATCCGGCCGCTCTCGAACTTGAGCGCATTGGCGGCACCCGCCAGTGTCGCGCGCTCGCTGCGCGCGTCGGCGAGCGCGAAGGCCTTGAGCTTGAACGGTGCGGTGACGTTCATGCCCTTGCCGCCATCCGCAGCGAACTGGCGCACGGCCCTCGCGAAGCCATCGTCAGGGTCGAGCGGACCTTCGATTGCGACGTAGGACATCGCCTGTTGCGTCGCTTCGGCAAACAGGCGGTGAATCAAGGGTGATTTCGTGTGTCCGATCGGGTGGCCGATCACTGCATACGGGTCAGTCATGGTGTCTCACTTCGCGTAGAGAACGCCTTCGCATTGCATCGCGTCGATCTCGGCAGCGGAAAAGCCGAGCGATTGCGCGACCTCCGTGTTGTGCTGTCCGAGATCCGGCGCGACGTCGCGAATGGTCGTGTCGCAATCAGAAAAGCGGAAAGGCAGGTTGGGCAAACGCAGCGTTCCATAGCGCGGGTGATGCTGCTCGACCACCATGCCGCGCGCCTGGATCTGCGGATCGTCGAGCACCTCGTCGATGCGCTGCACCTTTGCGCAAGGCACATCGATGCCATCCAGCAGTTCGAGCACCTGCGCGACGGGCCGCGCGGCGACCCACGGCTGCACGACAGACAGAATCGCTTGCCGGTGCGTGTTGCGGCCGACGCTATCGTAGAAGCGCATATCGCTGCCGAATCCGGCGGGCCCGCCGTGCGTTTCGATCAGCGCGGCGAAGCGCTTCCACGCGTCGTCCACCTGTGCCGCGATCACGAGGTCGCCGTCCGCGGCGCGAAACACGCCATAGAGCGTCGAGGTCGGCATGTCTTGCCCCGTCTGCTCCGGCAGCACGCCTCGAAGCGTGTAGCACTGCACCGCGTATTCGTGCATCGAGACGAGCGTGTCGTAGAGCGCCATGTCGATGTGCTGGCCGCGGCCGCTCTTCGCGCGTCCGAGCAGCGCCGCGTTGATCGCCGCCACCGCGTGAATGCCCGTGTACATGTCGCCGAGCGAAATGCGCAGCAACGGCGGCGGCTCGCCCGGCGTGCCCACCATCTGCATGATGCCGCTCTTCGCCTCCGCGATCAGCCCGAATCCGGCGCGATGCGCGTCGGGGCCCGTATGGCCGTATGCCGAGATCGAGCAATAGACGAGGCGCGGATTGCGTGCGGATAACTCGGCATAGCCCAGTCCGAGCTTGTCCAGCGCGCCGGGACGGTAATTCTCGACGAACACATCCGCCGAATCGCACAAGCGGCGCATGAACTCCTTGCCGCGCGCATCTTTCATGTTGACGCTGACGCCGCGCTTGCCCATGTTCAGTTGCAGGAAATAGCCGCTTTGCTGGCCGTCCAGCACGGTCGCGTGCTGGCGTCCTGGGTCACCGCTGCCCGGACGCTCGACCTTGATGACTTCGGCGCCGAGCGCAGCGAGACAGCGGCCTACGTAGGGACCGGCGAGGAAGTGGCTGTAGTCGACCACGCGAATGCCTTCGAGAGGACGGCCCTGCATCAGTACGCTCCCGGCCGACGCAGCACCATCAGACGATGTTCGCCGCGCTGAACCACCTGGTTATCCTGATTGATCAGTTCGGAGGGCAGCACGGCGATGCCCCAGCCAGGGCGGCTGTTGCTCGGCCGCATGGCGCCGACGCGAAATTTCACGTGCAACACATCGTCGACCTTGATTGGCAGCAGAAAATCCCACGTCCACCCGAGCGACATACCGGGCAGAAAGCGATAGTCGCTCTGTGTCTTGAGGCCGTCGGCAATCGACAGACCGAAAAGCCCATGCGCGACCAGGCAGCCGAAGTGGCTCGCTTTGGCGTATGCCTCGTTCACATGCACGGGCGTATGGTCGCCCGTGAGGTCGGCGTAGGCGAGGATGCGTTCCTTCGTCACGGTGTAGCTCGGGCTCACGCACTCGTCGCCTTCGCGGGCGTCGTCCCAGTACTTCTCGATGATCGTCATGCTTACGCCTCCGCGCGCGGGTTGATGATCAGCGCCTGCGCAACACAGGACGCGGGTTTGGCTTGAATCAGTTCGACGGCGAGGCCGCCGGGCAGACGCAGCCAGTTGCGCCCTTGCGGCAATTCGCTGACGCCAAAGGCATGGGCCGCTGCCAAAGCGGCTTCGAGGTCTTCGCACATGACGCCCAGATGCGCGAGGCGCCCTTCGGGGCCATCGTGTTGCGGCGCATGAATGAACTGAAGACCGCCGAGCGTCCAATACTGGCGCGGCGCGTCGACGGTGCCGTCGACTTCGCGCATGGTCATGCCGAGCACGTCTTCGAAGAAGCGGATATGCCAACGGATGTCGTTCACCCAGATCGCGACATGCTCCAGGTAAGCCTTCGAGCCGCTCATGCCGTCGCCTCCTTGCGCGCTTCATCGGCCATCGCGCGCTCGATGCCCTTGATGCAGGCCACCAGCGTCGCGTTGACGGGCGTCGGCACGCCGAGCCGTTGTCCCCAGCGCACCACCGAACCGTTAATGAAATCGATCTCGGTGACCGAGGCTTTTTCGAGGCTTTGCAGCATCGACGTCTTGAACGCAGGAGACAGACCTGCGGCCGCGAGTGTCCAGGCCTGCTCGGGGTCCGTCATCGAGAGCCTGATGCCGGCCGCCTGTGCCGCCGCGATTGCCTCGGATACGGCCGCGAGGGCCGTCGCTTTCAGCAGCGGCTCGTCATAGAGCTGGCCGTAAGTGAGGCGCGTAATGCCGGTAATCGCGCCCGTAGCGACGTTGACGAGCAGCTTGTCCCACATCGTGCCCATGATGTTGTCGCTGACGATGGTCAGCAGCCCCGCTGCGTTGAAGGCCTCGGCGATCGTCTTCGCACGGCGCGTGAGTTGGCCATCCAGTTCGCCGATATACGTCGCCTTGCCGGTGACACCCGACTGGATACGCCCCGGACCGCGCAACACGCCGCCCACATACGTCTTGCCCGCCAGCACGCGCTCGCGGCCCACGATATCGGCGAGCACGTCTTCATGCCCGAGGCCGTTCTGCAGCGACAGCACGAGCGTATCGGGCCCGATCAGCGCGAGTGCGCCGCGCATCGCCGCGTCGGTGTGGAAGGACTTGACCAGCACGATCACCACGTCGGCTGCGCCGATTTCGCTCGCCTGGGTCGCGGCGCGCACTGCGATGCGCCGCGTGCCTTTGTCGTCGTCGACCTGCAGACCGTCGCGGAGCATCGTTTCGACATGGACGGGCGAACGGTCCAGCAGCCAGGTTTCGTGGCCACCTTCCGTGAGTGCGGCGCCGATCGCGCAACCTAGTGCACCGGCGCCGAGAATTGCAATCTTCACAGGGTTTCTCCTTGACGTATAGGCACACGATAGGAGTCGCCGCTCATATCGACAATGCAATGACTACAATGACGTCATTGCACCAGACAATAATGCTCGCTACGCCATGATGCCGACCGATTTGCCTGATCTGAAGCTGCTACAGCTGTTCGACCTTCTGTATGACGCGCGCAGCGTCACGCGCGTTGCCGGGCAACTGGGGCAAAGCCAACCCACCATCAGCATCTGGCTCGGGCGCCTGCGTGAGTATCTGCAGGACCCGCTTTTCATCCGCACCCCCGGCGGCATGGCGCCGACCCCGCAGGCCGATGCGCTGATCGGGCCTTGCCGCGAGATTCTCGAATCGCTCAGGCGCTTCGCCGCGTGGGAGATCACGTTCGATCCGGCGACCGCGCAGCGGCGCTTTCGCATCTGCATGACGGACGCGAGCCACATCACGCTGCTGCCGAGACTGCTCGCGCACGTACGCGCCCAGGCGCCCGGCATCCGGCTCGAGGCAGCGGGAATCGACGGCAACACGGAACGGGCGCTGGAGTCGGGCGAAGCCGATCTGGCTATCGGCTATGTGCCCTGGCTAAGCGGCGGCATCTACCAGCAACAGCTTTATCAACAGAATTGGGTGTGTCTGACGAATCGGCACCATCCGCGCGTTCGCGCGCGGCTCGATTTGAAGCAGTACCGCTCGGAGGGACACGTCGCGATCGAATCGGGCACGGGTGCGCAATTGCTCGAACAGGCGCTGGCGCGCGAGCGGGTCGAGCGTGACGTCGTGCTGCAGCTGCCCGGGTTCCTGGGGCTCGGCACGATCGTCCAGACAACCGATCTGATTGCCACGCTGCCTCGCCACATTGGCGAAACCCTGGCGCAGGCCAACGATCTGGCAGTCCATTCGTGCCCGATTCCCGTGGATGGTTTCGCCGTCCGGCAACATTGGCATGCCCGGTATCATCACGAGGCCGGGAATCGCTGGCTGCGTGGCGTGGTTCTTCAGCTGTTTGGAGTGTCGCCGTGAAAATGACACTAAGGCGCCGTCGATCCGGCGGCTCTCTCGACCCGTGATGGGACGACATCTGTGCCGACACGGCGTATCGAGGCCCGATACGATTTCATGGCATCATCGTGCGGACCTTCACACAACCTGAGGAGCGACACGATGGCGACCTATATTGTCTTCACGAAGGAAAGCACGCAGGATCAGAGTGAGCTCGATATCTACCAAAGCAATGTGGGTGCGACCTTCAAAGGTCATCCGGTCAAGATTCTCGCTGCCTACGGACCACAGCAGGTTCTCGAGGGCGAAGCGCCCGAGGGTGTCGTGATAGTAGAGTTTCCGTCGACTGAGGCTGCGCGTGCGTGGTACGACAGCCCGGCGTATCAGGAAGCCGCGCAGCACCGCTTCAAGGGCGCGCGCTATCGCGCCGTTCTTGTCGAAGGCGTGTGACAATCTCGACGTAACCATCGATGTGCATGCGCTCGCCTGCCATCGCGATGAGCTGCCCTCGTTCGCGGATTCCGATGTCGTTGCCCGTCTCGTGCGTGCGTCTGGCGAAAGGACCTCGCCCTGTATAGCGTTGCACGAGCCGCCACATTGCGGTCTCCGCGGGCTGGAGACATTCGAAATGAATTCTTCGCTGCGCCTGCCACGAAAGCGTCAGTAGCCGTCGCGTAGTAAACGAGCGAAATCACGTCAGTCATTTGCCCACCCATCGCCGCCAGCACGTCGCGAATATTCTCGAGAACCTTGCGCACCTGTAACGCACCGAACGGCGACCAGACATCTGGAAGATTCACGTTGGGCGCCGCCTGCGCGACGCCCAACGTATTCAAGGCGCTGCCGCGATACCGAACACGTGCAACTTGCCTTCGCTGGACTGCCTTGGCAATGTCACGCTCGCCACCAGCTTGCCGGGTGTCAGCGGCACCGACTGCGCAAACAGATAAGTCTTGACGCCGTCGGTCGAACCGTTGCCGCCATTGCGATACCCGGTGGTCAACGCGATCGGGTCCACCGGCGCCGCGCTGCCTCCATTGAGAGTCCAGTCGTCAAGGGCGAGCGTGAACGGCGTGGTCGTCCCGTCTGTATAGGTCACGAGCGCGGCTCCCGAGCCTGGGCCGTTGTTGGCCGAACCCAGCAGAACCAGCGAGTGACCGGTCGTGCCGGGCGGCATCGCAATCGTCTGTCCTACCGCCACCGCGTTATCGAGCGGTCCATTCGACAGAACGAAGCTTGCTCCGCCGACAACGAACGGCTTGCCCGGCGCGGCGCCGGCCGCAGCCAATGCAGTCGACGAGTAGCTGAACAGAGAGCCGTCGAAATCCGAACCGAGGCCGTCGGTGTCGGTGCTGCCGTCGGCGCTGATGCCGTGGTTGTTGAAAGCATCCGCCACGTTGCGCGCGACCGGCACCCCGTAGGACGGAGGCGCATCGGCCGGGTTCGCGCCCCACTGCGAAGGTGACGAACCCATCGCAAAGTTCAGCGTCGCGCCATTGGCGAGTGCGTCAACGTCCAGCCAGGAACGATTGTGAGCGCTGCCATTGACGGTGAGCCCCTGCACATAATTCGCGCTGGGCGCGCCGGGTGCATTGATGCGCAACGTCTTGCCGTTGCCGAGATGAACGACGATCGAGGAGAATTGCGGGCTGCCGATCGCAAAGCCCCCGACGCCCGGGATCTCCGGATAAAGGCCCAGCGCGCCCCACACATACCAGCCCGACACGGCGCCCAGGTCGTCATTGCCGGGCAAACCGTTCGGCCCCGTGCCAAAGGCGCTCGCCATGATCTGCTGGACGACATTCTGCGTGCCCGATGGCGAACCCGCCCAGTTATACAGCCAGGGCACCTCGAAGGTCGGCTCGTTGCCCATATAGAAGTTGGGCAGCGTCGTCCCCGCATTCAGCACGGTAAAGAACGTGTTCAGCCGCGACACCACCGGCGTATTTCCGCCCAATTGCGCGAACAAGCCAGTCGGGTTGAACGGCACCATCCATGTGTACTGCTCAGCGTTGCCCTCCACGTAGTTGTCGGTGCTGCCCTGGTTCTCCGGAATCCACGTGCCGTCGGAGTTGCGTCCGGCAATAAGAGGCGGCGTCAGGGAAGTGTTGAGCAGGTTCTGCCAGTAGCCCGAGCGGCTACGCAGCATTTTCTGGATCGCCGTGTTGCCCAGTGCTCCGGCAAACTGTGAGATCGCGAAATCGCTGCTGCCGTACTCCAGCGTGGACGAAGCCTGCCCCCATTCACCGTTCGTGATGTAGCCGAACTGTAGATAGCTGGCGCGCCCGCCGTTGGTCGTCACGCCGTTGCAGGCGGTGCCGGGAATGTTGGCCATCTGGATCATATGCCTCAAGGCGCCCGCCGTATCGAACTTGCGCGCACCGAAGGCATACGCGCCCGCCACGATAATCGAGCCGGCGTCGCCCGGCATCACGCCGTCTTCGACGTTGTCATTCACCCAATGTGGAATGGCCCCGCACTGATCCGCATCGTTGACGAGCGACTGCGCCATATCGCTCGTTTCCTCAGGAAACAGCGTGGCTTTGAGCGGTATCAGCGAACGATAGATGTCCCAACCCGAAAAGCTGGTGTACTGCGCAGCATGGCCAGCGCTGACCTGATGGACCTTCTGGTCGAAGCCGATATATTGGCCATTCACATCGCTGAATACGCTCGGTGCCCATGATGCGTGATAGAAGGCCGTGTAGAACTTCGTCAACGCCGTGGTATCGCTACTGCTCACCTGAATGGTGTTGAGGCGCTGATTCCATATCGCATCGGCAACCTTCTTGACGCCATCAAAATCCCATGAAGGATTTTCTGCCTGGAGATTATTTTTGGCGTTTGCGACGCTCACATATGAAATGCCGATTTTCATCAATACTGTGGCGCCTTTTCCGAAATTCATCACGGCAACGCCATTGTTAAAGGATGATGTCTTTACAAATGGCTGACTGAACTCCGCATAAAAGTACACCGGAACATTCGTTGAATTACCGCAAAAGTGGCCTCCCGTGGTACTGCCCGAAATGGTTCTCGCGTCGACCTGCGCGACCGAACCGGCTACGCTCGTCTGCGTGTTTGTATACGTCGTGTTGAGCACGAGCGTCGAAGGCTGATTGTCAGGATACGTGAAGCGGCCAAAGCCGGTACGCAGGGTTGCAGTCAACTCGACCTTCACCTGGTTATCGAGCAGTACCGCATAGGCGCCCGCTACCGACTTCTCGTTGGTATGGCTAAACGTCTGCGCGAGCGGCCTGGTGGCATCGAGCGTCGGCATGACGGGGAATTCGCCGTCATTTCCCGAACAACCGGCACCGCTCATATGTGTGAGACTGAAACTCTGGATCGAGCCGATGTCGTAGTAGTAACCGGCCGGCGAACCGGGCTCCGCGCTGTTCGAGGGAGCCGAGGTGGTATTCGTATCGGGTGCCCACTGCACCATGCCGTTCGGCAGGCCCGCCGCGGGTACGACACTGCCAGCCTGCCCTGCTGGCACGGGGTTGGGAGAGTTGCTGGCCAACGTGCCGATCAGCGGGATGACATACCGCGTCAATTGCATGGTGCCATGATCGGAAACGGGAATTTGCTCGGCGGCAGCGACAGCCGCGTTCGCACTGCTGGAGCCGGTACTGGAACTAACCTGAGCTGCTGCCTTAAGCTGGTCAGCCGCGACAGCGGCGGAGCCGGACTGGCCTGGACTATCTCCTCCACAACCCGCCAAAGAACCAATGATGATCGTGGCGGCCGCAAGACGGCGTAAATCTATCATGGCTGTCTCCTGAGTATCACTACGCGTATCTGGTTTTGTTTAGTTATCCTGTTTATCCATGTGGCATGTGGTATCTGGCTGGAAGTCATGCTATACGAGACATTTGAATCGCGTCAATTGATTATCTGTTGGCGTTTTGTGTTTATCAGAAATTACTAAACAAGTGAATTCATGACGCAACTTCACGTGTTAGTCGCTGCGCATAATCGGTCCAACATGCAGGAGCATGTTCACATGCGACGACGACTGAGTTCAGGCGTGTCATATTTTCACGCAACCGCGCATCTTCGCTAAAAGTGCCGGAACGGTGGCAGGAACACTCGATGCGTGGCGTTCTCATCAACCCCAAAGGCAGGAGCGAGCACATGATTGAACCTACTGACTTTCTGGCCATGACGACTGCCCTACGCGACGGTTATCGCAATGAGGTCGTCACGACGGTCAACGATCACGACATTCATGTCAGCGCGATGGAGGTGCCGTACTTCTGGCATTTTCATCCCGACTCCGATGAGACGTTCATCGGAATCGAGGGCGTATTGCTCATTGACTTTGAAGAAGGGACAACGGAGTTGCGCGCGGGTCAGTTGCTGACCATCCCCGCAGGCGTGCGCCACCGCACGCGCCCGGCCGGTGCACGCTCGATCAACCTGACGGTGGAAAGGGCCAATGCCAAGACGATCCGCTGTGACGCACCCCGCGAAGGGTGACTTCATTGCCGTTCGAACGGCGGGGCAATCGATGCCTCAGGCCTGTCCGGCAAATCGAAGTCGCTGGTAGGACTACCAGGTAATACGCAGCGGCAATAATGGGCGCTGCACTAGCGGCAAACGCCCGCGCCATCGCGCCTCATACGCCCAGAACGTCCTGAAGCCGCTGAATCACCTCCGGCCATCCTTTGCCCATGCCCTGGAAGGCTGCCTTGCCGAGCGGCGAATCGAGGTCGAAGCCCTTGTGCTCGAGTGACAGGCGGGTACCGCTTCCTTCGGGTTCGAGCCGCCAGGTGATCGTCGTGTTCAGCGTGCCGGGTGCGAACGAATAGTACAACAGCCGTTCATGCTCGACGGCGACGACCTCGCAGGGCTGCAGGCCCCACGGTCCCATATCCAGCATGAAGCGATGCCCGACAACCGCGCGCACATCGCCAGCAGCCCACCATCTGGCGTGAATCGCAGGGTCGGTCAGTGCAGTCCAGACCTTGGCCGGCGAGTGCGGAATGAAGCGAGTGAGCTGGATGAGTCCGGGTTCTGTCATTGCGTGTCCTTGCCGAGTATTTCAGTGAGTGCATCGAGGCGCTGCTCCCAATACTGCTCGAACGGATGCAGCCACTCTGAGTGTGCGGAAAGCCCGCCCCGTGGGCGTTACACCAGCACCATTGCAAAGGGTCAAATAGTGCTTGCGCTGCATCGCAAGAACTCACTATGCGTCCAGGTCAAGTATGGGATGTATCCGATTGGAGCCGGTTTTCGATCTCCGTCATAAACCATTGCGTCCGCAACCAGGTCCCCGACACTCTTCTAAATACCTCCACGCAATCGATTTCACCAGTCAATCGCCAATAACTATTAAAACGACAACAAACTCGATGCGCGCCGTGTGAACTGTTTCACTAGGGAGCAAAGCGCACCGCGAACGTCTCCCGTTCGCACGTTGCTCCCTTGCAGGTGCAGCTCGTATGGACTAACCATCAACAGAGCTCATGAATTCGATTCCCCGAATTCGCTCTCAGCTGTCCGTATAGCTTCATCGCAGTCACCCAACCGTTGCTCCGACGCCAAGGTGACAAGCCAAGAAATGACCCGTTCAAGATAGGCCGGACGGGATTCAACCAGTTCCACCAAAACGCTCTCAAACGGTCTGTTCCGGCTGGATACTCGACAAAAACCTGCTCTTTCGAGAATGGCCCCTCGAGTAGCTCTAATCGGGGGTTCAGTCGATATTAGTCCATGGAACGCCTCGCGAATCTGGTCGGAGGTTGGTTGCTTCAGCCGAACCGCCCCTTTCGTTCGCCCAGGTGACCGGTGGCTGCGATTAAATGTGCCGTCGGAAAAGGCCGATGTCAGCAGGGCCAGAACGCTATCGAAACTATTTTTGCGTCATGGCTTTCACGACGTCCTGCGTCGTGACGACGGCATGTGCGAGAAACGCGTAGTTGACCAGCGCGGCTCTATAACCGTCGCCCCACGTCGGATGGCGGGGCCCAGCTGTGGCATCGGCGACGACGGCTACCTCGAAACCCTGCTCGATCAGATCGCGCAGATGAGCCTCGACACACATGTTGGCCAGCATGCCGCCCAGTACGACTTTCTGCACATTGTGCTTCCGAAGTTGCAGCGTAAGGTCGTTGGTCTGTGGACCGAAAACCTTGTGTGGGCTCACGACGATAGTTTCGCCATCGTCGATGAACGGCTTGAATTCTTCCAGCCAGTCGGCACCCGATTTTTCGAACCCGCTCAGGTTTAGCGCTCCTGTGCGTGCGAACGTTCCCGTCTCGAACTCGCCCGCCTCGAGCGGGCCATTAAATTGCCATCGACGGTCAGTCGGATAGAAGTAATGGGGGGAGATGAAAACACTGAACTTTCCCGTTTTCGCCGCCTTGAAGATTGCCAGCATATTTTCGACGGTCCGGTTTTCCGTCACGCTTGTGCCCAGGACGCCCCAGTTCTTCCCGTTTGGGCTGAGTACGTCGTTTTGTGGATCGGTGAACACCACCGCGGTGTCGGCGGGATCGTAGTTCATAATGCGCACTCCAGTGAACGGATGACGGGACGCGTGCGTCAGAACGGCTTTGTCGGAGCGGAACTTCAACGTTGGGTCAACAACGCCGCCTGAGCAACCACGTCTACGTTTTAGTTCATCGCGCCTACTTTTGCGTTGGAGCCGCAGGTTGAGCGAAGGACGCCGAAAATGACGAGACTCGAGCGTTATGAAACGTCGACGTGGTTTATTCCAGGGTCACGGCAAGCCGGCGTAGCGAGGTCGCGACGGTCGATAATGGCCGCCGCACATGAACTCAATTTGCGGACCGTCTTTGAAAGGGGCAAATGGCCGAAACGCGGCGAGTTTCTGCCATCCGTCACTGTCGGGCGAGCGTCGCTTCATGGCCCGACCGCCGCCGGCCGTGGACGGCTCAGCTCGACCCGCAACGGTCGGCCGTCGTCTCTCAACTCTATGGCCGCTTTGTGCGCACAACAGACCGCCGCTGGCTCTGCAACCCTCCTGCGACGATCCCTCCAGCAGAGCAGTGGACCACGCATTTGCAGAGTGCTTCGCGAACGTAGTCGCTTCAACTTGCGGCGTCGCTGCACCGACCAAGAATGCAAACCTACGCGGCCGGCCCAACTCTCTGTGGCACTGCAATACGTAGATCGACAATAAGAAATTAAGCGTTTTTCTCTGTTATAAACGCCCCTTGCTGTGTCGATCTTTTCTTTTTAATTGACCTCATTGCCTCGCCATACGACTCACAGTCCTTTCAACCACGCAATTAAAGTTCGTTGATCACTAGACGAAAGGTTGAAAAAGAGGCTTCGAGATTCAGTGGCCTCACCCAGATGGCGTGAGATTGCATCGATAATTGTATCGGCGGACGCGTCATGCATATAGGGAGGACCGAAAGAATTTAATCCCCACAGCGGACTAGTGCGAATTTTCAGTCCAGATCCAATATCATGTACCCGAAGGTCTGTATATGCGGTCACAATTTGGCTCCGAAGGGGGGGCGGCGCGTCCCTCCCAGTGTTAAAAGTCGCTGTATGACACGCAATACACTGGCTCTTTTCGAACAGCCTCAATCCAGCTGTCGGTTGTTCGTGATGCGGAGGAGCGGCCAGAAACCGAACAAAGCTAACTACATCCTCTAATTCGCGCTCGGAGATATCCACACGACAATTTTTGCTTTTATCTGTAACGATTTGAGTCGCGCACTCATCGATCGACGATACTCCAAGTTCTGCAGCAAAAGCATGCGCAACAACCGAACGAAGGGTCGTGCGCTCAGCAAGTTGTCCAAAGATAGGCCGTCGGTGACCGAGGCTATTCAGATTTTCGGCATTTTCGATTAGCCCTATACCCATCAACGGCGGTGTTCTCCGTTTAGCGATGTGTGTATCCGACGGGGTAGGATTATGCAATACTCGCGTTTGACCCGCTATCACTGTGGTCGATACTAAGGCCTTGAGACTCATGCCGGCTCCGCCTGGAGCCGGCACACTGTGGCAGGCGACGCAACTGATAGCGTTTGAAATTCCGCTCGCACGGGCTTTCCAACTTTGCGCAAAAAGTCGAGATCCTCTGTCGAATGCCTCGCGTTGCGCCTCTGTCAAGCCGCACATTGCCTCGCCAAAGTAACCTCTGGCGTACACTGGCTCGCCTCTGCCACTTGGTTCACAGGAAAGCAAGCCAGCTAAGACGCTTACTAAGAATACGTAGCCGCTTCGCCGGTGCCATGCGAATGCCAGTCTCATATCTCTGATCGCCACGTCTACTTCTTATTTTAAGAATTCTATGCCATATGGCGCCTTTCCCACATTTATAACCTTCGTTATTTTTCCGGATGCCAAGTCCACGATGCAGAGTTGATTGTTAGCCAGGTCAGTGAAAGCACCGGTTTTTCCGTCTGAGCTGATGGACGCATTCTTCGCGGCACGATTAACGCTTTCACCGTTCGGTTGCTCCTGCGCTCCTGCAGCAATGAACGTCTGCTCCTTACCAACCGCCATCGGCGCCAAACCGGTCTTGAGCAGAGATAAGTTATTTGATCGATTATTGGTTACCAAAACCTGTTTTCCATCCGGGCTCGCTGCTAGACTCCAAGGGTTTCTGCCGACTGATACCCGAGCGAGTAATTTGGTCGAGGGCACATCGACTATCGATACTGCGTGACTAGCATTTGCTGCGACATATGCCTTATCCCCATCATTCGGAATTACGACCGTGTAAGGCAGGAGGCCCACATCAACTTTACCGATCTCTTTTGCAGATGAATCCCCCAATTGAAAGGTGTGTAAATCGCCACTGGCCCATCCTGTTATGAGAGCCGTTTTGCCATCTTTAGTAACGGCGACGCCGTAAGGTTGAGAAGATACATCGAAATCATAAAGCTTTTTTTGCGCCTTCAAATCGACCACAGTTGCGGTGTCGCTGCCAGAGTTTGCGACTAGTAGTTTTGAATCTGAATTGAACAGGGCCAAGTCCCTAGGAGAAAGTCCGGTCTTTACTGTGTACTTCACTTGCTGCGCGAGAACATCTACTACCGCGATTTTGTCGGACCCACTGCAACTTACGTAGGCTTCGTCGCCTTTCTGATTTGAACGGATATCATAAGGTTTCGCGCAGCCTGCGGTTTTGAGTGTGTCAATCGCCCAGACCTCTTCGTGCCCGGGATCCCCTTGAATATCGACTAAGGCAATCTTGTCGTCTCCCCAGTAAGTAAGCAAGACCATTCTGTTGCCGTGCGAATTCGAATTTCCACCGAATGCTTTTGCGGTCAACAGAATCGTAAAGAGTCCGATAGTCGCAATCTTCTTCATATTGCCCTCCCAGTCCATCGGATATTTGATATGCATACGCCGTCGCGCCAAATTTCCAGAAATTTGCCAAAAACGGATTCCAACAAATTCAGATAGGAGCTGAGTGACGATGGAAGCATAGTTAACGCGTTACATACAGAAGCATTAACGTTTACGCTTAACGAACTATATGGTCTTACGTGCGCTAACGTACAGACAGCAGCAGTTACGGCGGTATCGAGTAACGGCGAACGCTTACGTATCCGGCGCGCGCTCCGAGTGGCCGTCGGCACCGAATTGCGAATCATCGCAATGGCCGAACAGCACTAACCGGGAGGGGTCGCCTCCCCACCGAACGTCAAATCTTGACGGCGTGGCCTCTTACCTATCTCCGGTTAACCGAAGTCATGCATTGCGGGGCGGTCGCGGCGGCTAGCGTGTCGTGCGAAGCTTCCATTCGCATTGCATAAACTCGAATGACCGGTAGCCGAGGCGTACGCGACGCATAATTGTCCACCTCGCGAGACAAGCGAATGACGCTTAGTGGCCGCACTGCGTCCCACGACCGGGCACGCCTCTCGTCCCCGGTCCTCATCTTATGCAACAGGCATAACCGACCCGGAAGCGACATTCTGATTAATCCATAGTGGACATTCGGGCGGCAGGCACTCCTATCGCAGGCGGTGCGCAAGACCGCAATGTTGGCACTTCGCATCTCGCATGAAGAAGTATGGTTGTTTTATCGCCGGCTGCCGGCATTGAGGACAAGGAAGTGCGCGCAACCGTTTGGCGATAAGGTTCCAAGCGATGACCCAGCCTGTCATGGACAGCCGCGACTATCACGTTGTCGGTAAAACGTTTGCAGCCAATCAGAAGTCGCAAGTCAGTTTTCTAGAGCCCTTCTGGAATACCAGTTCCGCCATTCAGCTTGCTGATCTCCCATCGATTTTCATCGACATAATCGAATTTGATATCGTAGTCGAGATTTGCATCAACAACGAACAAGAAAGTGCCCTGATCCTTCCCCAGCGACTCCAGCAACCGTCGCCCTTGATCTCCGATGACACGAAAAGCTCCCTTGTTCCTGCCGGCCTCGATGATCGTGATCGCGTCTGCAGTCGCGTAAGAGCTTGCAATCCGCGATACATGGTCTCGCAGCGAAAATCGCAAGTAGGCTGTCGTCCAGGCTGGTGCGATTTGACGCATAAGCAAAACAACGCTCTTTGCCACATCCAGGACCAATGGGGTTGTCGTATCATTTGTCATCAATACGCACCTCTGACGTAAGTTTGCCCTGCTGCATCATCAAATTTCTGATTGAAAGATCGCAAAACGTTCCCCGTTGAATCCTTGACAGTATAGTCGACGCTGATTGAAGCAGGCCGTCCGTTCACTGGATCGAAATCACTTAGAGTGTGTTCAAAATCTACTTGATAACCCCGATTAACGAATCGCGCGTAGTCGTTCTCGAGAGCCTTGTAGGCTCCCATATTAAAGTTGCCACCATAGCTTACAAAGAACCTCGAATCGTTCGCACACGATCGGCATGGATTTATCAACATCGGCAGTCCGTCCGATTCGCTGGCACTCTTCGACGAAGAATCTCCAATGCTCCCGTTGCCAATACGTCAGCGAGCGATCGCCTTCTCCTTCGCTTGCTGCGAAATCAGGGGGCACGCAATCGAACGGAATGATCTCCACGTTCGTTGCTCGACGAATCAGAGTCGGTCGACCACTCCAGTCAAGCACAATCTCGATATCTCCGACCTTCGGAACCTCCTCACCGTCGAACTGCCACGACCAGAGTAGGCTGGATGTGCCATGCTTCGCGCCCGTGAGAATAAGACCGATGAGCGAATCTGAAAGTGCTTTTGAGTCACCGAAGCCACCAATTCGAACGTCACCATGCGGTAGCTGTATGTCCCGTTCGGCCAACCTGTCGATTAACGACTGTACACGCTTATCCATTCTCGCTTGTCCGTTATCTAGCTCTTGATCCGTAGGGTCATCGTGAGGTCGTCAACTGAGCGCCCCGAGATGCGAAACCGGTCATTGCGTCGTCCAACTTCTTCAAAGCCCAAGGATTGATAGAGGCCGATCGCAGCGTGGTTGTCGGTGAAGACAGATAGGTCTATCCATTCGATTTCATTACGCGTAGCGAATTCAATGGCTCCCTGCATCAACCGCCGCCCCAAGCCTCTCCGATAAAAGCTCTCCTCGACGCCGATGCCGAGGCTAGCTCGATGTTTCTCTGACGGTATGCTGGAGCCGGTCAGGTCAAGATGTGCGACGAAGCGTGAATCGGAACTTTCCACCGCCCACACCCTCATCCACGCCGGCTGAGGCAAAGCGGTCGTCAGACCTTTTTCGAAGCGAGCGCGGCGGTCAGGTGATTCGAAGTCAACGGCTTCCAGAGGCGAGAAAAAGGGGCGTCCGCCGCGCCCCGATTCAGCGATCTGCCGGTTCAGATGTTCTGTCCAACGCGTGAAGTCGGCAGGCGTTAGCGAAATGATTTTTAGCATCCTCGGTGCCTTGAATGATTGACACGATTTGTCGCCGATTTTTGCGGCGAGACCGGCGACCGCTCGTGGCACACGTCGCGAAAAGAGATTGGGCTAGTGGATTACCATGTCGGCAAGCAACGCCCATCGCTCGTGATCTCGCCATTCACCGTTGATGCGAAGATAGCGTCGTGAGAAGCCTTCTTTCTCAAATCCCAGTCGGCGCACCAAAGCTATCGACGTTTGGTTTCCGGGCTGTATGTTTGCTTCGAGGCGATGCAGTCCAAGGTCATTGAAGGCGTAGTCAACTGCGGTTCCGAGCGCGTCGGTCATCAACCCTTTCCGGCTAAAGCTCGACATTCCGTAGTAGCCGACATAAGCGCTTTGAAAAGCACCCGCGACAATTTCGTTAATATTGACGACGCCGACGATCTGCCCAGAAGACTGTTCTCGGGCCACAAGACCGACGTTTGGCCCAGTTAGACACCGCGCAAACCAGTTATCAAAGCCCGCTTGGTCCGTGAAGGAGGTGACCCACGGTAGGTGGTAGTCCTGATTCGCGCGATTGGCGGAGATTAAGTCGGCAGCGTCGGCGCGGACTACACGACTGAGTTGGACCAAAGGCATGAATATATCGGGAAGGGTCGTTTAGCTCGTCAGTCGAGAGGAAAGATACCTGATTCTCTTCCCCGAAAAAAATACTACAGAGCCACGAAGCCTTCTTGGCCGCACTACGTCCCACTACGGAGTGCGCCGATTAGCCGCCGACGATGACAAGCTTCGTCATCGGCACGCACGCCAATTCCAGTCCGCGCGCGGTACGGTACGTCGAAGCCGAATCGCCTGACCAACCACAACTGCGATAGAACGGGGCCGCGTTCAGCGTCGCATCGAGCCGCATTGCGCCAAGGCCTTGATCGGCGGCCAACGCTTCAAGAAAATCCAGCATCTTGCGTCCAATGCCGCGACCCATATGAGACGGTCGGACGAAGATCGCGTCGACTTGCCCGCTTTCGAGCGTAAGCATCCCTGTTCCGACGACCGATCCCTGATCGACGGCAACATAGAAGTCAGATTCGACAACGCCGGCCCATTTGTCGGTCGGCGTGCCGTCAACCCACGCCGAAAGGGCTGCTTTGGGATAGTGTTTAGCGCACGCAGCATGCACCGACGTTTTACGGATATCCCACGAGTCGAACACGTCATCACAGTTGGCTTTTCGTATCGTCAGCATGCAGCGCTCCTCGGTTCGAGCGGCGAAGTCGGCACGTCGGCAATGTCACCAAGAACGGAAACACGTACTCTGTGTTGCATGCAATCACTCCTATTTGCGCCAACGCAATTCGGAGCGGCGGAAAAGACACGGCCCCGTCATGACTGGCGGGGCCGTTGAGGAAGTCTGTGTACGGTGTATGAACGTCACGATTCCCACGACTCGCCATTGGCGGTCATGGTGCACATCATGAAATTTCGCGCGTCGTAGTTCATGACCGGAAGTTGCCGTTCTGGAGCGTAGCTGTCAATAGCGATTCGGAAATTGTTAGCGATTCAGGCAGTCGTCACGAGCGGCTCAAATTGACCGCACTGCGTCCCACGACCGGGCACGCCGCTCGCCCCCGGCCCACGACTCATGCAACAGGCATAACCGACCAGGAGCGGTCCTTCGCACTTCCCCAAAGCGGCCGTTCAACGTGTGCGGCTATGGCGAGTGTCACTTGCATGTCGTCGGGCTTAACCGCCTTCGCCGCCATATGGCTACGGTCAGGCCTAGAGCGACATTTAATAAAATGAAGGCTCCCAGCGCCATTGGCCAAACCATCGGAGGGCGTTCCCAACGAGTGACGATTGCGGTGGCCGGCGATGATTTTACTAGTCGGACTTGCAGCTTGAGGCTCAACAACGCGTGGCGATTGTAGCGGCCGTCCTTGTCTCGGATTAGTCGTTCGTACTTTCGGCCACCGTATGAATACTCGACGAGAGGACTCAGATTACCGTTTGAGCCTGGCTCCAACCGTAGGACGCGGCCCTCGACAACTGCCGAGTCATTCTCGAACGCTCGCGATGTCAGATAGGCGTTCACCGCTCCGTAGGTCCACGCCGCAGCAATGAGGCATGTGACAGCGGTTTGGAAGCAGCGCGCACCTTTCGAATCGGCTCTTTCAGTCCACACTGTCCGTATCTCAAATGTTGGTCATTACGCTCGGTCTGCGCAGAATCATTCTATGGGCACAGGAAATCCACAGTCGGAGCCTGTGATGGCCGGCTGCGCTGTTGGCCGGATGTAAACCCCTGCGTCGTCATATCAAACTCAATTGTCGACTCTTCGCGTCGGTATGTCTAACGACCGTAAGCGGTCAGTAAAAGACGTCCTTCGGTCGAGATGCAGAAGGTCAGAAGCTAGGTGTCCGCGTGGACACCTGCACACTGACACTGATGACAGAGATCAAGGACCTCAAGAGCCGGCCGGTGATTGGCGAGAAACGCGACGACCGACGCACGAAGCCGCTCGCGACGAACTGTTCAGTTGTGCCGGAGATCCAGCGTGTCGATCGGGTGAATCGGTCGTGATCATCTCGCGTCGCCGTGGACTTACAACTGCCCGCGCCGTTCGCAAATCGCATTGATCCGCATGATGGCGAACTGCTCCCTGGCACCGGGCATATTTTGCAGTATGCACTCGTAGTACGCCTTCTCGCGCGGCAGCAGCATTTCGCTGTTCCGATACAGTGCGTAGCATGAGCGCTGGATATAGTTCGATGCAACCTGACTGCGGGCGTCGCGCAAACCGACGAGCATGCAGTCGTCATAGGATGACGGGCCATCAGCCAACGCTGGATGCATAATGTGCAGGCTCAACAGGCCTAATATCGTCCGTAGGATACATGTCCGTGTGACATTCTTGAGCATGGGCTTCTTCTCTACAGTGTGAGTTCGCTCGGCGTGGACACCGGCCCCGCCCTGGCGGCAGTGTACCAAAGGGCGCTGATCGGGATTTACGTCATGTTCCACGGCGTTAGCGCTGCATAGTCTTCAGCGGTGCTCGCCAAGGGCAACTTCGCGAACAGCCAGACGAGGTACCGATACGGATCGATACCGTTGGCTTTTGCCGACTGGACAAGCGAGTAAAGATTCGCGCTCGCATGTGCGCCAGCAACAGTATCAGCAAACAGGAAGCCCTTGCGTGCAACCACGAACGGCCTGATCTCGTTTTCACAGGCGTTGTTCGAGATTGGATAGTCGCCGTTCTCAATGTAGCGGCTCAGCTTGTGCCACTGCCGATTCAGATATTGCAGCGCTTTGCCCAGCATGCTACCCGGCACGACGGCAGGCGGATGCTCAATCAACAGTTGCTCGATGACGGCGAGCACGCGGGCGCTATAACGGCGGCGTAATCGCAGCCGGCGAGCGGCGTTCCACTTCGCACTTCGCGCCTCAGCCGCGAACAGCTTGCCGATGAGGTTGATGAAGCGCTTTGACAGCAGGTCCGGAGTGCGAGCGGCTTTCGGCACCGTATCCTCCGCCTTGACGAACGCGCGCCTTGAATGAGCCCAACAACCAAGATGGACGAGCTGATGGTCGTGCGCGATGCCGCTATACAGCTCATATCCATCGGTCATCAACGCAGCGCCCGGTTTGACGCCGGCGTAGAGCTGCGCGGCGTGTTTTGCACCGCGACCGGGCGTGTAAGTGAACAATCGGATGGGTGGTCCCGAACCGTTCATTTGCGCCCAGACGCAGCTCTTTGTTTGCGGTCGGCGCCCAGGCTCCTTGAGCACCTGGAAGGTCGTCTCGTCGCCATAGATCAGATCTGCTTCGAGCAACGTATCGCGCATCAGGTTGATCACCGACTGGGTCGCAAGCCCAACCCGCACAACGCTGACGGCAACCGTGTTCGACGAGATGTCGCCGCCGAAGCGTCGCAAGAGCCCGGCCTGACGATAGATTGGTATGCCGAACTGGTATTTGCCGGTGATGATCCACGCCAGCGCCGATTCGGTAAACAGGCCGCGCGGAATGATTCGCGGTGGTGGCGGCGTTACCTTGATGCCCAGATCGCAACACGGACATGCGTACTTGACGCGTTGATGCTGGATCACGCGGATCTGTTCTGGAATCACGTCGAGTTGCTCGCTGGTCTTAACGCCGATTTCCACGAGCGCGTGGCCATCGTGACTACAGAAGCGCTCGGACTCGGGCAACTCGTGCCGGACCACCTCACGCGGCAGGCGCGGATCGAGCGGCTTGCGGCCGCGCTTCTTGCGTGTGTGGGCAGACACCGCCGTATCCGCCGTGTCTTCCTGCGCGGGCTGTCCGCCGGAGACCGTGAGCGCTTCGGCTTCATTGAACAGGCCAAGCTAGTCCGATTCGCGCGATTCGCTAGACGCGCCAAACAGCTCGCGCTTGTACGCTCGCACCGCTCTTCCGCCAGATCCCGCTCCGCCGTCACCAGCCGTAGCGTGCCGCGCAGCTCGTCACGCTCCTGCTGAACGGCACCAAGTGCGTCGCGTGCGGCGAGCAACTCCTTCAGTTCCTCGGCAGTGATCGTGCCGAAAGCAGCCATTGGGGGTGGTATCGTCGGTTCTCCACACTTCTAGACCACCTGCATCATGGCAAAGTCTGACCTCATAGGGGCTGCGATTGAGTTCGCGGATTGGGAAAAGCCATGGACATTTTATTCGGCTGTATTGAACCACCTCTCGCTAGAATCCGATGACCGGGCCGCTTTAGAGCGTGTCTGGGCCGAAGCGTGTCGCCCCGAATACTGGCGAGACGTCGATATTTCCAAGTGCTGCGATGCGTGCGATCGCGGACTTAGGAACGGATTTTCATGGTTGCCTCACGATGCGCGCGCGCAGTTCGTGCTAGCAGCATCCTTCCAGTGGAAATGACGCCGGCGACCCCCGGGTAGGTCGCCCCATTTGTTGGCAATTCCAGTATCAGCCTCGAATGCCCGTAACTGACTGTGGATTCAACCTGCCGGCGCCCTCGGACGAGTACGACGATGATCGTCGCCAGTGCGCATCTCATGCAACAGGCATGGAGCACCCCGGGGCAAACCTATAGATTTCCGAAAGCCAGCCGATATTCCGGGTGGCGCTGAGTGCACACGTGCTCTGCGAATCTCCAATAATTGACGTTAGACCAAATGAACCGTCGTCTCGGCGCTGGTAGCTATCTTCTGTGCATGTCGCTCAGTGTCATCGTGTGGTCGCTGCTTACCGCGCTCGCGTGCACCGAATTCGCCGCCAAAGGGCGCGTCGGGCTTAGTGAACTGAACTTCTTTGTCTCTGCGCTGGGTGTAGCGATGGGCAGTGTTTTTTACAGCGCATCGGCAAGGCGTCTGATGGACCTTAACTTTCCAGGCTGGACTGTCAAGGTACTTGCGTTCCCGATCATCGGTGTCGTCGTACTCCCTCTACTGTGCTTCTTGTCGGGGCAGCGCTGGACAAACGATTTTGGTCCAGCTCGCCCCCCATCCAGTTTTCTCAAGATTGCATCGGCACTAATACTGTTACTCGTCGCAATTCCGGTATGCCGTTGTGCTCTTCTTGCCTACTTTCAAACTCGCTTGCTGCTCCTTAATGGCGGCAACTGATCCGCCGTCGAATAGACTCAAACGGAAAATCGCTGCATGTTACGGAAGCGACGAGTCAAAGGTGAAAATTGGGTATGAAGCTTACGGATTGTCGACAATCTTCGGCAAGATGTTGAGCGGCCGATTCTGGCCGCACTGCGTCCCACGACCGGGCACGCCGCTCGCCCCCGGCCCACGACTCATGCAACAGGCATAACCGACCCTGAAGAGACGGTCGCGAAAACCCAATTCGGACATCCGCGGGGATATGGCACAATCAACTGGACGCGCGTCTCATGCCGAGGCATAAGTCGCGTCTGAATGGACCGGCGAAAACTTCCCGCATGGCGCCGCCTTACGCACACTATCAAGCCCATGAAAAGATCGGTTTGGCTTCTTCTCGTGCTCGCCGTAATCTCGTGGGGGATCTGCTATGTGTACGTATCCAGCCCCATTCACTTTGGCTGGCTTGGAACCCTACTCGCATCAGCCGCGGGAATACTCGCGACAATATCTGCTTACCAGACAGAAGAGAAGGCGCATACTCGCGGCGGCGTCATATACAAATCCAAATCGCCTATCCAGTTTCTCCTTGTGCACCTCTTGCTGGGCTTGTTCCTGACGGCAATTGCGTTCTTTAGCGTAATGGGTTGCCTTGGATACGCGAGTCGATCCTAGGAATTAGGAAACCGGCGGACAGAGAGGATCAGGACGTAATGCTGGTTCGATCCATTCGGGATTCGGTAAGCGCCGTCCGCTGCGAGAACAGAACATGACAATGCGGCAATTTCCCATGCCATCGTCTGGTCGCATTGGATTGTTGCTTGTTTGAAAATCTCAAGGCCCGTTAAGTCATATAAAGCCTGTGTCTTTCTGGACGCATCCCGAACGTCCATTGGCAGACCCTCATCCGCCCATGACCAACGAAAGCGCTGTTTGTCGAGGGAATGCGTTCCCAAAGGCAATATGGAGGCCTCGGCGGTTGGAGTTTCGCCGACGAAGAATGTCAGCAGACACGACGAAAAATCCACGACGAAACGCTCATTGCCTCCAATGCCGAACGAATCAGACAGAACCGTCTGCTTGGTGCGGAGTTCAGCCAGAGTGCGTTCCACGAACGCGTCAAATTCTTCGTCTTTCACAGGTCTTTGTTTGGTCTGAGGAGGCGTCATTGTCGACGATCTGCAGACCGGTGTCGAACGGCCGAAATTGGCCGCACTGCGTCCCACGACCGGGCACGCCGCTCGCCCCCGGCCCACGTCTCATGGAACAGGCATAACCGACCCACTAGCGACATTCGCCTCCTCAGATTCGACGCCCGAAAGCGGTCGTCGGCGCAGCCGTCCCGGATGACACGTATGTAGAATTGGCCGCTGGGATGATGATGCACTTCGTCGAAAGGAGAAGGCTTCAATGAGTCAAGCGGATCCTCAGTCAGGAACGTCAAGTCAGGCCGGATCTCAAGCCCACACGGGCCGCAAGTTAGAGCCGCGCCGCTTCCGTCAAACTCTTTTGGGCGCCGTGATTGTCGGCATGTCGCTCGTATGGCTGGTGATCTTCACGATTAGCTTGACGCACATGCCAAACGCTGAAGCTGTCGCCAAGGCGCCAGAGATGTCGTAACCGCAAGGTATCTGCCGAGTGGTAAGAGCCGACTTGAGTTTGAAAAGCCGGACGGCGGCTTGCAGCGGCAAAATTGCGACCCCCTCCCTCCACTATGCCCTTTCGTAATGCAGCACTCGCCAGTTGAGTTAACGGTGCGGCTAGCGGGCCCGGATTCCGGAATGCCAGATCAGGCTGTGCTGTTCGCGCGCGCGGGCAATGAAGTTTTGGTTACCCCTGCCGAGGGAAACGTGAACCTGGCTTCCTTGAAAAGCACAGTCCTTGGCGGACTTATCGCGTCCCTTGTGGGGTTGGTGCTCGGATGCATCGTGCTAAGCCGAATACGCATCTAGTCAATCCGAAAGCCGACCCTCACGACCGTCGCCTTCTGGCCGCACTGCGTCCCACGACCGGGCACGCCGCTCGCCCCCGGTCCACGTCTCATGGAACAGGCATAACCGACCCATAGGGGACCCGCAGCCCTCTCAACAACGGCCACTCGGCAATCACCAGGTGGATATTGGACTGCGCCAAAGTCGCTTAAGCCCACGAAACACACACTGGTGCCAGCTTGCAGCATTTGAGTCCGTGTCCGGAGACACTTCATCGGCTACTCGACCCCAAGATGGCGTCCGTCTCACAGCAAAATCACTGGGTCGCCTCTATAAACTGGCCGCCCTGGTATTTGTAGAAGCGCGAAACATCACTCTTGTCTCCATAAACGTCCCAGCGTACCTGGATGCCTACTGGTGCCTCTTTCCACGAAATTGCCAAGTATTCCGACTTTTGATTGGAATCACTTGCCAATTCGAGATCTTTGAGACAACTCTGTACCTGCAAGGCAAAGCGCGGCACCGCAGAACTCCCGTGCAATTCCAGTGCGTAGAGAGTTCCTTCCTCACCCGCACCGCAGTACCCCGAGGGATTGGTACTAGACGACTGATTTACAACGATGAGAATGTATTCCTTCCCGTCTATCAAGCGCGAGTGGTCGGCCGGAAAGCCAATGCTCGAAGACTTCTTAAGGGCTCGACTGAGAGCAGTTGGCACTTGAATGGGCAATATCTTGTGCTTCCCGGCGTCGACCGTAAAAAGGCGGTTCTCTTTCTGTTGCACCAAACGACCACCTTCAAGGTCAATTTGCGCGGGTGGAGGAACTTTCGCAAGTGCGCTGGCGCTACCTACACCTAACGCCACCAGAAAGGTAAACTGTTTAATTCCCGGCAATGTGATCCGCATAGCAAATCCCAGAGTAGAGCCAGACGTGATCTTTATCACGCCCAGCCTTCATTTTCTTGTAAGTTTCTTTGTCGCGTTCGTGCAATTGATCGGAAGTCTGCCCAGCGTTTGCCGAATTTGACATGTCCCAACCAATGTTTGAGGTGGACGGGTCGCACATGATGTCACCACTGCGGTCCCATGCCTGCGTTTGAGGGTTCCATTCGTAATACTTGCTGCCGTTCCACAACCCGAAAGTCTCGCGTGATAACTGCTCCTGAGTGTACGGATGCGCCTTGAGGAGCACTTTTGCCTTTGCTTGCTTGTCCTGGAACAACGTCACGCCGACCTTAACGTTTTCCTTCCAGTTCCAGACTTGTTCGTAGTTTGGCGCCGGATTAGTCATCTGTGTTAGCCCATAGCCGGAATCGCCCGCGACCACAGGTTCATTGTCAGCGTTAATGAAGTGCTTGAAATGACTCTCCTGATCGATGACCTTGTCGAAACCGATGGTGTCGGGAAGTGTCGACACGAAGGCCACCACGTCTTCTTTGGTGGGATTCTTTCCTAAGACGAACACAGTGCGCCGGAACTCCGAGCCACCCGCCGTGACCTCGACGGACAACTTACCTCCAACGATCTTGTTGTCGAGATTTGCCTGCCATGACTTGTCGTTGCTCGTGAAGGTGCCATTAGCAGTAAATGTCTTTAACTTCTTTCCGCGCTTCGCGCTTTCGCGTAGACCGCTAACCTGCGCATCCCACGCAATGGTCCATTTCCATTGATAGGGCGGAGAGGCATCCGTCTTGATCTCAAAAAAAATCGATGGGAATTTCGGTATCGCGTCGATATAGAACTTATCGCCTGTCGCCGGACGAACCCATTCGCCCGCATCGTTCTGAATCACAACCTTGACAAGCGATTTGTCGTTCGCAGATGTTGTCGATGCATGCTTCACGTGTCGGATGTGATGCTTATGCTTCTTCGGTTGAGTCATTATCGTCCACCAGCTTATAGATGGTTAGAGAAAGGCTCTCTGGCTCGTCCGTATAAACATGCTGAGTCAGTCCTTCACCGTCGCTGTACCCGGACCAGTTCTTACCGGATTCACTCTCAATCTCGTAACGTGTGTGCGGTAGCGGAGTGGTCTCATCATCGTCGAGCAAACGGAATTGCTCGTGGTAGCGAGACGCCGCACCAGAATTTGGCAATCCGGGCAGCACGTACCCTTGCGCGGTGGGGCCGCTGAATGTATGCTGGCCGCCCTTGATGTCAATCTTGCCGGGTGCGTGAATCTCGATGTTTCCATCCTTGATGCGGATATACGCACCTCCAGATGTCAACAGGATTTCCTGCTTTGCCGCCGCCTCAATGTTATCCGTTACTGAGAGCAGCTTTACAGCTTTTTGAGCAGTGAGTTCGATGTTGTCCGAGTGCGCCTGGACTTCCACCATGCCCTTCGCAGCAAAGAGCTTCATCCCCGCATTCTGCACAAAGAGGCTCAGCCTCTCCGAAACACTTGCAATCAGCGATTTTCCGGTTGCGATATGCGTGCTCTGGCCGCTGACGAGATTGGTCTGGGCATCACTCGCGATATGAACAGACTTCTGCGTGGACAGCGCGATGCCTGCCGGGCTACCGAACAGCATGACTGGTCCCTTGAATGCGTTGGCGTTGCCTGTTCCACCGCCCGCCGTTTTTCCGCCCGATGATGGACCGGATACGCTGTTCTGCGTCGCGTCCGTGAACATTTTGAGTGAATCGTAGCCGTCGTTCAGGCTTCCTGCCTGATGTGCCGTGCTGGCGCCTGACATCGCCTCCAGCACGCTTTTCGAATTCACAAGCTGCGAAGTGGAGTCGCGAGCATCGAGCGGCTGGCTGGCCGCGGGGTGGGTGGTGACATAAAGGCCTTGACCCGCGCGCACTGCTCCAAATGCGTCAGACTTCAGGTCAAAGCCGCTGCCCAGGTAACTCCCTCTCGTGTTGCCGGACTGGTCGATGAGGTAACCCAGTTGTAGCTGGGCATTCGTGCTCGACGAGTAAAGTTGAAGCCGGTTCTGGCCCGTCGAGTCGTCAAGCACCATCTGGTTATAGCCGCTGCCCTGATATTCCTTCGATTTGTAGCCGGAGAGTAAGCCGTTGGAATGCCAGTGCGGTTGCGTCTGGCCGTTGTAGACCTTCCCTGTAACCACGGGCCTGTCACAATCGCCGTCAACCCAGTTGATCAGGACTTCTTCGCCGACCCGTGGCACGTGCACGCTGCCGTATCCAGCGCCCGTATCGGACATGGCAACCCGCACCCAGCACGACGCTCGATCGTCGCCGTCGTTGAGCCGGTCGGCCGAGGGACGGACTACATAGATGGCGGTATCTCCGAATGTCCGCTTTGCGCTTTGCCGAAGGTCCGTTGTGGGTCCAGGTCGTGTAAAAACGCGAGGCGGACGCAATGGCGATTTCACTCGATCGGCCGCAGACGTCAACGGCCCAATTTGGGCCATGTGACGGTTACGGGTGCTTTGAGCTCTTTGTGAGAGGACCGGGTACCCGGGCGCCGTAATGCGCGCCGGCGCGACCGCCGTAGTGCAAGCCTATCCTCAGGCTCGCATCTTTTGCATCATCGCCTCCGTGCTGAGAATCGCTATGACGCGCCTGAGGTTGTATGCGAGGACATGAAGGCTCATCTCGGTGCTGACATGCTCGCGTGTTTTCATAAGGAAGTGCGCTGCGCCCATCCAGAATTTCAGCGTGCCAAACGGGTGCTCGACGGTCTGACGGCGCACGCGCATCATTTCCGGCTTCTGGTCGAGTCGTTGCTGCATCGCCTCCACGACGGCCTCATGTTCCCAGCGCTTTATCCGGCGAGCCTGCTTGCCTGATGTGCATTGTTTTCTGATGGTGCAGGTAGAACAGGCCGAGCTCGAATAGCAATGCAGCGTCATCCCATGCTCGATGTTTGTGAAACGCCAGTTGAGCCGCTGCTGGGCGGGGCAAAGGTACTCGTTATCTTTGGCGATGTAGATAAAATCCTGCTTGCCGAAATAGCCGTCGGCGTTCTTGCCCGAAGTCAACGGTTTGGGAACGTAAGTCGCAATGCCAGCCTCATGGCATTGCAGGACTTCTTCGCTCTTGAAGTAGCCCCTGTCGGCAACAACAGTCAGATCCCTGATACCCGTAGCCGCCCGTGCCTGGCCGGCCATGTTCGTCAGCTGGCCGCGATCGTTACCAACGTTGGTGACCTCGTGTGCGACGATCAAATGATGCGTGTCATCAACGGCGGTCTGAACGTTATAGCCAACCATCCCCGTTCCCCGACCGCTAGTAGCCATTGAGCGCGCGTCTGGATCGGTCAGGGAGACCTGCCCATCTGGCGACTCGCGCAATCGCTGCTCCATCGCCTTGAGGTCCTGCATCTGCTGCCTGAGCTTACTGATCTTGTCGCCGATCCGACTCGTCTTCGCCTCGGCAATATCGGATTGAGTCCGGTCTGCTGTCTCCATAGCGCAAAGATATCGCGCGATGCTCTCATCGATCTGCTGCAGGCGCGCCTTGACCTTCGCGCTAGTGAAGTTGCGATCACGATTGTTGACGGCCTTGAACTTGCTGCCGTCGATGGCCACTATCGACTTTGAGAAGAGGTTCAGGTTACGGCATAGCACGATGAACTGGCTGCAGACATTGCGGATCGCCTTGCCGTTGTTGCGGCGGAAGTCGGCGATGGTCTTGAAGTCAGGCGAAAGTCGGCCCGTCAGCCACATAAGCTCAATATTGCGTTGAGTCTCGCGCTCCAGGCGTCGACTGGATTGAATGCGATTCAGATAGCCGTAGATATAAATCTTTAGCAATACAGATGGATGATACGAGGGCCGCCCGGTTGCTGCGGGTGCGGTTCCGTCGAAGCCGAGATCATGGAGATCAAGTTCATCAACGAAGACGTCGACTACGCGCACCGGATTATCCTCAGAGACATAGTCTTCGAGACACTCGGGCAGCAGGACAGCCTGCTTACGGTCTTCGCCTTCAACGAATCGCTTCATGTGGCCGCCCGATCCGAACGCGTTACGTCAGTTTAGGCGATCAGCAAGTGTTTTCACACAAGCTGGGTCGCACCCAGCCGCTCGCGAAGCGATGACGTGCTGCCGTTCGATGTAAGACGCATCAGGCAGTAGTCGGGCCAGTAGGCGTCACTCGCAACCATTGTTAGGCGGACGTGTGGATGTCGGCTTCGCGTCCGACAACCGCCATTGACCGCGAGGATGAAAGCTTGCTTCGGCGGGCGCGACACGAACGGCAGGCAATGGCGAGGGCCGGGACAGCTTCTGAGTCCCGTAACCGATCTGCTCAACGGGGCGCGTCACGGAAACAATTGAAAAGGTCCTGGCCGCCACAGCCGTAAGATCTGCCTTTGCACATGCTTATCCCGAGAACCACACGCCATGCCGGCCCACATCATTGCTGCGGCTGCGGTTGGAAAGGCTGAGTGCCATGTGTCATCCTTCGCTCAACGCCTTTGATGGACCGATTTAACCGCTCAACCTGCGCGGAGCGCTCCCTCTAATGCCGATCGCCTTTCATGCTTTCGGCTTCCATCGCGGCATGCAATTCCTCATACGCCTCAATTGGTTCCATGTCCTGATCGACGAACGCGGCTGCGCGCTCTGCGGCGGTCGACGCGTCGCCCGAGATATCGCTCTGGCTGTCGTCGTCGGTACTTGGCGGCAGCAGCATGTCCTCAAGCATCCCGCGCAGTTCGGGAGTATTCCATGGCTTGCCCAGCTTGGCCTTCCTGTTCACGTAGTGACGGATTTCCGAATCTTGCTCGGCCGTGAGCGGAAGCCCGCGAAAAGTGGGGTCTGCGTTGTGATGGATCATGATGCGCCTCCCGAAGCGGTTTGCGCTTTCAACGCGCAGATGTCAGCGTTGAACGTTACAAGTTACGTGTGTCCACTGGACCACCTGTCCGCGGCCCAGCGATTACGTCCTTTACTTGGCGACAACTTCGTTCGCAGCCGGCGAATGAACCGTGCTGAACGGCTTTGCCGGCACTGACGGCTTCCTGGGCTTCCTGGGCTGCTTGGGCTTTTTCGCTTCGCGAGTGCTGCGTAATTGACTCTTGGCCATGGTATTGCTCCTGGTGCGTTACGTGACAAGTTGGCATTCCCAGCATACGCGCCTAGCTTGGTCCCGGCGTGAAAATCAACTGATGTGGAGTGTCGCCACGCGGAAAGCTGACAGAGTTGGCCGGTTGGGAGTGGCAGCTACAGGAGAAATGTGAAATTCCCTTTCGGGTCGCGCGCTGCCGATGGGTCCCTCGTGAGGCGTGGAAAGCATACGCTCATTGCCAAGGCAGTAACGGCCACTTGCGGAGGTTCGGCACATTCGCGTGGATCACCGACAATCGGGGCGCATTGATTGACCATATTGGTAGTTGCGGTCCTGAACGTCCCGATAAGCAGATTTTGACGAGCGTATGGTGGCGCATGCGTGACTACCTAGCCCAATAGTTGCATAAGCCGTCCAATGGTGACTCATGTTAGGCTCCGATGACGAAAGGGAGGCTTTCATGCACCGAACGATCGCGTACCGCGGCTTCGAGATTCAGGTCGAACTGACTCCGGCTGCTGATGAGGACACCTTTGACGTGACCTTTCAGATAAAAGGCGCCACAAACCTCGAAGTGCTCGGCGCGCGGGGAGGCCGCATCCCGTTGCGCAATGGCCCTTTTACTGAGCGATGGGCCTATCTGGTAGCCGAAATCGCCGGTCAAGCTGCAATCGACGTGTTACTCGGTCCCGTGGACTGATTCCATATTTGTTTCCCGACCCAATGCACTCAGCGCTCGCGATGTTGATGTTGAGTACGGTCATTAGTCGAGCATCAGGTCCGTAAGCAGCAAAAGCGGTTGTCAGGAGCACAGCGAGACACCGATGATACTCAGCGGGCGATTCATGCATCGTTTCATTTTATGTGCGCCTCTGTCCGTGTAGACCGGATTCAGACAGAGCTATTCCTGGGCCCCGTCTTGCGCATCAGCACCGAATATCGACTCGATAGTCTCCAGCAGTTTTGGTGCGGGGCATGGCTTATCCGGAATGCTTGCGAACAGCTCCGGCTGAGTTCTTGCCAGCCCCCCCTTTGCAGCGCTGGACAGAATAACGGGGATATGACTTCTTGACGCATGCGCCGCGAATTGGCCATTCGAGAACGCCTCGTCCTCAGTAAGCGCTAGTAATCGGCTGGCGTCTCCACCAGTTTCCCGATCAGGCGCAGAAGTTCGCTATGCTCCGGCCCTTCGCCATCTCGAACAAGGAAGTCGCCAATTGAGATGTCTGACGGCCGGCCACCTGACGAGAGGTTGGGCTCATGTCGGACGAAAACCCGGCCAGAATCGTATTCGTGGACGAGCGACCAACGGTCACCGTTCGCGCTCCGATAAAGCTCTCGCGCCTTTTGAGTCATGGCCCTCTCCTGTTCGCGGCTAAGCATACGGCAGCCGGGACGTCGCTGACAGGGTGTCAACGTCGTTTTATACAAAGGTGTCAGAGGTTCTCCCTGACATACCCGGTGGCCGACGATTACAAGGTCGACCACAACACCGGTCTAGTGAGCGAGCGTCTCAAGCAGGCGCAACAGAGGGCCTGGCGCGGCGCCTTTCTGGCAGTATGCATCGAAGCCCGCACCGACGCCCGACCGACGCGTGGTAGGTTCATCCAAGGCAGTAAAAGCTACAATGATCGTTTGCCGCGTCAGATCTTCCGCGCGCAGGCGTCGCGCAACCGCGTACCCGTCCATCTCAGGCATGTTGATGTCCAACAACGCGATTTGGGGGATCCACGACCTGACGGTTTCCAGTGCGGCCAGACCATCAAGCACAAATCGAACCTCGTATCCTGCCTCCGTGAGCGAGGCGGAAACGGCCTCGGCACCGGGACCGTAATCATCCACGACCAGAACGCGACGCACGCAGTCGTCGGGGGGGGGGGGGAGGTTGCGCACTGTCCAGCGCGCGGTTTCAAGTTGCGACGGCATTCAAAGCGGGCATGGTTGATGCATTGAGCTCAATAGGGTCGACAACGTGACCATTGAGCTGGCCGCGTCGCCTCTAATGCCATAGAGGAAATAGCAACTCGCGTACCCAATGGAGGTCAAATGAGCCTGGCGGACTTCATTGAAACCGATCTGGAGGGACTGATAGACGACTGGGCCACATACGCCCTTGCGATCAGCCATGAGGGCACTCACCTGTCCGAGAGCCAGTTACGTGATTCAGCCGCCCAAATCCTGGCAGGCATTGCGGCCGATATGCGCAGCATGCAAAGTGCGGCGCAGCAGGAAGCCAAGTCGCGTCATAGTGGAGGCAGCTCGGAATCCGGGTTCGATCAAGTGGCTTATCTGCACGCGGAAGAGCGCCTTGCACACGGATTCGGGATCAACGACGTGGTGGCGGAGTTCCGTGCGCTGCGCGCCACAGTGCTGCGCCGCTGGCAGATAAATTCGCCCGGCGGTGCCGAGGCTTTTCAGGAAATGATCCGGTTCAATGAGGCCATTGATCAGATGCTCAGCGAATCGGTACGGCGGTATGCGCAACAGACGAGGCGCATTGGGGACCTTTTTGCCGGCGTGCTTGCACACGACCTGCGCTCACCCCTTGGCGCGATCCTGAACTCAGCGCAACTTCTGCTGCATGACAACGAATTGTCTCCAACCAGTCTGAGAGCTGCGGCGAACGTACAACGCAGCTCAATGCGCATGAAAGAGATGATTGACGACCTTCTCGTTTTCACACGCGGCAGGCTGGGTGGCATGTTGCCGGTCAGTTTCTCTCCACAGGATATGGGGCGCATCTGCAGCGATGCGGTGGATGAGGTGCGCGCCTCCTACCCCAACGCAGTCATTCGGCCGCGTTTCGCGGGCGACCTGCGAGGCACGTGGGATGGAACCCGTATCGGGCAACTGGTCGTCAACCTGCTGGTGAACGGCGTGCGCTATGGATCGGGCGAGGTGGCCGTCGAAGCTGCCGGTCACGATGGACACGTGACTGTCGTTGTCTCGAACGAAGGCAATCCGATACCGGAAAGCGCCCTGCCTACGCTGTTTGATCCGATGACAAGGGCGAGCCTTCACAATCGGGAGGGGACTGCTGCAGGCATGGGCCTTGGCCTCTACATCTGCAGGCGCATTGCCACAGCGCATGACGGAACTATCGGTGTTGAATCGACCGAGCACGGGACAAGCTTCACCGTCTGTATCCCGAGGTCGCCAGCGGTTTCCGGTTGATCTATCTATCGCTGGCCGCTCGGGAACAGCTCGGTGGTGACCGCTCCTTATGCGAAAGCCGCCATCGTTGTGACACGAGTTCGGACGGCCGTTGTGGGTCGAGGCTGTGTGGAAACGCGAAACACGGAGTCCGCGGGCGCATATTCCATGCTGCCTTCTCGCAACCCATCGGTAGACCAGGAATGCTGGCGTAATTTCGATGCCTCGCTGCAGACCACGCCAGCTTATACGAGGAACCTTGGGTGCTTCACGCACCCACCAGCCTCATGGCCTTTATGACTTTCGAGAACCCCAGTATCGCTATTACGCGCTTGAGGTTGTATGCCAGCACATGCAGGCTCATTCCGGTACTCACATTGGCAAACCGGCGAGTCAGGAAGTGCGTGTAGCCCATCCAGTGTTTGAACGTCCCAAACACGTGCTCAACAGTCCGCCTTCGCGTTGTCATCGCATTCGGCATTCTGTCCAGTCTTCGCTGCGCGGCTTCTAGTACCGACTCGTGTTCCCAGCGCGTAATCCGCCGGTAATCGCTGGGCGTACATCGCGGCTTCATTGTGCAACCAATGCATGCACTGCTCCGATAGCGGCGCTGATACATGCCATGTTCCAGACCAGTAAAGCGGTAAATTGCGCGTTGCCCGGCCGGGACTCCCATGATCTCCTCGCGCCGTTCGAAAGAAGCAGCCGAAGTTTCCCTCGGAAGTAAATTGCGACTGGTTGCAATGGCGAGCGCGGCGGTTTGTTTCGTCGGATATGCTCATTTGAATTGGTACAGGTAGCCGATCTTGAACGTTGGAATGTACCGTCTTCCCACGATCGGGCTGTCAGTAATACCACTGCTGAGGTGTGATACGCCTACATCGAAACTTACCATTTGATGGGACGTGAAACTGTAGTTGACCTGAGTTCCGATCGACGAGTTGTAGGCGGCCTTACCTGCGTATTCGGGGCGTCCCACCCGGACCTCGGACGGTCGCACGCCATAATAGTAATTGACGTATTTGCTGCTCAGCCAATCGAAGCCCGCGTGCGGTTCTATCGACCAGTGCCCGAGGTCGAACGACTTACTGTATTGAAGGTCGACCATCTGCCCCTTGTTGCCCCCAAGCAGATAGTCAGCTGACAGTGTACCGAACGCGGTTTTCCATGCGAGTGCCGGACCGTACCAGAATGTACCGTTTCGATCCTCCATTCCATTAAGGATCGGCGCGTCGGAACCCTTGTAACCACCGAAGACGTCGAACTTGCCGCGCAGCGTGAAGGTCACGTTGCTCCACTTACCGACCTTAAAATCGACACTGGTGCCGAAGGCGTGCAGCCATTTGTTATCGAAGGAAATCAGCGGAATCGGTGCGACGCGGGTACTGTCTCCCCTATAGGGCGACGACTCGATACCTACTGCGGCACCCAGACCCCAATGTGTCACGTTCGTCGCGTTGCTGAGTACGGTGAAGCCGCTGTCTTCCGCTTCGGGTGGCTCCGCGCTGACACCATTTGCCCACGCCGCGCCTGAAGACAGAAAGGCTGATGCGATAGCCAACAGCAACAGTCGTTTACGCAAGATCGTTTTTCTCATTGTCATTCCTCAAGTGGATTGCCAGGACGGAAGCGACTGTAGGACGGGCCGACTTACTCATCACTTACTAGACGAAAGATGTTGACTGCGCGAGCAGGCGCTCCGGTCAGAACACGGAAGCCGAGTGATAGAACGCCCAATGAAAAGTGCGAACGTGGATTTGCCGGGCCCGTGGGGAGGAGGCGATAAAAAAGGCGATGAGAAAGATAGAAACGCCAACGATGGTCATCGCTTTGCGGCAGTCAACTTGAATCCGCCCCGCATGAGGAATCGATATTTAAGCGTGGTGCTGTAGTCCGGCCCGTTCCATTCGCTACACAAGAATCGCGGGGTGCTTGGCGTACCCGCAACACAACGCTCAGGCAACCCGAGTGCGAGTGGTTCGTTTTGATCCACAGCGGGTACGAGCTTGATTGGCCCGTACCGCTGGCAACCGGCCAGTCGGAATCGACGTCAGGATTGCCGGTGTCGTCACGATGCGCGGCGGCGCCTGCTTCACGCCGCGCAATAGCTCAAGCGGCCGGAGTCCTGCCGTGTTCCGTGCCATGCACAATCTGCAAAGCACCGTTTCCAATTGCGAAAGACGTCCTCGGTGAAAATGCGAAAAAAAATGGGTAATAAGGCGCGTTCTGCGATCCGTATCGGCCGCTAGCATTTCCGGTAACGGGTATACAGAAGGCAGACAATGTGTCTCGTGGCCAGCCGTAATTCCGGAAAAATGAAAAACCATCCAAGCAGTGTCTCAAGCTGGCCAGCGTGATCTGTTCGTGATCGCCCGAAATGGTATTTGCCAGTGCACCCGGGCCACGACTGACTTCGTAACCAATTCGTAGGCAAGAATGAACAGGAGCCGCTGAACGGCAGTCCGTTTTATCGTCTCGTTCTTATGCCTTGCGCGGGCGATGAAGATTCGTGACCCGGCACGGTAAAGATCGTGTCTCGGCCTTTCCTGTACACGTGCGAGTCAGTCTGCACAGCGCCTTCCATGCAACTCCAAATGCAGCTGAACGAGCCAGGCACAACGACAGTCATCCGGGACGTAGACCGCGTGGTCGGCTTCATTTTCCGGCCCGACCTTCCTTGCACGAACTGCGGCATCGAAAGCACGTCTGGCGCCCCATCTGAACATCGCCATGATGACCAGAGTGACGGCAGCAGTGCATGCCTGCCACCACCAGTCCGGCATACCGTCACCAAGGAGGTCAGATATCGCCGCAAATCCGAAGCACGGGACCATGGCAATACTTGTCGATATCGAGAGAAGCGCAACATTCGCACGTATCGTCGTCAGGGTGCTGCCTTTCATGGATTGAAGCTTTAGGGAGTAGTTGACGCGCATTGTTGCCAGGAATCGCTTACCGGATACTTACCGATCAGTCAACGTAAGTGGCCTCTGGTAACTTCGACAGGCGGTGGGATGCCCGTTGTCCGCAGGCGTATTCGAGCATCCATCGCATCATTCCAGCGCGCCTCTTGTTTGGACGACCGGACCGGCGTGAGCGAATACTCGTCAAGCATCACTTGAGCCAGTTGCGACGCCGAGCCAAGCAGTCAGCGCGGCAACCGGTGAAGCATTTTTTCCGCTCTCGATGTCGGCCACTGCCCAATGCGGTCGGCAGAAACTGGCTCGACTCGGACGGTTGCCCTGGTCACCCGCCATAACAGCCTCGAATGTGCCGAATGCCAAGCGGTCATCTCCGCACCACTCGTCTAGTGCTGAGCGCCAGCAACGATGCCTGAAAGCAGCGAAAATGCGATTGCCCAAAGGCGGGGAAAAACGCAATCTTGAAACCGTTCGAATCCGCGTTTTACCTGGCGCCATTACCCCGCCCCGTTACGCCGGTTTCCAGCGGAATTCGCTCATAACCAAACGGTGAATCGGGTCCCAATCGAAAGAGAGCGCACTGTCAACCGCCAGTCATGCGCCAGCGCAATTTCCTTGCATATTGCCAGCCCCAAACCAGCGCCATCATGACTTGCATCGGGGGCACGCCAAAACCGCTCGAACAGAAACGGAAGATAGTCCACCCGTATGCCTGGACCCTCATCACATATCTCGATCGATACCCCGTTGATCGTTACCAACACAGTGCCATTGGCTGGCGACGCATTGATCGCATTTTCGACAACGTTCTTGATGAGGATAAACAACGCGCTTTTGTCGGCGCGGATTGTCGGTAGCGAGTCAAACTCCTCGATACGCAGCCTCACCTGCTTGCCATCAGCCTTGCGGGCCAGGTACGCGACGACATCCTGCGCAACATTGGCCGTGCTAACTTCGGCGAATTCGAAATTCTGTGTCTCGCTGACTTCGGCAAGATGCAAAAGTTGTCGAACCTGCCGCGACATCAGGTCGATCTCGCGGAATAAAAGCTCCTTTTGCCTGATCTCCGGCTGCAGCTCGATCTGGCCGCGGATCAATGTCAGCGGCGTTTGGAGCTCATGCGCCGCCGCTGCAAGAAATTGCTGCTGGACCTTGAAGCCGTTCTCCAGTCGGTCAAGCGCCTTGTTAAATGCGTTGATCAACGGCTTGATCTCGGTCGGAATGCCATTGGCCGAAAGGCGAGTTTTCAGATTTTGAGGCGCTATCTGCGCCGCCGCTTCAGATACATCCCGCAGAGGTTTGAGCACCCGGCCGATGGTAAGGGGCAGTGTCAGGCCAAAAATCACGACCGCAACGAAGAAAATGACCCTGACCGTGGCTGGAATCGGCCTGACCTTTGAACTGACCAGCGTTTCGATGAAACGTGTGCTGGTTGCGGTCTGAACATAGAACACAGATTGTCCCCGCAGCACCTCCTGCGTGGCGACGGAGAACCGCCTTCCATTGATATCCAGGTGGACTGTTTTGCCGACGGCTCGAGAAAGGTCATCGGTCAGCCAGGGGCCATCCTTTTCTGCTCCTGTTGAGGCCAGCTGGACGTGACCCTGGCCGTCCAGCACACGGTATTTGAGCTCGGTAGGCACGACCTCAAACAGCCACGCTTCATTGTCAGGAAGGTCTACAGAACGGGGATGGCCCGCTTTATCGAATCTAATTCCATTCATTACCCTATGGACGTTCTCCGCCATCTCGTGTCGGCCCAGCGTTTGCTCCGGATAGTGATCGAACACATAGATAACCACGCCAGCGAGCGCAGTCAAGCTGAGTGCAAGTGCGACTATCGTCGTTACCCACAGCCGCGCTGACAGACTGCGGATCCAGTGATTGAGCATGAAGCCCCCAATTTAGAACGGCTATGCAATGCCGCGAGACGGATTGCAGACTGAATGTTTACATCGTGGGTTCCGAGGGCGATGTGACGCAGTCAACCTTTCGGTTCACGTGTGCGCGCTTGCCGCTGGCGTCCGGATGGAAAACATAACCCCCTTCGCGTATCACTCTTGCGAACGCAAATCAGCGCACCGGTTCTCGTGAGGCCGCGACCAGCGCGAAGCTGACATCGTCGATGTTTCCAGTCCGCACCAAAGCGTCAATGACGGCCAGCAGCCGGCGTCACCCGGAGATTTTCTCGAGGGCAAATCCCGCACCGCGATGGTTCACCAGCCGTGTCCTTGCATTGATCGAGGCAAGCTTCTTGCGCAACCGGTGCACGGTCACTTCCAGCGCATTTGGTGTTACGGCATCGCCCAGGCCCCATGCGGCATGCTCCAGTGCCGAGTGCCGAACCGTTCGCCCGGCAGCGTCGATCAGACAAAGCATGATCTGCAGTTCGGCGGGCGCGAGCGTGACCGACAGATCACCGCAGGACATCTCGCGTTGCCGCGGATCCACTGTAACGTCCGCGAATGACGCGTCAAGCGCTCTCAGCACCACTGGCCGGCGCATGAGGGTACGCACCCGCGCAACCAGCTCGCTCATAGCGAATGGTTTGGTCACGTAGTCGTCCGCGCCACTCTCAAGACCGTCGACCCGATCGTGCAGGGCATCGCGGGCGGTCAGTATCAGGCATGGCGTCATCTGACCTGCAGCACGCAGTGCACTCAGGAAGGACAGTCCGTCGCCGTCCGGTAGGCCTCGATCGAGAATCATCACCGAGTAGTCGGCCTTGCGCAGGCCAAAGGTCGCCTCGGAGATGTTGCGAAACTGGTCGACCTCGATTCCCACGCCGGCAAGGGCCTGTCTCACCATATCCGCAAGACGTTCGGAGTCTTCAACGATTGCAACTCGCGACATGAAATGAACTCACTTGAACTGATTGTTCGGCCGAATCTGGTTTCCGGGGTGAATCACTTACTACTCGCGGAGATGACGCTGCCAACTGACGATGCAGCGGCGCCCAGAAAATCTGGGCTGTTGTGGCATTGACCAGGCGTTGAAGCGAGCGTTCAATGACACAGGCCCCGTGATTCGCACTGGTCGCCTTAGGGCAGCAACAGCAGATTTTCCGTATCGGCGTGGCTAGTGGCCACTTCTGCTTCCCCCGCCGCCCGGGAGAGAGTGCAGCCAAAGAGCAACATTTGTCGAACAGGCAAAGGTTTCGCTCACGGAACGTCAGTATCCAAGGCGGGAGTGACTCTACAGCAACACGACTTACCGGTTCCTTACCGGTTCGAAAATGGTTGCCAACGACGCGTTATCGTGGCGGCTCAGTTGCTGTGTCGCCTGGATGAATGACGTGTCGATCCGTGACTGACAAGTTGAAGTCGCGCAGTGAGAAGAAGATGCCTGTGTTTTTCAGTATCCCCGTGGCCTTGAACGTGCATCTCAGACCCGAGCGCTGACGTCGCCGTCTTTGACCGTTCAATGACGACCAGGCCAAATGTAGAGGGCGACGGTCCCGCGTAATCCGCTCCGGCGAACGGCCGACACCCGGCGCTGCCGGAAGAGAAATGTGTTGGAAACGATGAAGGTTCCTGGCTTCAGAGCCTTGTCGAGAAAATCGCCCAGCTTCGCCATCACGCTCGGCATTAGATAACAGACGATTGCATCGGACTTGTCGAGATCGCTATGAAAGAAATTCCCCCATTTCAGCGACACGTTAGGCAAGTGGTGTGTTCTCAGGCGCGATACGAGATAAGGGAATAACGATATCTCCACGCCCTGAACGGACGCCTCGGGGAATGCTCGCGCCAACGCAATGACGGGCGCGCCCCACCCGCTTCCAAGATCGACGATCAACGCGTGCTTTGGCAGCCGCGCATGCTTGAGCAATGCGACAATGTCGTCCACTTCCGATCTCCTTGATGAAAGCGTCGGCACGCCTGTCAACGCGGTGGAAATCAAAAGGGATGCACCGACGAGCAGGGTCAGGAAAACGGCAAAATATGGAATGAATGAGGCCGCCACGATATTGACTCAGCTGCGAGGCGGGATGTGAGGCAACAACAGGTACGATGCATGTTTGCTACCTGTCACGACAGTGTCCGTTCCACCGTATAGTGCGGGATCGCGATTGGGATGAGCGGCGAAGAACAGCCCGGAATGGCTGTAGTCCGGAAGATCGTAGTCTTTCGCGTGCACGGTGGACGCACCGGGCCCATAGCCGAAGTCCTTCCCCTGGATCGTCAGGGCCACGCGGTACCCCTTGGGAATTACGATGCTCGTCGGCTCCGTGAACTCCACGTCGACCGGATACAATTGGCCAGGAGTCATCGGCGCGGCAGCAAGGTGCGGATGAACCGGCTGCCAGGCAGTGGATTTCGCCAAGTCTACAGCACGGTGCGAGACCCGCAGATAGCCAAGATCGAGCGGTACGTTCGGATCGCTGTTTCCCATGAAAGTGACATCACGGCCGTCGGGATCGAGGAGCCGAACTGCCGCAAAAATGTCCATATCTGCCGTTGAGGAACTGACCCACAGCCGCAAAGCGATTGGACCAGTGAACTCCGTTTCGTTCGTAAATGGCGCGGTCGTAAATGTCAGCCCTTCACCTAACGCCGGCCAGGATTTCGCAGCTGGCGCCGCGGCTTCGAGCGCCGGATCCATCGACCCGCTCGCTGCGTCCAGGTAGTAGGGCTCCCAGTTCGTATCAGGCAATGGCCACGCCTTCTCGTTTCGCCATGTCGTGCCGTCTGGGCGCCTGACCTGCACGGCGACACGCGGCTCCTGGTCCCAGCCGTTGTCGATGCCTTTCAGGAAATGATCGAAGAAGCGCTTTTGCAGCGCCAGCGCCTCGTCCGAATAGAAGGGCGTCAAGTGGTCGCCGGTCTGGATGCGCAGCCACTTCTGGTTGCTGTCCGCCGCAAGATAACCTCGAGTGCTCCAGTCGGTCCAGTTGGCGACGTCGAGCAACGGCACCGTGATGCGGCGCCCGTCCGGTGTGCGCTCGTGATACCAGGCGTCGTCGAACGGATGTCTGGCGAAGGCTCCGACGGGATCGATGCGGTTGTCCTTCAGACGCTCCTGCGAAAGCGGTAAGCCGGTGTCCTTGCCTCCCCTGATGGAATCGACCAGCGGTGTCCCGGCATTACCGTTCTGGTTAGGCACGACCTGATGTTCCCACCAGAACTCCCACGCCACGTTGAGAATCCCGCCGTAGTAAGCGATCTCGCGATATTGATCGAATGCGCCTTCCCAGGGAAGGATCGCGGCGAGGCCTTCGGGCTTGAGAGCGGCGACCTGATACTGGTTGATTGCCTGGTACGATGTACCGAGCAGACCGACCTTGCCTGTGCTCCATGGCTGATGCGCGGCCCAGGTAATCAGTGTCGCGTAGTCTCGCGTTTCGCGCGGCGAAAAAGGATCGAGAACACCGGGCGATGCGCCGGCGCCCCGCACGTCGGCGTGGATAACGACATAGCCATTCGGAATCCAGCGCTCCGGATCGGGAGCCTCGAACCGGATATATCGGCAAGACGACTTTTTGCACAGGTCCGGATACATCGCGATGAGCTTGGTCCACGACGTCTTGTACGCGGGCGCATCGGCCATGCTGGTGTCTTTGCCATAAGGGCCCATCAGCATCAGCACCGGATAACGACCGGGCTTGTCCGGACGATAGATGTTGATGCTCAGCTTTGCGCCATCGTTCATGGCCACAGGGACGTCATGCTCGAAGAGCATCCCCGGCACGCTGCTGTCGACACGCTCAGCCTGTGCCGACTGCGCGAACGCGATGAAAAGAGCCGCGGCTAGCGGCGCCAGTCTGGTCAAACGCATCGGAACTACTCCTGGTTGTTGTGGAGCCCGTTTCGGCGGCCCGGTCAGGCGGCCCGTCGTTTGCACCTACACGGCAATCAAGGGTTGGTGCCTCCATGCTGTGTCCGGAGCACGAGAGACGTTAACGACGTACGTCGCGCAAGAAAGCCATAAGGTCTGTCATCAACTGCGGATGGCGCGGCTCCCAGCCCAGTCGCTCCCGTGTGGCCTGACTGGAAACCGGGTTATCTGCGCTGACGAAGGGCGCCAGCCAACCAAAATGCTTCGCAGCATCTTCAGTTGGCAAAGGCATGACCTGGATGTCAAGATGGCGCCCAATTACCTCGGCGATGTTACGGAACGGGATGCCCTCCTCGGCCACAGCGTGATAGCGGGCCCCCGCCTCGCCGCTTTCGAGCGCGAGCCGGAATAGCAGCGAGGCGTCGAGCCGGTGCACGGCAGCCCATCTGTTGCCTCCATCCCCTGGATAGGCGGAAATCCGCTTCTTCCGTGCGATCTCGAACAACCGCGTGACGAGCCCGAGCCTGGTCTCGTCATGCACCGACGGCGGCAACCGAACGACCGTGGCGCTCACGCCGGTCCGGACGAGATCCAATGCCGCTTTTTCGGATTGCGCCCTGCGCCCGCCCACCGCACCGGCATCGGCGGAGTCAGTTTCAAGTGCCCGACGCCCCTGTGCCATCGCCATCGTCGGAAACGCGATGACTAGCGAGCCTTTTCTTGCTTCCAGTGCGTCACCGAATGTTTCGATGGCGCGCCGCTCTGCTCCCACGGCCGCAGTCGTGAATCGCTCGACGATATTCGTTGGACGACCGCCGAACACGATGCGCGCACGAATACCGAGGCTGGCTTGCGATAGCGCGTGAAAGAAGGCGGTGTGAATGACGCCATCCGCAGTTGCCGCAGCCTGGCGCAGGACGTGGAGGTCCTCGATCGTCCCGCGGCAAGCTCGAGCCCCCAAGGCTTCCAGCGAAGCGGCGGCCTTCGCCGAGCGTACAAGTCCGGTAACGTCGTGGCCGGCGGCGACAAGACTGCGAACGGTAGCAGAGCCTATGAAGCCTGTGGCTCCCGTGATAAAAACCCGCATTCCGGGCTCCTTCGGTGTAAATTCAGTGGGAGGACGCGGCCGATCCGATGCCGAAATAATCGGATTGCGTCAGATTGGCGAGGAGGCCAGCTTGCTCAGGCGTCCAGCCCAAAAGCGCCCGCGTGCAATCACTTGTAGCAGGCGCGTCAATTGCCACGAATGGTGCAAACCATCCGAAATGCGCGGCGGCCTCCTCCGCAGAGGGTGAAACCAGCGGTAAGCCCAGGCTACGGCACCGACGAGCGACCGTGCACCGACGGCGGCGAGCTTCTCGACGCCCCCTGCTGAGCGAACCAAACCGATGACCTGATGCCCACATTGAATCAGTTCCCGGACGACGGCGGAGCCAACCCAACCGGTCGCCTCAGTAACAAATACTCGCATCGCAAACCTCCTCTTTCGTTTCCAGGACAGGCTACGGCATTGAACCCGGACGATCTATGTTCTAAAGTACCGAATTAGCATTCAATCGTTCAGAATTTGTCTATGACGGACCCGTTATCGGATGTACTGTCGTTGCTGAAGCTGCGCAGCTATGTGTCCGGCGGCTTCGATGCGAGCGGAGATTGGGCCGTGCGATTCGGTCCACACGACGGCATCAAGTTTCACGCTGTTCTTTCGGGCCAGTGCTGGGTCCTTGTAGATGGCGAACCTGAGCCCGTGAAAGTCATTGCGGGGGAGTGCTTCATACTTGCGCGAGGGAGGCCCTTTCGAATCGCAAGCGACATGGCTGTAGAAGCAATCGATTTCCGCACGCTCCTACCGGACGTGCAGGACGGTCGTATCGTGACCTACAACGAGGGCGGCGAGTTTCTGAGCATTGGTGGCTATTTCACGCTGGCCGATGGCCAGGCAGATCTCCTGTTGAACATGCTCCCGCTTATCATCCATGTCCGGGACGAGCCGGGCCTCTCCACGTTGCGATGGTGTGTTGAGCGCATGAGGCAGGAATTGCGCGAGCGGCAACCGGGGGGAGGCATTATTGCTCAGCAGTTGGCCACAATGGTGCTGGTGCAGGCGTTGCGGCTGCAGCTTTCCAACGCGCGGAGCGATGGAGTCGGCTGGCTTTTCGCTCTCGCCGACAAGCGCATGCGCGCGGTGATCAATGCAATGCACGAGGCACCGGGCACCAAATGGACTCTGCAGACCCTGGCCGGCCAAGCGGCCATGTCACGCACCGCTTTCGCGCTCAAGTTCAAGGAACTCGTAGGGCTCTCGCCGATGGACTATCTGACGCGCTGGCGAATGACGCTCGCCGCGGACAAGCTGAGGCATTCCCGTGACTCCGTTGCCGAAATTGCGCGGGCGCTGGGGTATGAATCAGAGAATTCATTCAGCACAGCGTTCAAGCGGGTCATGAATTGCTCGCCTCGCCAATATGGGCGCAGGGCAAGCACAGGCAACGTATCGGCGAAACAGAACGAGACAGGAACGCGGGTTTTATGAGTTCCGCCGCTATTGACTGAAGCCAAGCGAAATCTGCTGCGGACCACGTGGAGCGGTAGTCCGAGATTTACCCGTGAAAACGGACACCTAACCTTTTATCGGGAGGTGTCGAAATGGGCAGGCAATGTACCCATACCCAGGGGAGAGAGCATTGACAATCGCAGCATAGGCAATGTCTATCGATTTCGGATCGTCGTGCGTTCCGCACTCGACCGTCACGCCGAACCCTCCAACTGCGCGCATGTACTCGGTCGTTCCACGGCCCTCTGAGACAGGGCCGCGCGGATATCCATGACGTGCACGCACCTCGAGAAAGCCCGCGTAAATCTCCAGCCAGCCGTGAGTGACGATTGACGGCCCCAAAACTGCCGCGAACGAACCCTCTGCCTCCGCATGGTGGAACGGTTCCAACATGCCATCGTTGTTCTGTGGCCCAAGAAAGATAAACGGCTCGCCCTTGCTGCGAAACGAGCGGAGGTCGAGCAGGATGTCATGCTCCCGCATCAGCGAGCACAACTGGTTGCCGATGTGGTCCTCATAGTCCACAGGAGCGCTCTTCTCGCGTAGATCGCGATTCAGGTCGCGCTCACCTTCCCGTGTCCGCTGTCGAAATGCCTTCGGGTTGGCAACGGGAACGAACGTCACGCTGCCACGCCGGATGGCGAGCCAGCCACTGCGGCAATCCGCAAGCGCCAATAGCCCCAAATATTCTGTTTGACAAACACTCTTACGATATATATCTTAAGACATGTTTTAAGACACTCACCAGACAAGGAGGCCCTATGCGCCACCATTCGCACTTTGGTCAGAATGGCCGTCACGGCCATCCCGCGCGCGATCCGCGCGACTTCTTCGGCGGCCGCCACCCAGCCATGCAGGCGCTTCACGCGCTGCGCCACGCAATGGGCCGCCATCGCGGCGGCGAAGGTCCCGGCGACTTTGGCGACCGCTTCGGCGACGGTTTCGGCCGCGGCTTCGGCGGTTTCGGCGACGGCGACGGTTTTGGTCGGGGCCGCAAGTTCACGTCCGAAGACCTGCAACTCATGCTGCTCGTGCTGCTCGCCGAGCGCCCGAGCCACGGCTACGAACTCATCAAGGCGCTCGACGCACGTTCGAACGGCTTCTACAGCCCGAGCCCCGGCATGGTCTATCCAGCCCTCACGTACCTCGAGGAACTGGGCTATGTAAGCGTGACGCTCGAAGGCAACCGCAAGCGCTATGAGCTTTCGCCCGAAGGCCGCACGTACCTCGAGGCCAACCGCGAACGCGCGGACCTGATCCTCGCGAAGCTCACGCACTTCGGCCGCAAGATGGAAGTCATGCGCCGCGCCATGGCCGGCGAAGATCCGGCCGAAGGCAGCGCCTGGGTGCGCGAGTTGATCGAGGCGCGCCGCGCGCTCAAGCGCGCGCTGCTGCGTCGCACCGACGCCGCGCCGGAGGAACAGCGCCGCATCGCCGCGATTCTTGCGCGCGCCACCCAGGAAATCGAAACCGGCAGCGACAACAGCGACATTTGACAACCCGCTTCCACGCCGCGCCACCCCAACATCATCGGAGCCATACATGCAGAACCCGTCCCAACTCGAAGTCGTCCGTGTGCGTCACCCGCTGAAGTTCCGACTGTTGCGTGTGGCGCGCGTCACGGCGCTCTCGCCCTCGCTCGTCCGCGTGACGCTCACGGGTGATCTGAGCGACTTCGTCTCGGCGTCGTTCGACGATCACATCAAGGTATTCTTTCCCGCCGCCGGTGAAGAAAAGCCAGTACTACCAACTTTTGGCCCTGACGGCATCGTGTTCCCCGAAGGCGTCGAGCGCCCTGCCGCGCGCGATTACACGCCGCGCCGCTTCGATACGCAAACCAACGAACTCGATCTGGAATTCGCGCTGCACGAAGCCGGCCCGGCAACGGCATGGGCGGCACAGGCGCAGGCCGGCCAGTATCTCGGCGTGGGCGGCCCGCGCGGCTCCATGGTGATTCCCACGGGCTTCGACTGGCATCTGCTGATCGGCGACGAAACGGCGCTGCCCGCCATTCAGCGGCGCCTAACGGAGCTGCCGGCCGGCGCGCGTGTAGCCGTGGTCGTCGAAGTGGCGAATCGCGCGGCCCGCATCGAGCTGCCCACCGAAGCCGATCTTTACGCCACGTGGTGCTATCGCGACGAAAGCGAGTCGGAGCACCCGCTCGTGGACGGCGTGTCCGAAGTGTGGCTGCCGCCGGGCGAGGGCTACGTCTGGGCTGCCGGCGAAGCCTCGGCGATCCGCGCAGTGCGCGCGCATCTGTGCAACGAACGCGGCGTCGACAAGAAGCGCATTCGCGCTTGCGCCTACTGGCGCCGCGGCGCGCAGGGGGCCCACGAAACGATCGACGACTGATCGATCTCGCTGGCGCGGCAATACTGCCGCGCCTTTTTACGTTCAGGCTCGAAGCCAATACATGACCACTTCTCTCACATCGCTGCGCGAACGCACCCTGCTCTGGCTGCTGGCGCTCACGCAGTTCACCGTCATCATGGATTTCATGGTGATGATGCCGCTCGGACCGCAGATCATGCGCGCGTTCGCGATCACGCCCGCGGCGTTCGCGACGGCCGTTTCCGCGTATTCGCTCTGTTCGGGTCTATCAGGACTCCTTGCTGCGACGTATATCGACCGCTTCGATCGCCGCCGCCTGCTGCAAGCGACTTACGCGCTTTTCGCGTTTTCCAATCTCGCCTGCGCGCTCGCCACGAACTTTCATCTGCTGCTCGCCGCGCGTGCGTTCGCGGGTCTCACCGGCGGCGTGCTCGGCTCGATCGTGATGGCGATCGTGAGCGACGTGATTCCCGCGGCGCGGCGCGGCGCGGCCACGGGCATCATCATGACGGCATTCTCCATCGCCGCGATCGCGGGCGTGCCGGCCGGCGTGCTGCTCGGCGCGCATTACGGCTGGAGCGCGCCGTTCATGCTGCTCGTCGTGCTCTCGGTTGCGATCTGGCTCGCGGGCTCGCGCGTCGTGCCCTCGCTCACCGAGCACCTCGGCCAGCGCACGCCGCTCGCGCAAGTGCTGCCGAACCTCTGGCGACTGCTCACGCTGCCGCGTCACCTGAAGGCCTTTGCACTGACCTTCACGATGATGGCCGGCCATATGCTCGTGATCCCGTTCATCGCGCCGATGCTCGTCGGCAATCACGGCATCGCGCCGCAGCAGCTTTCGTGGCTCTATATGGCGGGCGGCGCGGCGACGTTCGTGACCTCGCGCGCGGTGGGCCGTCTCGCGGACCGCTACGGCAAGCGCCGCGTGTTCCGCGTGATGGCGCTCGTTTCGCTCGTGCCGGTGCTGTTCGTCACGCATCTGCCCACGCTGCCTTTCCTCGCACTCGTGGCGTTCTTCGCCCTGTTCATGATCTCGATGTCGGGCCGCATGGTGCCGATGCAGGCATTGCTCACGACGATTCCCGAGCCCGCGCGGCGCGGCGCCTTCCTGAGCGCCAACAGCGCGGTGCAGGCGCTCGGCACCGGCATCGGCGCGTGGCTGGGCGGCCAGTGGCTCACGAATGGCGCGCACGGCGCGATCATCGGCTTCGGGCAGAACGGCTGGATCGCCGCAGCGCTCACGTGCGTGGCGGTGTTGTGGGTTTCGCGGGTGCGTGGGGCGTCGGAAGACGTGTCGAATGACGTCGCCGCAACTGTGAGCGCAGCACCGGCGGCTGCGGCTGCGAAATTCTGAGCCACAAAAGAAAACCGGTTCGCAGCCGTGGCGCGCCTCATGAGCGCGTCACGCACCGCGAACCGGTCGTGCTTCAGGTAGAAAGCGGATGAAACCGCGGGCCTTGGGTAGCTTGCCCGCGTGCAGCGCGGGACCCGACCGGCCGATCGGGTGCCCGCGCTGCGTCACTCCGCGAGGGAGCGAGCCAACGATGCTTAGAAGCGGTGACGCAGACCCACCGTTGCGGCGACCTGGTTCTGCGAGGTCGACGGCGACAGCGTGTTGATCATCGCAACGTTCGCGCCAGCGTCGCCGAGTTCGCCCGAAGCGTGCTGATACACGGCGCCGGCGTAGACGTCGGTGCGCTTCGACAGCGAGTAGTCAGCCGTCAGCGAAACGGTGTGCCACTTCGGATCGCCCGAACCGTTCGAACCCGTGACCTTGCCGTCCGTGAACGTGTACGACGCGTTCAGGGCGAGAGCCGGCGTGAGTGCATAGGCGCCGTTCAACTCGAAGTTGTCGAGGTGCAGGTTCGTGCCCGTGGGGATCGAGAACGTCGTGCCGCCCTGACCGCCGGCGATCAGGTTCTGGTACTGCGTGTGCGTCCACACGAAGCCAACCGTTGCCGGGCCGTAGTTGTAGTTCGCGCCTGCGCCGAACGTGCGTTGCGTTTGAGCCGACAGGTTGAAGTTGTTGCCGTTCGATGCCGAGCTCGCGCCGTTCGTGTTACCGGTGCGCGTGTTGTTGATCTGCAGGTAGGCAGCCGAGAAGTTCAGCGGGCCGTTGCCGTACGATGCGCCTGCGCTCCATGCGCGGTTGTTCGCGAACTGGCCGGCGTCATTGCTGAAGCCATACAGGCCGCCAAATTTGAAGCCCTGGTAGTTGACGCTCTGGTACTTGACCGAGTTCTTGATCGAGAACGAGTGGTCGAGGTTGTCGTTGTCGAACGGGTGAGCCGCGAGGTTGTTGCCGTAGCCGCTGCCGGTTGCCGAAAGCGGTGCCAGGTAGTCGACCATCGAGTCATACTGGCGGCCGAGCGTCAGCGTACCGAAGCGGTCGCTCTGCAGACCGACGAACGCCTGGCGGTTGAACATCGTGCCGCTCTCGGTGTCCTTGCCGTTGTTCAGGTTGAAGCCGTTTTCCAACGTGAAGATCGCATGCAGACCGCCGCCCAGGTCTTCGCTGCCCTTCAGGCCGAAGTACGTGTCGCCGACGGTGCCGCTACCCTGGTTCCATGCGGCGTGGCCGCCTGCATTGTTCGCGTAGACGATACCCGCATCCAGTGCGCCGTAGAGAGTAACGCTGCTTTGTGCGTGAGCGGAGGCTGCGAATGCGCCGAGGACGCCCGCGATAATCAAAGTATTCTTCATGACTTTCCTTATGACATTCAGACCGCGCTGACGCGGCTCCGGGTATTGGAGCCACACCGGCAATCCCGGGCGAAGTCTACGTGTCAAAGGCTTTAAATCGTCTTGGCAAACGCTGTAACAGTTATTTGCTAAATCTGGAAATATCGGAATAATAATCCGTAAGTCATTGTGGCGAATGGGAAATACGGAGTAATGCGCAGATCGGCCGGGATAGGCCGTGTGGCAAGGACGCGACGCCCGTTTCAGCGCGGAAATTCGATTATTGTGAAAAGTGGATTAATTGCAGGCGATTTCGCGAGATTAAAATCTTCGCGGCCGATGAAACTTTATGAGCACGATCATAGTCTTATCGCGCGCGTGCATTATTGCTATATGCGGCGATTATTATTGCGCGAAATCGCGATTATCAAACCGATGATTTTCGGCGTCCTTTGAGGCGCTCGTGGGCGCCCCCTCGCGCGGCACGCGCGCGGGCGCGAGCGCGCGCATCCGTTAAAATCCCGGAACGCGCGCGCACCGCGCGCGCACCACCCGCATCGACGCCACTTCTACCGAACGGCCGCGTCGCCCTCACCCGTCCGGCGCGAGACCCCGTCATGACAAACAAAGCCACTCCTACGCAAGCCCAGCCCTTCAGCGAGTTGCCGCTCGCACCCGCCACGCTCGAGAACCTCACGCGCCTCGGCTACGTCGACATGACGCCGATCCAGGCCGCGAGCCTGCCCATCGCCTTCGCGGGCCACGACCTGATCGCCCAGGCCAAGACCGGCAGCGGCAAAACGGCGGCGTTCTCGCTCGCGCTGCTCTCGCGCCTCGACCCGCGACGTCAGGATGTGCAGGCCATGATCCTCTGCCCCACGCGCGAACTGGCCGACCAGGTCACGCAGGAAATCCGCCGTCTCGCACGCGCGGAAGAGAACATCAAGGTGCTGACGCTGTGCGGCGGCACGCCCATGCGCCCGCAGGCGGCGAGCCTCGAACACGGCGCGCATATCGTCGTGGGCACGCCGGGCCGCATCATGGATCATCTGGAGCGCGGCAACCTCGCGCTCGGCGCGCTCAATACGCTCGTGCTCGACGAAGCCGACCGCATGCTCGACATGGGCTTTTTCGACGACATCGCCACCGTGGCGCGCCAATGCCCCAAGGAGCGCCAGACGCTGCTCTTCTCGGCGACCTACCCCGAAGGCATTACGAAGCTGAGCCAGCAATTCCTTCGGAACCCGAAGGAAGTCAAGCTCGAAGAGCATCACGACGACAGCAAGATCCGCCAGCGCTTCTATGAAGTCACGGAAGACGAGCGTCTGCACGCCGTGGGCATGCTGCTCAACCACTACCGCCCCGTGAGCACGCTCGCGTTCTGCAACACCAAGCAGCAATGCCGCGACCTGCTCGACGTGCTGCGCGCGCAGGGCTTTCACGCGCTCGCGCTGCATGGCGAGCTCGACCAGCGCGAGCGCGACCAGGTGCTGATCCAGTTCGCCAATCGCAGCTGCTCGGTGCTCGTGGCAACCGACGTGGCCGCGCGCGGCCTCGACATCGCGCAGCTGGAAGCCGTGATCAACGTGGACGTCACGCCCGACCCGGAGGTGTACGTGCACCGTATCGGCCGCACGGGCCGCGCCGACCAGGACGGCTGGGCGCTCAGCCTCGCGAGCATGGACGAGATGGGCCGCGTGGGCGGCATCGAGCAGGCGCTCAAGCGCGAAGTCGAGTGGAGCCCGCTCGCAGAACTGAAGCCCGCCAGCAACGAGCCGCTGTTGCCGCCGATGGAAACGCTGCAGATCCTTGGCGGCCGCAAGGAGAAGATCCGCCCCGGCGACGTGCTGGGCGCGCTCACCGGCGAAGCCGGCTTCAGCGGCTCGCAGATCGGCAAGATCAACGTGACAGACTTTTCGACCTACGTGGCCGTGGAGCGCAGCATCGCGCGCGACGCGCTGCGCAAGCTCAACGCGGGCAAGGTCAAGGGCAAGAAGGTCAAAGCCCGTATGATGGACGAATGAACTGACGAATCATCCGCGCCGGGTGCGCACGCTGCTTGCGCACCCCCGCTGCACCGCGCCTCAGTTGCCCGGCGTTCAACCGGATCAGGAAAGCCATGAAACAACCGCTCAGAATCGATTTCGTCTCCGACATCGCGTGCCCGTGGTGCGCAATCGGCCTCTCTTCGCTGAACCTCGCGCTCGAACGGCTGCGCGACACCGTCGACGCACAGATCGTCGTGCACCCCTTCGAACTGAATCCGCAGATGGGCCCGGGCGGCGAATCCGTGCTCGAGTATCTCGGCAAGAAGTACGGCCGAACGCCCGAGCAGATCGCCGAGACGCAGGACATGATCCGCGAGCGCGGCGCGAGCGTCGGCTTCACGTTCGGGCCGCGCGAGCGCATCTACAACACCTTCGACGCGCATCGTCTGCTGCACTGGGCCGGCATCGAAGGCAAGCAGCTGCCGCTCAAGCTCGCGCTGCTGCGCGCGTATCACGGCGAGGGCAAGGACACGAGCGACCACGCGGTGCTCGTCGCGGCGGCGCAGTCCGTGGGGCTCGACGCAGATAAAGCGCGTGCAGTCCTGGAAAGCGGCCAGTATGCCGACGAGGTGCATGCAGAAGAGCACGAATACCAGGCGGCCGGTGTCCAGTCCGTGCCGGCGATCGTCTTCAACCAGCAGTATCTGGTCAGCGGCGGCCAGCCCGTCGAAACCTTCGAGCAGGCGATCCAGCAGATCCTGGCCGAGAGCGCCAAGGCCTGAACCGCTCAGGCGCCTGAAGCCCCCGTGTGGCGCGGCCTCGCGCCCGCGGGCGCCCCGCTTTCACGGCCCGCTGCGCCATCACATTCAGACGCCCGGCAGACGGCCGATGCCGGCCGCCCCCTCGCGGGCGTGTAAACTAGCGGGTTTTTTGCCCAGGTGGAAAAGTGCTAGCCCCGCAGCGCCTCGCGTTGAGCGGCCCGACGCTCGTTCGCTTACTTGCCCGCTTCGGCGACGCCGAAGTGCCCGAATCCCGGCAATCGATCTCGGACCATCTGAGCCAGTGGCTCGGCTGGACGGACGCGATCGCGCTTTCGACGGCGCTGAGCGTCCAGACGCCGGGCGGCGAGCCAGCCACGCGCATAGGCGCCAGCGCCGAACAAAGCCAGAGCGAGCGCGTGCGCGCGACGCTGAGAAAGGCCATCGTGGGCGAAGGCGCGCCTGCGCGGCGCGACGGACGACGCACGCAGGCCGCCAGCCAGCCTGCCGATGTGGAAGCCGATTTCGCGGATTTCCGCCAGCGCTACCTCGCCCTGCAGCAGGCGATGGAGACTGACATCGCCACGCTGCGCGCCCGTCTGCGCGCCACGCTGGCCGCCCGTGCGCCTGCGCTCGCGCGCCTCGCGACGGTGGACGCCGTGATGGAACAGGCACTCGGCGCGCGCGAGCGCAGCCTGCTCGCCGGCGTGCCCGCGCTGCTCGGCGCGCATTTCGAGCGGCAGCGCGCAGCGGCCGCGTTGGAATCCGCCGGAGAAAGCGGCGCGCCTCACGCCTGGCTCGCCGGCTTTCGCAAAGATATGCAGAGCGTGTTGCTCGCCGAACTTGAGATTCGGTTTCAACCGGTGGAGGGGCTGCTTGCCGCCCTTCGCACCAGCTAACCCAAACGCTATGTCCCGAGCTATGTCCCGTTTTCGCATTGAACCCGTTGTCTTCGTCGTCGGTCTCGCCGCCGTGTGCTGGATCGGCGCCGGCTACGCGGTCACGAACCCGCTTGCGAGCGCCGTCACGCTGTTGATCGGCGCGTGCTATGTCACGGGCGCCTGGGAGCTTTATCGCTTCCACCAGGCCACGACCACGCTCGCCCAGGCCATCGCGCAACTGAACACGCCGCCCGCGCGCCTCGCGGGCTGGCTCGACACGCTGCATCCGGGCCTGCGCAACGCCGTGCGCGCGCGTATCGAAGGCGAGCGCGTGGCCCTGCCGGGCCCGGCGCTCGCGCCCTACCTCACGGGCCTGCTCGTGCTGCTCGGCATGCTCGGCACGCTGCTCGGCATGGTCGTCACGCTCAAGGGCACGGGCGCGGCGCTGGAAAGCGCCACCGACCTCGACGCCATCCGCGCCTCGCTCGCCGCGCCTGTGAACGGCCTCGGCTTCGCGTTCGGCACCTCGATCGCCGGTGTGGCCACCTCCGCCATGCTCGGCCTGCTCTCCGCGCTTTGCCGCCGTGACCGCATCGAAGCCGCGCAACAGCTCGACGTGAAGATCGCGACGACGCTGCGCGCCTTCTCGCCGGCCCATCAGCGCGAAGCCTCGTTCAAGCTGCTGCAGCGCCAGGCCGACGCCATGCCAGCGCTGGTCGACAAGCTGGGCGCGCTGATGACGCTGATCGAACGCCAGGGCGCCGCGCAACACGAACAGCAGATCGCGACCCAACAGGCCTTTGCCGCCAACGCCGAAGCCGCCTGGAGCCGCCTTGCGGCTTCCGTGGGCCAGTCGCTCAAGTCGAGCGCCGCCGAAAGCGCACGCGCCGCGGGCGCGGCGCTGCAGCCCGTGGTCGAAGCGACCATGGCGGGCCTCGCGCGCGAATCGGCGTCGATGCAGGGCGCGCTCACGCAGGCCGTGCAGCAACAGCTCGACGGGTTCGCGCGCGGCTTCGAGGCGTCGACGGCGAACGTGGCCGACATCTGGAACCGCGCGCTCGCGCAGCACCGCGAGTCCAACGAGGCGCTTGCCGCCGACCTGGGCGGCGCCCTGGAGCGCTTCAACGCAAGCTTCGAGCAACGCGCCTCGGGCCTGCTCGATGGGGTGTCGACGCGCTTCGAAAGTGCATCGGGAACAATGTCGCAGGCATGGCAGGCGGCGCTCGAACAGCAAGAACGCGCCGGCGAGAAGCTCGCCGCAGGCAACCAGCAGGCGCTCGCGACGGCAGCGGCGGCGTTCGAGCAGCATTCGGCGTCGCTGCTGCGCGCGGTCGATGCATCCCATGCGGACCTGCAGACGAAGCTCGGCGCGCGCGACGAAGCGCGGCTCGCAAGCTGGGCCGAAGCGCTCGCGGCGATGGCCGCCACCTTGCGCACGGAGTGGGAAGCGACCAGCGCGGTTTCGGCGCAGCGTCAGCAGGAAATCTGCGCGATGCTCGCGCAAACCGCGAACGACATCGCCGCGCAAGCGCAGCAGCACGCCAGCAAGACGATCGCCGAAATCGATCGTTTGGTCGATGCCGCCTCGCAAGCGCCGAAGGCCGCAGCAAACCTGCACGCGGAAATTTCCGCGCGCGACGATCAGCGCATCGCAACATGGACCGCATCGCTCGCGGCGATGGCCGCCACGTTGCGCACGGAGTGGGAAGCGACGAGCGCCGCCACCGCGCAACGTCAGCAGGAAATCTGCGCCACGCTCGCACAGACCGCGAACGAAATCGCTACGCAATCGCAGCAGCAGGCGAGCAAGACGATTGCCGAGATCGATCGTCTCGTCGATGCCGCCGCCGACGCGCCGAAGGCCGCAGCGAATCTGCACGCGGAAATCTCCTCGCGCGACGAGCAACGCCTCGAAGCATGGAGCGCGTCGCTTGCCGCAATGTCGGCTGCATTGCGCACGCAATGGGAAGCCACGAGCGCGGCCACCGCGCAGCGCCAGCAGGAAATCTGCGCAACGCTCGCCCAGGCCGCCAGCGACATCACCACGCAATCGCAGGCCCATAACGCCAGCACGATCGCCGAAATCGGCAGCCTCGTGCAGGCCGCATCGGCCGCGCCGCAGGCGGCAGCCGAAGTCATCGCCGAGCTACGCCAGAAACTGTCGGACAGCATGGTCCGCGACACCGCGATGCTCGACGAACGCAACCGCCTGCTCGCCACGCTCGAAACGCTGCTCGACGCCGTGAACCGTGCCTCCACCGAGCAGCGCTCGGCGATCGACGCGCTCGTCTCCACGTCGTCGGATCTGCTCGAGCGCGTGGGTGGCCAGTTCAGCGCGAGCGTCGAAGCCGGGAGCGGCAAGCTCGGCGCGATCGCCGCGCAGGTCAGCGGCAGCGCCGTGGAAGTGGCGAGCCTCGGCGACGCGTTCGGCGCGGCCGTGAGCGTGTTCGGCGAATCGAACGACAAGCTCGTGGCGCACCTGGAGCGCATCGAAGCCGCGCTCGACAAGTCGCTCGCGCGCAGCGACGACCAGCTCGCCTACTATGTGGCGCAGGCGCGTGAGGTCATCGACCTGAGCATGCTGTCGCAGAAGCAGATCGTCGAGAACCTGCAGCAGCTCGCGAGCCAGCGCGCCACCGCTGGAGTGGATGCGGCATGAGCGACGAAATCGACGGCGGCGCGGCCCCCGCTGCGCCGGTCTGGCCCGCGTTCGCCGACCTGATGTCGGTGCTGCTGGGCGCGTTCCTGCTGATCCTCGTCGGTGTGGTCGGCATGCAGCTCGAACTGTCGAGCCGGCTCGCGAACGAGGTGAAACAGCGCAAGGCCGAAACCGAGCGCCGCAAGACGCTCGAAGAGGCGCTCGCGGGCCCGCTCGCGGCGGGGCGCGTGACGCTCGTGAACGGACGCATCGGCATTAGCGGCAGCGTGCTGTTCGCGCTGAACTCGGACCAGTTGACGCCGCAAGGCCACGATCTGCTCAAGAGCCTCGCCGGGCCGCTCACGGCGTATCTGAAGAGCCGCGACGAAATCCTGATGGTGAGCGGTTTCGCCGACGACCAGCAGGTGCACGCAGGCAACCGCCGCTTCGCCGACAACTGGGAGCTTTCGGCCGAACGCGCGCTGACGGTCACGCGCTCGTTCATCGACGCGGGCGTTCCCGCGTCGTCGGTGTTCGCGGCTGCGTTCGGCTCCGAGCAGCCGGTGAGCGCCAACACGGATGAAGCCGGCCGCGCGAAGAACCGCCGCGTGGAGATTGCGCCGGTGCCGCGGCCGACCGTCGGCGAGGGCAAGCATGCTCAATGATGCGGGCCTGGAGGTCGAACGAACCGCTGCGCCCGCCGCCCGCGCGCTGCTCGACGCCTGGCGCGCCCGCGGGGCGGATCAGCTCGACCCGGTGCGCTTTCACTTCATCGAGGCGCTGGAACGCCGCGCCGCCGCACACGCGGGTGAAGCGCGCCGGCTCCTCGACGCGCGACTCGCACAACTACTTAATGCCTTTTCAGACGACCTCGCACGCGAGACATCGAAAATCACGCACCAGTTCGACGGCGATACGCCGAGAAGCGAGCTGGGCCGCCTCGTCGATTCGCTAGTGCGCGCGGAACCCGCTCAACCGGCGACGCGCGTGCGGCACGAGCCGGACCCGGAACTGGTCGAATACTTCCGGCAAACGTGGTTGCGCGTGCGCTCCGAAAAGCAGTTGCGGCAGTCGCTGGACCAGGTGCCCAGAAACGCAGGGCCGCTCAATTCGAGCAGCCTCGTGCATCGCGCGCTCTCGCTGATGCGAGAAGTGTCGCCGGGCTATCTGCAGCAATTTCTCGCCTATGCCGATGCGCTTTCGTGGCTCGAGCAGCTGAATGCGAGTGTGGGAGTGGCGGCGCCGGTCAAGGAGGCGCCGCGAACAACGTCTGCGAAGAAAGGCTCGCGCAAGGGGCGTTAGCGCCCTCAGGCCGCCTTGCGCCGCTCCCGCACCGCCTGCGCCAGCCCATCGAGCACCGGCGCCGTCTGCGCCCAGCTGATGCACGCGTCGGTGATCGACACGCCGTGCTTGAGCGGAACGCCCGGCTTCTGGTCCTGGCGCCCCTCTTCGAGATGGCTCTCGATCATCACGCCGACAATGCGCTTGTCGCCGCCCGCCAACTGCTCGCCGATATCGCGCGCCACGTCGATCTGGCGCTGATGCGCCTTGTTCGAGTTCGCGTGCGAGCAGTCGATCATGACCTGCTCGCGCAGCCCCGCCTTCGCGAGCGCCGCGCAGCATGCCGCCACGGAAGCCGCATCGTAGTTCGGGCCGCTCTTGCCGCCGCGCAGGATCACGTGGCAGTCGTCGTTGCCGCGCGTTTCGAAGATTGCGGCCATGCCCATCTTCGTCATGCCCATGAACGCGTGGCTCGCGCGCGCCGCGACGATGGCGTCGGCGGCGACCTGCACGCCGCCGTCGGTGCCGTTCTTGAAGCCGATCGGGCACGAGAGGCCCGAGGCGAGCTGCCGGTGGCTCTGGCTCTCGGTCGTGCGCGCGCCGATCGCGCCCCACGCCACGAGGTCGGCAATGAATTGCGGGCTCAGCAGATCGAGGAATTCCGTGGCCGTGGGCAGACCGAGCGCGTTGATGTCGAGCAGCAACTGGCGCGCGGCGCGCAGGCCCTCGTTGATGCGGAAGCTGCCGTCCAGACGCGGGTCGTTGATATAGCCCTTCCAGCCCACCGTGGTGCGCGGCTTCTCGAAGTACACGCGCATGACGATCAGCAGGTCGTCCTCGAGCGTATCGGCCTTCGCCTTGAGCAGCTTCGCGTATTCGATCGCCTGGTCGTGGTCGTGGATCGAACATGGGCCCACCACCACCACGAGCCGGTCGTCGCGCTGCGCGAGCACATCCGCGATCTCGCTGCGGCTCGTTTCGACGAGCGTTTGCGTCTCCTGAGGCACCGGCAGCTCGTCGAGCAGCAGCGCGGGCGAGATGAGCGGGCGCACGGCGCCGATGCGCGTGTCGTCGATGCGGGTCGTGTCCTGGGTGGCGTCGGCCACGCCGACTTCCTGGTCGTGCTGCGGATTGTCGATACGGCTCAAGATGTTCTCCGACTGCGCTTTTGACGCGCGCATCATGCATGTGTGGTGGACGAACGCGCGATTATCGCATCCGGCGCGCCGCCGGCATCCCGAAACAGCATGACACGTCGTCCTGAAACGAAACGAGGCGGCCCGAAGACCGCCTCGCACGAGGAACCCCAACGAACACCGCAACGCTCAGCGCGCCGCGTCCCCCATCGGATACCCCTTGCCCGCGAGGCGCCGCGCGATGCGCACGAGCGCGAACCACTGCTGCGCGAGCAGCCCTTCGCCATAGTTCGCGCCCCGGCCGTACGGCGCGGGCAACTGGTCGCGAATGCCGGTCGGCTCATGCTGCTTGTTCCACGACGCCGTGCGGAACATCACGTCCCACCACGGAAACAGCACGCCGAAGTTGCAGCCGTAGCGCGTGCCCTCGTGGCCATAGCCGATCGCATGATGGCGGCGATGAAACGCCGGGCTCACGACGATGCGCTCGAGCAGCCAGCCGAAGTCGATTCGCGCGTTCACGTGCTGCACGCTCTGCATGAAGTTGCTCACGGCCACGAGCACGACGAACTGCGCGGGCGGCACGCCGATAAGGAGCGAGATGCCCGCAAAGAACGCGGCCTGCACGATATCGTCGAGGAAGTGATTGCGATCGTCGCACCACAGCGACATCTGCTGCTGGCTGTGATGCACGGCGTGCAGTTCCCACCACACGCCGAAGCGGTGCTGCCATCGGTGATACCAGTAGCCCGCGAAATCGAGCACGACGAGATAGATGAGGAACGACACGATCGGCTTGTCGGTCACGCCGGGCCAGAGGCTATCCACTTCGATGTTCGGTATGTTGTGGATCGCCATCAGGCTCTGCCAGTGATTGAACACGGGCGTGAGCAGGAAGAAGAACGCGATGTTCAGAATGCCGAGTTTCGCGATCCACGTGTACCAGACGTCGGCGCGCAGCGCCCGGCGATCGCCCCAGTCTTCCGCGGGCCGCAGCGCTTCGAGCGGGCGCAGCAGCACATACGAGGCGCAGATCTGCAGCACGCCGACGATCACCCAGTAGAGCGCGTCATAGGTGTCCTCGTCGTAGCCCATCAGGCCGACCTTGTAGAAGACCGGCTGCACCACGTCCACGTAGACGAGCGTCTGCAGCCACGAAACGAGGTTGTCGGCCTGCGAAATCAGCGTATCGAGCATCGAGACTCCTCAATCAGTCCGGGTTCGGCGCGTACACCGGCGCGCTGTTCGCGAAGTAGATGCCGTGCGGCGAGCGGCCCACCGCGATCGTGTCGATCAGCTTGCGCGTGTTCAGGTCGATGATGCCCACGTGCTTCGCGAAACGGAACGTCACCCATAGGTAACGCTTGTCCGCCGAAAGTTCCATGTCGTCGGGACCGGGGCGCAGGCCCGTGATGTCGGCGACTTTCGTGAGCGTCGTGTAGTCGAGAATGCTGATCGTGCTCTCGACGCGATTCGACACGGCAATATGTTTGCCATCGTCCAGATTGCGAAAGTTATGCGCGCCGCGGCCGGTCTGGATCTTTTTCACGACCGTGCGGTTGTGCCAGTCCACCACGGCCACGTTGTCCTCACCCGTCATGCCCACGAGCAGGTACTTGTCGCCCGGCGTCATCCACAGACCCGCGGGCGTGGTGCCCACCTGCAGCTTCCAGAGCACCGTTTGCGTCGGCAGGTCGATGGCGGCCACTTCGCCCGTGTCCTGCAGCGTAACGAATGCCGTTTTGTTGTCGGAGGCGAACGTGATGTGGCTCGGCGTTTTCCCGAGCGGAATGCGCTTGGCGATCGTGAGGTTCTTGCCGTCGTAGTGATAGACGTCCACGCGGTCGAGTCGCAGGCCCGCGGTCACGAACCATTTACGGTCGGGCGAAAAGCCGAGCTGGTACGGGTCTTCGATCCCTTCCAGGCGGCTTTGCACCTGACCCGTATGCGGATCGAGGAACAGCAGGTCGTTCGACACCGAATCGGCGACGATGAGCGACTTGCCGTCGGGCGTGATCATCAGGTGGTGCGGTTCCTTGCCCGTGGGCTCGGTGCCGACCACGGTGCGGCTTGCCTGGTCGATGAGCGAGAGCTTCGCCTCGCCCGAGTCGAGCACGATGACCTTGTCGTCGGCGTGCGCGAGCGCGCCCCATGCGAGGCCGCTTATCAGCAGCGCAGTCGCGAACGGTTTCTTCATACGGACCGGTGTAAACGAAAAGATCGGGAATTCAGGCATTTCGTAAGGGAAAGAGAGCAGCGAAGGCGCGGCGCGCCGGTTTGTGCTGAGATAGCGCCAAGACAGGCGTGCGCACTGCCTGCTTAACGCGTGAGGGCCCGATTCCGATGACGCACTTTCAACGTATTCACACATGCTCGATGCGTGCCACAGAGCGATGGGCTGCGGCTTCTGACCCCGGCCCGCGCGAGAAGTTGCATGGATCATCGCGCCCGCGATGACGAGGTGCAGCGCGCCCCCGACGGCCTCACCCGCAACACGGCCGCCGCGGTACGCGAAGCGCTCGAAGGACGCCGCCGCGGCGTCGCCCTTCTGCTGCCGCTTGCGGGTCCGGCCGTGGTCATCTCGGTGGCGTATATCGACCCCGGCAATATCGCGACCAACATCCAGGCCGGTGCGCGCTACGGCTACGCGCTACTCTGGGTCGTGCTGCTCGCCAACGTCATCGCCATGCTGTTTCAGGGGCTTTCCGCGAAGCTCGGCATCGCCACGGGACGCAATCTCGCCGAGCTGTGCCGCGACAGCCTGCCCGCGCCGCTCGTGTGGCTCATGTGGGGCGTGAGCGAGATCGCGGCCATGGCCACCGATCTCGCCGAATTCCTCGGCGGCGCGATCGGCCTTGCGCTGCTCTTTCGTCTGCCGCTGCTCGCGGGCATGGCAGTCACGGCTGTCGTGACCTATGCGCTGCTGTTTCTACAGCGCGCGGGCTTCCGGCCGCTCGAATTGCTGATCGGCGCGCTCGTGGGCGTGATCGGCATTTGCTATGTTCTGGAGCTTTTCATTACGCCGATCGAGTGGCAGACCCTGCTGCGCCACCTCGCCACGCCACGCCTGCCCGACGCGCAAGCCGTGACGATCGCGGTGGGCATCATCGGCGCCACGGTCATGCCGCATGCGCTCTTTCTGCACTCGGGGCTCACCCAGGCGCGTGTGCTTGCGCGCAACGACGCCGAGCGCAAGCGCCTCGTGAAGTTTTCTAACGTCGAGGTCGTGGTCGCGCTTTCGGTGGCCGGGCTCATCAACATGGCGATGGTGGTGATGGCCTCCGGCGCGTTCCACCAGGGCTACGCGGATGTCGCCGAAATCGAGACCGCCTACCGCACGCTCGCGCCGCTGCTGGGCGCGGCGGCCGCCAGCATCTTCCTCGTTTCGCTGATCGCCTCGGGCATTTCGAGCTCGGTGGTCGGCACGCTTGCGGGGCAGATGATCATGCAAGGCTTCGTGAACTTTCGCATTCCGCTGTGGCTGCGCCGCGCGGTGACGATGGTGCCGAGTTTCATCGTGGTGGCGCTGGGCGTGAACGCCACCGACGCGCTCGTCATGAGCCAGGTCGTGCTGAGCCTCGCCTTGCCGTTCCCGATGGCCGCGCTCGTCTGGTTCACGGGTCGCGCCGACGTGATGGGGTCCCATCGCAACCGCGCGCTCACGGCTGCGGCAGCCGTGGCGGGCGCGGCCGCGGTGCTCTCGCTCAATGTCGTGCTGGTGCTCACGACCTTCGGCGTGGCGGTGCCGGGGCTCGGGTAAGGATCGGCTCGCTGCCAGGCGATGGATGCATGAACGGCCGGTCGGTTTATCGACGACAGGCGTCTCGCGCGACGCCTCGTTCGCGCCATGCGTGCAAACTCGCGCGAAACCATGCACCATTAGCGTTTTCGCCGCACCCCGCTCTTGCGCCGGGTGCGGGTTCTGTAACCGCGCGCTAGCGGTCGTGCTCAACAACGTTGCCCGAGCGCGCGTCACCTCCGACCTGCCATGACGAATCAGCCTGCCCAAGCCTTGCCCGAACAGCCCGTCGACATGATCATTTTCGGCGGCGGAGGCGACCTGGCCGCGCGCAAACTGCTGCCCGCGCTCTACATGGCGCACCTGCACGGCAACCTGCCGCCGGAAACGCGCATCATCGCCGTGGGCCGCAAGAACTGGACGATCGACGACTATCGCAAGTTCATGGAAGAGCAGTCGCGTCCGTTCATCGACGCGAAAGCGTTCGATGCGCAAGCGTGGGACCGCTATCTGAATCTGTTCCAGTACGTGATCATCGACGTGAACGACCCCGTCAATTACGCGAACCTGAAGGCGGCGTCGCGCGAGCATGCCCTGCGCGTGTTCTATCTCTCGACTTCGCCGGAACTGTTCACGACGATTTGCGACAACCTCACGGCGGGCGGCCTGATCGACGGCAGCTCGCGTGTGGTGCTCGAAAAGCCGCTCGGCCACGATCTCGCCTCGGCGCAGGAGATCAACGAATCGGTGGGCCGGCACTTCTCCGAATCGCAGATCTACCGGATCGACCACTATCTGGGCAAGGAAACGGTGCAGAACCTGATGGTGCTGCGCTTCGGCAACCCGATCTTCGGGCCGCTATGGCAAGCGCCGTATATCCGCAGCGTGCAGATCACGGTGGCGGAAACGGTGGGCGTGGGCAGCCGCGCGGGCTTCTACGATCACACCGGCGCGCTGCGCGACATGGTGCAGAACCACCTGCTGCAACTGCTGTGCATCGTGGCGATGGAACCGCCCCTCTCGCTCGACCCGGACGCCGTGCGCGACGAAAAGCTCAAGGTGCTGCGCTCGTTGCGCCCCATGTCGCTCGCCGATATCGCACGCGACACCGTGCGCGGCCAGTACGCGGCAGGCGCCGTGGACGGCCAGCCGGTGAAGGGTTATCTGCAGGAAGACAACGTGCCGGCCGACAGCAAGGCGGAAACGTTCGTCGCGCTGCGCGCGCACATCAACAACTGGCGTTGGGCCAACGTGCCGTTTTTCCTGCGCACGGGCAAGCGCATGCAGAAGCGCCAGTCGGAAATCGTGATCGAATTCGCGGACCTGCCGTTCTCCATCTTCCCGAGCGGCCCGCGCAATTACGGCAACCGCCTCGTGATCCAGCTGCAGCCGGAAGAGTCGATCCAGCTGCAGATGCTCGCGAAGGAGCCGGGCAGCGGCATGAACATGCTGCCCGTGAGCCTGAATCTCGACCTGCAGCAGGCCATCCCCGAGCGCCGCGCAGAAGCTTACGAGCGCCTGCTGATCGACGTGATTCGCGGCCGCCTCACGCACTTCATGCGTCGCGACGAACTGGAAGCCGCATGGACGTGGGTCGAGCCGATTCTCGACGGCTGGAAGGAGCTGAACGACCGCCCGCGCACTTACACGGCGGGCACGTTCGGGCCGGCGGCATCGTCGGCGCTGCTCGCGCGCGAGAACATGTCGTGGGCCGAAGAGATGTAATGTGAAGGACCGCGAGCGCCGCGCATCATGCGGGGCGCTCGCAGCACGGCTTTACCGGTCGCCCGAATCCGGACGAAAAAGATCGAAGCCGGCAAATACGATCACACCGCTGAGCGCCATCAACGGCACCGAATGGCGGCCGAGAAAAAGAACCGCGGCCGCAAGCCACGTTGAAATACAGAAAGCGCCAATGCGCCGCATGATGCCACTCCCTACTCTTTAATGCCCTTTTGAATGAAGCGTGGCGGCGCATGACGCGTGCCGCACGTTTGCAGCCCGACATCAGCCCAACGTGGCCCGCGCCGTGCGCAGACGCGACACCGTATCCACGAACGCCTCCCCGCCGAGCGTGCGCTTCAGGCGGCTCGCGACCGTCGCGCTCGCCGCATTGAGCGCTTCGCGAATCGCGATGGCCTGGGCCGTGGGCACGATCGCCACTTCGCGGCCGTCGCCATCCGTGCGCTGGCGCTCAACGTAGCCGCGCGCCTCCAAGCCGTCGAGCACGCGCGTGGCCGTGGGGCGCGCGATGGAGAGCAGATCGGCCAGTTCGCGCTGCGGCAAACCGGGACGCTCCAGCACGGCGCGCAGCATGAAACCCTGCGGCGGCGTGAGCTCGAAGCACTCGAAGGCTTGCGCCCATTCGCGCTCGAGGCGCCGCGCGAGCGCCGTGGTGTTGAAGTAAAGGCAATGATCGAACATGCACACAGGATAACCGAATATAGTTAGCTATGCAACGATCTACTCCGAACGCATGTGCCGGGCCTTCTGACAAATCAAAGCGCGCAGCAGCAGAAAATAGAACGATCGGACGAATTTAGACGGCATCGGCTATGATGCAAAGACGCCGCAATCGTCTGGCCGGGCATGGCCGCCGTATACAACACTCACGGAGACATCGATGCAAATGCGCTGTTACTGCGTTATCCATCACGGCAAGCCGCTCGAACTGGTCGAGCGCGACGTGCCCGAACCCAAGGGCACCGAGGTATTGCTGCGTGTGAAGGCCGCGGGCCTGTGCCACTCCGATCTGCACATCTGGGAGGGCTATTACGACCTGGGCGGCGGCAAGAAGCTCTCGCTCGCCGACCGCGGCATCAAGCTGCCGCTCACGCCGAGTCATGAAATCTGCGGCGAGGTTGCGGCGCTCGGCCCCGACGCGCAAGGCGCACCGGAAGCGCTCGCGGCGGGCACGTCGGTAGTGGTGCATCCGTGGATCGGCTGCGGCGCATGCGCGGCCTGCGAGCGCGGCGAAGAGAACATCTGCGCGAAGCCGCAATCGCTTGGCGTGCTGCGCGACGGCGGCTTTGCCGATTACGTGATCGTGCCGCATCCGCGCTATCTCGTGGATCTCGCCGGCCTCGATCCCGTCAAGGCCGCGCCGCTCGCCTGCGCGGGCGTGACGACGTATTCGGCGGTGAAGAAGTTCGGCGCGCGCATCCATGAAGGCCCCGTGGTCGTGATCGGCGCGGGCGGCCTCGGCATGATGGCGCTCGAAGTGCTCAAGGCGATGGGCGCACAGGGCGCGATCGTCGTGGACGTGGACCCCGCGAAGCGCGAAGCCGCGCTTGCGGCGGGCGCGCTCGCGGCAATCGATGCGCGCGCGGACGACGCCGTGCAGCAAATTATCGCGGCAACGGGCGGCGGCGCACGCGCGGTGCTCGACCTCGTCGGCGCGACGCCCACCGTCAAGCTCGCGCTCGACTCCTGCGCGCGCGGCGGCCACGTGGTGATCGTCGGGCTGATGGGCGGCGACCTCACGCTCTCGCTGCCCGTCATCCCGATGCGGCCGCTGAGGATCGAGGGCAGCTACGTGGGCACGCTGCCCGAGTTGCGCGAACTCGTGACGCTGATGCGCGAAGGCAAGATGCAGCCCTCGCCCGTCTCCACGCGGCCGCTCACGGAAATCAACGCGGCGTTCGAAGCGCTCGTGCAGGGCAAGGTGGTCGGGCGGCAAATACTGGTGCCCTGATGCATTTCATCGCGCGCGGCCTGGTTCGGCGCGCGCGATAGCAAATCGTTCGGAATTCGAATCAACCGGGGAGATCGGCCCACGGCGTCGATTCCCCTTCCGCGCGCGCAAGCGCCCCGAACGCTCCCTTACGGCCTACCCCTGCGCTCGCTCCATTTTGCAAGCCACCTGCAAGCTTTTGCGGGCCGGATGCGCTTATCGCCCGAATAAGCGCACCGGATGCGCTCAATTCGCGCCGTTGACTGAGCACGAGCTGTCGTAATCTCGACACTGCCGCATTGTCCGTGTCGCCCACGCGTCGCGCCCCGTCTCTTACGATTTTCACTGTGACCATGTCGACGCCCCTCGCGCCCGCCCCCGACGACATCCTGTGCGAAGCCAATGCGCATTGCGAAGCGCATCGCTTCGCCGACGCACTCGCGTTGCTCGAACCGCATGTCGGCGGCCAACCCGATGCAATGGACGACGCCGCGCTCGCGCCGGCGCTCCATCTCGCGGCCCTGAGCGCCATGGGTACGGGCGACGCGGCGCGCGCCCAGGCGTTGTGGCAGCGCTGCCTCGCGGCAAAACCCGACTTCGAGCAGGCGTACAGCGGCCTCGCCGCACTCTTTGCGGCGCTCGGCGTCCTCGATCAGGCCCAGTCGCTCTATGAACGGCTGCTGAGCCTCACGCCCGCCGACGCCGACGCACGCAGCAACCTGGGCGTCGTCCTGCAGCGCCAGACGCGCCACGCCGAAGCGGAAGCCGCCTTTCGCGCCGTGCTCGTGGACCGCCCAGATCACGCCGACGCCCACTACAACCTCGGCCTCCTGCTGCAGGGACAAGGCCGCCACGCAGAAGCCGAAAGCGCGTTTCGCGGCGCCGTCGCGGCGAATGCGCGTCATGCGAAGGCGTACAACGCGCTGGGCACACTGCTGCGGGATCAGGCACGCGGCGACGAAGCCGCCGAAGCTTTTCGCCAGGCCCTGCTGATCCACCCGCAGTATCCGGAGGCGCTCAACAATCTCGCCACGCTGCTCAAGGCGTCCGGCAAGCTCGCCGAAGCGGAACTCGCGGTGCGCCTCGCGCTGCAGATTCGCCCCAATTTCGTCGATGCGCTGAACAACCTGGGTTGCGTGCTCACCGACCTCGAGCGTGTAACCGAGGCGGAGACGGCTTTTCGCCAGACGCTCGCACTCGCGCCGAATCACGCCGAAGCGCAGTACAACCTCGGCGTCGCGCTGCATACGCTCGAACGGATGCCCGAGGCCGAAGCGGCGTATCGCGAGACGCTGCGCCGCCTGCCGAGCCGCGTCGAGGCTTATAACAATCTCGCCTGTGTGCTGATGGCGCTCGGGCGCCGCGCCGAAGCGCTCGACGTGCTCCAGGAAGCCATCGCCGTGCGGCCCGATTTCGCCGAGGCGCACTTCAATATCGCGAGCCTGCACAAGGAATACGGCCGGCTCGACGAAGCCGAGGCCGGCTACCGCCGCGCGCTCGACGCGAACCCGGAATACGGCGACGCGAAGTTCCGCCTCGCCACGCTACTCATCAGCATGGGCCGCTTCGAAGAAGGCTTCTCGCGCTACGAATGCCGCTACACCATGCCCGGCTTCGTGCATCACGCGACGCAACGTCTGCTCCAGTGTCCCGCCTGGCAAGGCGAGCCGCTCGCCGGCAAATCGCTGCTGCTATGGCAGGAGGACGGCCTCGGCGACATGCTGCAATTCGGGCGCTACGCGCGCCTGCTCAAGGAACAGGGCGCGACGCACGTCGCGTTCGCCTGCCAGCCGCCCCTGCAGCGGCTCTTTCGCAGCGTGGACGGCATCGACGCCGTGCTGGGCCATGAAGCCGGCGCAGCGGCAGCCGGCCAGTTCGACTACTGGGTGAGCCCGATCAGCGTGCCCCATCGCCTGGGCACGACGCTGGAGACCATCCCCGCGCCGCTCATCTATACGCCCGAGCCCGCGCTCGTCGATCACTGGAGGGCGCGCCTCGCCACGCTCGCGCCGGGCCCGCGCATCGGCATCATCTGGAAGGGCAATCCGAAGCATTTCAACGACGCGCACCGCTCGCTGCCCTCGCTGGCCGCGCTCGCCCCGCTCTGGAACCTGCCGGGCGTGCAGTTCGTGAGCCTGCAAAAAGGTCAGGGAGAAGACGAGGCGCAGAATCCGCCCGCGAGCCTGCCGCTGCTCCACCTCGGCACCGACGTGCGCGATTTCGTCGATACCGCGGCGATCATCGCGCAGCTCGATCTCGTGATTTGCGTGGATACGTCCACGGCGCATCTGACGGCGTCCCTCGGCAAACCGTGCTGGGTGCTGCTGCCGCAGTACGACCTCGACTGGCGCTGGATGCACGAGCGCGAAGACTCGCCGTGGTATCCGGGCACGATGCGCCTGTTCCGCCAGCGCATGAACGAGGCGTGGAGCGCTGTTGTGGAGCGCGTGCGCGCGGCGTGCGCGGAGCGCTTCGGCGTTTGAAAATGCGCGGGATTTCGGGGGGATGAGGGAGGCGCTCGCGCGCCTCAATCCCAGATGTTGCGGAACGCCACGGCGGCGATCACCGGCACGCACATGACGAGCGGAATGGCGAAGTACGGAATCTCCAGATCGACGACCCACTTGTAGACGATCCAGCCGATACCCAGCGCGAGCGTGAGTACGCCCACGAGCGCAGTGAGGGTGTTCAGCAGCCACGTGGGCGGCTGCTTGCGCGCGGGTTTATTCTCGGGTGACGGGTTCATGGCGGCGGTGGCGGAAAACGAAAGCGTCTCGATCCGGAGTGCGGATGGTGGGTATTTTACTCTCAGAGATGCCAGGCGATTGACCCGCGCCACAATAGACATTTGCATGGACAGCGCCGCTCGAACCTGAGCAGATCACAGCGCTCGACGCTCCGCTCACCAACATCGCACTCCGACGGCATTACGGTTAGCCTCGGGCCGTCATGCCCCGGCGCTTTGTCCAGTAGTAGCGCCAGAATTTGACGATCGTCGCATATAGAAAAAGCGTAACGACGAGTTCTGCAATTAGCATCACTGGAATGTAGAGATCGTCCGGATCCCGGATACCCATGCGGTTTGAAACAGATAGCCACATGGAAAGCTGGCTCTCAGGCATCCGCAGCGGATACGTATGGACGTAGCGAACGGAAAGCAAAAACAATCCGACGAACAATGTCGCTTTAGCGAGCCTACGGGCAAGTGTCGCCATATGCTATTACCTCGATGGTTCCATACGCGCGAAGTCCCGAGTCACGAGCCGAGACGGCAGGCGTGTGCAACAGAGCCTGCCGGATCCTCGCGAAATCGGCATAACTCGGCAAGGTGATGCAGCCTAACGAGATACCGCGGCCTCCAGCCGGATGCAAGCGGAAGTGTCCGCGCTCTACGCCTTTAACCCACGTGAAATCGTCAATCTTTCCGTCGTCGCGGTAGAGCGCGAACCACTCCGAATGATGGGAAGGGATACCAGTGACGGTATTCCACGCGTCTTTCGTCCAGGTCCAGGCCTGCGACCCGATACCACCTTTAGGTCGGTCCACTATCCAGTATCGACCGGAAGGGATCGGACCGTTGTCCGGAATTGCTGTACACCCTCCCTGATTGCGATATATACCGTTACCCGAGAACGCACTAAACGTTCCGACTCCGCAAATCGCCAAAGGTGAGAAAGGCGCGTTGTTCACGAAGAATTTTCCTTGCAGGGCCATTTGACGCTTCTCCCAATAATCAGCGCTCAGTCCATGCGTCGGTGTGTTTTATGTTTCCATCCGTGTAGTGCCACGTGATGCGATCGTACATCATGGAAACACATTCAACGTGATTCAGCGCCGATGCTTGTGCCAGCTTGATATTAACCATACCGGGATTGACACCAGTGATTTTCACACCCTCCAGGAGCATGATGAAATACACCTCTTCCTTTCCGGCGTCATTGATGCGATACCACTTTATTTCCGCTGATTTCAGCGTTTGCCCTCTTGATACTGCTTTATAAAGATAAGGGCTCGAGGCATCAAATTCCTTCTCTATCACCATCGGCGCATGCGTGCGCGCACCGGTAACTTTTCCGGCGATGCTGTCCACGGGAAGGTTGACTCCGTGACTGAAGCTGATGATTTCGATACTCCCTTCACGACTTTCGACCGTCGACGAGCCCCTGATATCGGCGCCACCATCATCTTTAAGCCATAAATGAGCAGGAATTGGCATATCGAAATACTCCCTCGAAAAGCGAATGAGCCTCGCGCCACAACGGGGCCATTTGAACAGCCATGCGCGATTAGAACGGTGAACCCACACTTCTACCCGAGGGATCTCTCCTGCGCAATGAAGGTGCAATGGGAATTGGGTAAATAGTGCCTTAGCCCGATACAGGTCAAGAAAAAGCCTTTCGAGAGAGGCTTAATCGAGAGGAAGGGCCGCCGCTCCCGCGGTCTTTACCTCCCAGGTAATCGATTCCCTGCCCGGCGCGCCCTATTCTCGCAAGCGTGGCCCCACCCTTTCACGCTCACGAGACCTGCCATGACCGCCTACGCCATTGCCCATCTGCGCGACGTCGAACCTTGCCCCGCCATCGTCGAATATCTGGAGAAGATCGACGCCACGCTCGCCCCTTTCGCCGGCCGCTTCATCATTCACGGAGGACGCGTGGAGCGGCTCGAGGGCAAGTTTTCCGGCGACCTCATCATGATCGAATTCGCGAACCGCGAGATCGCGCGCGCCTGGTATCGCTCGAGCGCCTATCAGGCGATCCTGCCGCTGCGCGCGGAGCACTCGCGCGGCGAAGTGTTCCTGATCGATCAAGTCGAGATGCCGCATCGCGCGACCGACGTGCTGCGTCCCGCTCACGAAAACGGCTCTGGAAAGCGAAAGGATTTCGTTAACTAGCGATCGGCAGCGATTGGTTATCGCACGGCACGTTTGCAAAGAAAATTCATCGTGTGCAAACGTTTTCGTGCATTTCACAATTCTTTCTTCATCGACGGCGAAACTGTGCGCGACCCATCCCCACAGAACGGATGCGCACATGAGAATACGCCTTACCAACCGCGTGTCGACGACCCTGTCGACCGCGGCGATCGTTGTACTCGCAACCATCATGCTCGATGCATGCGGCCCGGGCGACGGCTCGTCGGCAGCTTCGTCGATGGCTGATCCATCGGAAAGCCAGAGCGCCGCAACGCCATCGCAATCGCCATTGGCGAATAGTGCGCGCATATCGCCACTGCCGACCGACACGAACACGGCGGCGAATGCGTCGGCGAACGCCTCGACCGACACTTCGGCGAACCCGAGCGCCATACCCGCTTACGGCGCGAACGCGGCCACCGCCACGAACAACGCGAGCGACCCCGTGCAAGGCGCACAGGCCAGCCTCGCCGCCGACAGCGACCAGGTCACGCCGGTCTTGAGCTACGCGCCGGGAGACAGCGCGCAGACCCAGGCCAGCAACGGCAACGATTCCGGCAGTCCCGCAACATCCAGCCATTGAAGCATTGCACCTGCGTGCCCTTGTGCGAGTACGCCGTCGGGCACGACACTCCAACCCCAAGCAGAAAGGTGAGCAACAATGACGTCAAACAGCCGTCGCCGTTTCCTGCAGACCGTCGCGCAATCGGGCGCCGCCGCCGCAGCGATGACCGTTCTTCCCGAATCGATCCGCAATGCGCTGGCCATTCCGGCCAATTCGCGCACCGGCACGATCCGCGATGTCGAGCACATCGTCGTGTTCATGCAGGAGAACCGTTCGTTCGACCACTACTTCGGCCATATGCGCGGCGTACGCGGCTATAACGACCGCCTGCCCATTGCGCTGCCGGGCGGCCTGCCGGTGTGGTACCAGCCGTCGAAAGAAGACGCCACGAAGCCCGTGCTGCCGTTCCACCTCGACACGTTCAAGACGAGCGCGCAATGCGTGGGCGACCTCGACCACTCGTGGTACCCGACGCAGTACGCAATCAACAACGGTCTGTACAACCAGTGGCCGCAGTACAAGACCGACATGACGATGGGTTATTACCTTCGCGCGGACATTCCGTTCCACTACGCGCTGGCCGACGCCTTCACGGTGTGCGACAACTACTTCTGCTCGCTGCCTGGCCCAACGCACCCGAACCGCTCGTATCTCATGACCGGCATGGTCGATCCGACCGGTACGATGGGCGGCCCGCTACTCGACAACAACGACTTCGTGGACGGCGACGTGCCGCCCACGTACCAATTGCTTTCGTGGACGACCTACCCCGAGCGCCTGCAGGCCGCCGGCATCTCCTGGCAGATCTACCAGCAGGGCACGAACGGCAGCGACCCGCTGAACGGCAACTACGGCACGAACATCCTGCAGAACTTCGCGAACTTCATCAACGCGCAACCCGGCTCGGCCCTCTACCAGCGCGCGCAAACGGTGCGCACCATCGCCGACCTCAAAAACGACGTACTCCAGAACAATTTGCCGCAAGTCTCATGGCTGCTGCCCCCCGCGGCCTTTTCGGAGCATCCGAAGTACACCCCGGCCTATGGCGCCGAATACACTTCGCAGATCATCGAAGCGCTGACTTCGAATCCCGATGTGTGGAGCAAGACCGTGCTCTTCATCATGTATGACGAGAACGACGGCTTCTTCGACCACATCGTGCCGCCGCAGCCGCCCACGACGTCCGCGCAGGGCAAGTCGACGGTGAGCGTGGACGGCGAGATCCACAACGTGGTCAACCCGCTGCGCGGCGGCAAGTACACTGCCGACGGCCTGCCCTATGGTCTCGGACCGCGCGTGCCGATGACGGTCGTCTCGCCGTGGACCAAGGGCGGCTTCGTCTGCTCGCAGGTGTTCGACCACACGTCGGTGATCCGCTTCATCGAGGCGCGTTTCGGTGTGCAGGAGCCCAACATCACGGCGTGGCGCCGCGCGGTGTGCGGCGACCTCACCACGTGCTTCGACTTCCGCACGCCCGACGCCACGATGCCCGCGCTGCCCGACACGAGCAACTACATGGCGCTCGCCGACAAGCAGTGCTCGGCCAACTCGGCGCCCACGGTGCCGGCCACGCCGCTGCCGATCGACGCGCAGGAGCCCGGCGTGCGCTACGCGCGTGCGCTGCCCTACGAGCTTCATGTGAACGGGAAGGCCGAAGCGCAGAACAACACGCTGTCGATCACGTTCGCGAACAAGGGCCGCCAGGGCGCGCACTTCTACGTGTACGGCACGAACCGCAGTGACGGCCCGTCGCGCTATACGGTCGAAGCGGGCAAGTCGCTCGACGACACGTGGGACCTCACCGTGACGAACGGCGTCTATGCGTTCGAGGTGCATGGCCCGAACGGCTTCTTGCGCCGCTTTGCGGGTACGGCCGCGCAATCGGGTCCGGGCAAGTCGGGCCGCGCACCGGCGCCTGCCGTGACGGCGCATTACGACGTGGCCAACGGCAACCTCTTCCTCAGGTTCTCGAACGCGGGCAGCAGCGTCGCGCACCTGAACGTGACCGACAACGCCTATGGCGCGCACGAGCGCAACGTCGTCGTGCCGGCCGGCGCGCAAATCGACGAAGTCTGGGTTCTTGCCTCGAGCCATCACTGGTACGACCTCACGGTCACGAGCCGCGACGACGCGACGTTTGCCTGGCGCTTCGCCGGACACATCGAGAACGGCCGGCCGAGCATCAGCGATCCGGCGGCCGTTGCGCCGGTCACGAAGCTGAGCTGAAGCCCAGCACAGAACGAAGGTCTGACGATTGCTTTTCTGTTTCTCTGGTTGCGGCGCCTTCAGGCGCCGTTTTTTTTGCCCTCGCGCAGCGGATGCACTGCGTCTCAAAGTGTGGGTAAAAGGGGCCAACGCACCCTTCGCAATGGCACGCCCTGCAGCCTCGGCGAAGCAGTGGCACAATGGGCGCTCCGCATTTTCCGGCGCCCGCCGCGCGCAATGCCGTGCGCGCAGGCGGGCGCCTGTCGTTGAACCGTTGACAAGGATCGTCCCATCATGAGTTCCAGCGTGAAGCCCTATCCCGACACCCAGATCTACATCGACGGCGCATGGCGCGCCGGCGCGAAGACGATTGCCGTGATCGACCCCGCGACCGAAGCGGAAATCGGCCGCCTGAGCCTCGCGAGCGAGCAGGACCTTTCGGATGCGGCCAGCGCGGCCGAGCGCGCCTTCCGCGAATGGCGCAAGGTCTCGCCGCTCGAGCGCAGCAAGCTCATGCGCCGCGCCGCGCAATTGCTGCGCGATCGCGCAGACGACATCGCCGCGATCATGACGCGCGAGCAGGGCAAGCCGTTTGGCGAAGCGAAGCTCGAAACGCTCGCGGGCGGCGACACGATCGACTGGTTCGCCGAAGAAGGCCGCCGCACCTATGGCCGCGTGATTCCCTCGCGTACTGACGCCGTTCGCCAGATCGTCACGCGCGAGCCGGTGGGTCCGGTCGCCGCGTTCACGCCCTGGAACTTTCCGCTCAATCAGGCCGTGCGCAAGGTGTCGGCCGCGCTCGCCTCGGGCTGTACCGTCGTGCTTAAGGGACCGGAAGAAACGCCGGCCAGCTGCGCCGAACTCGTGAAGGTGTTCACCGACGCGGGCCTGCCCGCAGGCGTGCTGAACCTCGTGTTCGGCGTGCCCGCGGAAGTGTCGTCGTACCTGATCGCGCATCCGGCGATCCGCAAGATCTCGTTCACGGGCTCGACGCCGGTGGGCAAGCTGCTCGCCTCGAAGGCCGGCGAGCACATGAAGCGCGCCACGATGGAACTGGGCGGCCACGCCCCCGCCATCGTCTTCGCCGACGCCGACGTGCCGCGCGCCGCCAAGCTGCTCGCGAGCGCGAAGTTCCGCAACGCGGGCCAGGTGTGCATCTCCCCCACGCGCTTCATGGTGGAAGACGCCGCATACGACGAGTTCGTCGAGCACTTCGTCGCGACGACGCGCGCGATCAAGGTGGGCAACGGTCTCGAAGACGGCGTGCAGATGGGCCCGCTCGCGAACGACCGCCGCCTCGCCGCCATGGAACGCCTCGTCGCCGACGCGCGCGAACAGGGCGCGAAGGTGCTGACGGGCGGCGAACGCGTGGGCCGCGAAGGCTACTTCTTCGCACCGACCGTGCTCACCGACGTGCCGCTTTCCGCGCGCATCATGAACGAAGAGCCGTTCGGCCCGATCGCGCCGATCTCGCGTTTCTCGAGCTACAAGGACGCGATCGTCGAAGCGAACCGGCTGCCGTACGGCCTCGCCGCGTATGCCTACACACGTTCGAGCGCGACTTCGGCCGCTCTCTCCGACGACGTGGAAACCGGCATGCTGTCGATCAACCACCACGGCCTCGCTCTGCCGGAAACGCCGTTCGGCGGCGTGAAGGACTCGGGTTACGGCTCGGAAGGCGGCAGCGAAGCGATGGAAGCCTATCTCGTCACGAAGTTTGTGACCGAGCATCGTTGATCGCTTCACGCTGAAAACGCGCGCGCTTCTCCGGCTTACGGCCCGGGAAGCGCACGCGGATATTGCGGCAAGCCGTCCGCGATCTGCACCCAGGCCAGCTTTTGCGAGGTCCAGCTGTGATTGTCGGGCGGCGCGTCGTCGGGACGATCGAGCGTGCCGGTCGCGATGTCGATCTCGCCCACGAACGCCGCGTGCCGGTACGTGAGCGGCGTGCCACAATCGGCGCAGAACGCGCGCTCGACACCCGGACTCGACGCATGCGTTTTCGTTGCGCCCGCAACGAGCCGGAACGCACTCCACGGCACGCTGAGCCAGCCGACGAACGGCGCACCTGTTGCACGCCGGCAATCCGCGCAATGGCATACCGTGCTGCCGACCGGCGCAGCCGAAATCTGGTAGCGGACCTTGCCGCATGAACAGCCGCCAGTCAGCATCGCTCTCTCCTTCGCACACCACGCCTGCTCAACGCTTTCGGCACGGTAACCACGACCGCCCGGGCATGGTTGCACGAATTCGCTTCGCGCATGGAATAAAACGCGGCGACGTGTTGTTGACGCCAGTAACGACCCTCGGACCCCATCGACTGGATCCATCATGCATACACTCGCACACATTTCGCTTTCGCATGCGTTGCGGCGCATGCGCACCGGAGCCCGCCCGTGAACCGCGCCTCGATCTGCGTGCCGTGCCGGCTCGCGGCCATTGCGGTGGTGGTGGGGTGCGCTGGCGCGGCATTTGCATGGACGGCCGGCTGGCTCACGCCGAAGCGCATCACCGCGCCACATATCATCAATACGTTCGAGTCGAACTACGGCATCCACTCGGGCTATCGGCGCAACCACGCCAAGGGGCTTTGCGTGGAAGGCTGGTTCGAAAGCAACGGCAACGGCGCGCAGGTCTCGCGAGCAGCGGTGTTCGCGCCAGGACGCACACCCGTGAACGGACGCTTGGCCATTCCCGGCAGCAACCCCGGCGCGCCGGACGCGAGCACGCCCGTGCGCAGCATGGCATTGCTGTTCCAGCTGCAGGACGGCGAGCAATGGCGCACCGGCATGAATTCCGTGCCCATCTTCGTCGTTCGCACCCCGAAGCAGTTCTATAGCCAGCTAGTCGCCTCGAAGCCGGACCCGGCGACGGGCAAGCCCGACCCCGCGAAGCTCGACGCCTTCTTCCAGGCGAACCCGGAAACGCTGCCGTTCCGCCAGTGGCTCAAGGCGCACCCGCCCTCCTCCAGTTTCGCGAATACGGCGTTCTACAGCGTCAACGCGTTCATCGCGACCGATGCCGCGGGCAACCAGCACGCCGTGCGCTGGCAGACCGTGCCCGAAGTGGCTTATGCACCGCAAACCGCGGCAGAAAGAGCCGATCCGAACTTCCTCGCCGGCGACTTCTCCACGCGTTTCGCCGGAGGACCGCTACGCTGGCATCTGGTGCTCACGGTCGCCGCACCGGGCGACCCCACGAACGACGCCACGCTGTCATGGCCCGCGGACCGCCAGCAGATCGACGCCGGCACGCTGGTCTTGCAGCGCGCCGAGCCGCAAGCCAACGGCATGTGCCGCGACGTGAACTACGATCCGACCATCCTGCCCAACGGCCTGAAGCCTTCGGACGACCCCTTGCTCGCCGCCCGTTCGGCAGCGTATGCCGTTTCGTTCAATCGACGCACGCGTGAAGAGGCCGACCTCACGCAAACGCATGGAGACGTGCAGCCATGAAACAACCGCGCCAACACTTCAGCGCACTCCAGCGCCTGCTTCACTGGTCGATGGCAGTCCTGATCGTTACGATGCTGTTCGTCGGCGTAGGGATGGTCTCGACCGTCTCGAGGCTGCATGACACCTTGATCGCGCTCCACCGGCCGCTGGGCATCGCGCTGCTCGCGCTCGTGCTGCTGCGCCTGGCCGTGCGGCTCACGCGCGGCGTACCGCCCCTGCCGGCCGATCTGCCCGTCTGGCAGCGCCTCGGCGCGCACGCCTCGCATCTCGTCCTCTATGCGTTGATGATCGCCATGCCGCTGATCGGCTGGTCGATGCTATCCGCGGGCGGCTATCCCATCGTGATGTTCGGCGGCGTGCACCTGCCGCCCATCGTGCCGCATAACGTCACGCTCTATGCATGGCTGCGCGCCGCGCATACGTGGCTTGCGATGGCGCTCTACGCGACTGTGCTGCTGCATCTGGGCGCCGCGCTTTTTCACGCGCTCATTCGCCGTGACGGCGTACTCGCCAGCATGGCACGCGGCGAGGCACGCAGCTGACGCGAGCATCGGCACGAGGATCGCGGTCACGAGGCAGGCGATGGCGACCATCGCCGTCGCCGCCGGCACGAGCGGTTCGAAACGCGGAATCATCTCGCCGATGATGGCCGGATTCGCCACCGCCGCGCCCGCCGTTGACGATGCCGCGAGGCCCGCAGCACCGTTGCCGCCCGCAACGCCGGCCTCTCGATCTCGTTTCCGACCATGCGCTGCGGCGCGGATACGAAAGCGCGCTACATCGCCCTGCTCAAGCGCGCGGGCGCGGCAATCTCGGCGCGGCTCGGCTATCGTGAGCCGGCCGTGCACGAGCATGCGCCTGCCGAACCCGGTTAGCCCGGAGGGGCGGCTGTCGCGACCGTGGCTGCCGCAGTGGTCTGCCAGCCGAGACCGAGGCTCTTCTGCAGCGACACGTAGTCCTTGAGCAAATCGGCCTGGCCCGACACCACGTTCTGCTGCGCGGCGAATTCCGTGCGCTGCGTGTCGAGCAGGTCGACGAGGCTCGACGCCCCTGCGCGGTAGCGCTGGCGCATGAGCGTCGCGGAACGCTCGGCAGAAACCTGCACCTTCTGCAAAGTCACCAGATGCTCGCGCTGATAGCCATAGCGCGAGAGCGACGCGTTGGCGTCCTGCAACGCCGCGAGCACGGCCTTCTCGTAATGCGCTTCGGCTTCGTCGCGCGACGCTTGCGCGCCGTGCACCGCGCCCAGCGTGCGCCCGAAGTCGAACACGTTCCACTGCAGATACGGCGCCCCAACCCAGCTGAAATTGCTTTTACGGAACAAGTGCCCCGGCTCAGCAGCCGTAAAGCCGAGGTCGCCGAACAGCGTGAGCTTGGGCAGAAAATCCGCCACGTGCTCGCCGATCTGCGCGTTGCTCGAGGCGAGGCGGCGCTCCGCCGCGCGAATATCGGGACGCTGCGCGAGCATCGTGGTGGGATCGCTCACGGGCACGCTGGCGGGCAGCGTGGGCAGCGGCTGCGCCGTCGCCAGTTCCGCATCCAGCGCGCCGGGCGCCTTGCCGGTGAGCACGGCCAGTTGATCCAGCGATATTTCCACTTGCGCCGCGAGCGGCGTAATCGTGGAGCGCGTGTTCTCCACCTGGGTGGTGAGCCGCTCCACGTCCACCTCGGCCGCCGTACCGCCCGCGCGGCGCTGCTCGGTGAGCGTGAGCATCTCCTGCTGCAGTTGCGCCGTGCGCTGCGCGATGGTCAGGCGCTGCTGCTCGTCGCGCAGGTCGATATAGGCCTGCGCGACTTCGGCCGCGAGCGATACCTGGGTATCCGCAAGATCGGCGTCCACGGCATCGGCCTCGTCGCTCGCTGCTTCCACGGCGCGGCGCGTGCCGCCGAACAGGTCGATTTCCCACGAGGCATCGAAGCCCGCCGTGTAGAACGTGATCGGGCCGCCGCCCGAAGAGCCGCCCTGACCCGAGCTGCTGCTCGACGACGTCAAGGCGCCCAGGTTGGGCTCACGCATGCGGATCGCCGCCGCGCTCGCGCCGACCTTCGGCAATTCGGCGGCGCGTTGCTGCTGCAGCTGCGCGCGCGAGGCGCGCAGACGCGCCTGCGCCGCGCGCACATCGGGATTGTGGGCAAGCGCCGCTTCGATCAGCGTGTTCAGTTGCGGGTCGTTCAGCGCAAGCCACCATTGGCTCGGTGCACGCGCGGGCGTCACGCCTCGCGCGGGCGTGCGCAGGAACGAAGCGGCGTTCGCCGCTTCCGGCGCGACGGCCGGTGCGCCGTGATAGTCGGGGCCGACGGTGCAGGCGGCCAGCGAGCAGGCGGCCGCGAACGCGCTCAGCGCGGCGTAGGAGATTCGGGAGTAACGGGTTGCCGTCATGAGTCAGTGATAATCTTCAGTGGCCGCCAGACGGCGTTTGTGCGCCAGGCTGCGGCTTCTTGAGCAGGAGCGCGAGCGGCACGCACGCCGCCAGCGCGATGCCGAGCACCCAGAATGTTTCGGAGTACGTGATGACCATCGATTGCTGCGTGATCTGCGCCGCGATCTGGCCGAGCGCCTGCATTTGCGAATGCGCCATGTCGCCCGTCTGCGTGAACCAGTTGGCCGCGCTCCCGGCCACGCGCTCCTGGCCGATGACCGAATTGGCGCTGAGCGATTCGCGCAGCACGGCGGTATGGAACGTCTCGCGCCGGTCGATGAGCGTGCCGATGATCGCAAGACCCACCGAGCCGCCCAGATTGCGCGCCATGTTGTAGAGGCCGGCCGCGTCGCCGGAATCTTCGCGCGACACCGCCGCCATCGACGCCTGGTTCAGCGGCATCATCGCGAGCATTTGCGCGACGCCGCGTACGAGCTGCGACCAGACGAAATCGTGACCGACGCTCTGCGCCGTGAGCGAAATGTCGAGCATGCAACTCAACGTGAAGAGCAGCAGCCCGGACACCACCAGGATGCGAAAGTCCACCTTGGCTAGCAAGCGCGGCAGAATCGGCATCACGAGGAAAGCGGGCAGCCCCGAAAGCAGCATGATCGCGCCGGACTGCTGCGCGTTGTAGCCGGCGACGAGGCTCAGAAACTGCGGCAGCAGATACGAAATACCGTAAAGCCCGGCGCCGACTGCAAACACGATGATGATGACGCTCGCATAGCGCGGATTGCGCATGAGCGACAGACGCAGAATCGGCTTTTTCGCGGTGAACTGCGAAAGCGCGATGAGCACCATGCCCCCGAGCGAGACCCACGTGAGCGTGACGATGAAGCTCGACTCGAACCAGCGTTCGCGCTGGCCTTCCTCGAGCACGACGGTCAGCGAACTCAGGCCCACTGCCAGTCCGGCAATGCCGAGCCAGTCCGCCTTGAGAAAGGCTTCCCAGTGCGGCCGGTCGGGCTCGAGGCCGACGATAAGCAGCGTGATGAGTGCGAGACACACCGGCAAATTGATGAAGAAGCACCAGCTCCAGCTGATGTTCTCCGCCAGCCAGCCGCCCACCACGGGCCCGAGCAGCGGGCCGAGCAGCACGATCAGGCCGAACACCGTCATGCCCACGGGCAGTTGCGAAAGCGGCAGGCGCGTGCGGATGATGGTCTGCCCGGTCGGAATCATCGCGCCGCCCGTGAAGCCCTGGCCGATACGCCCGGCGATCATCATGCCGAGCGTAGTCGACCAGCCGCACATCATCGAAAAGGCGATGAAGAGCGCCGAGTTCGCGAGCAGGAAATTTCGCAGTCCGAACACCCGCGTGAGCCACGCGGCGAGCGGAATCATCACGATCTCGGACATCAGATAGCCCGTGGAGATCCACGTACCCTCGGTGCCGGTCGCGCCAATCTGCCCCTGGATCTGCGGCAGCGCCGAGTTCGTGATGGAAATGTCGAGCGTGGCCATCAATGCGCCCAGCGCACCCGCCGCGACGGCGATCCAGTCGGCCGCGCTCGCGCGCTCGCCGTGCGGATGCGGCACCGCTGCGCGAGCCGTATTAGCCACGGTGGTTCTCTTGGTCGATACGGCGGTCGTCCTCACGCGCGGAGCGCGTGTCGACATCGACGGTCACCGACATGCCCGGCAGCAGCACGCTGCGCGTTTCGGGCCCGGTATCGAGGCGGATGCGCACCGGCACGCGCTGCACGATCTTCGTGAAGTTGCCGGTGGCGTTCTCGGGCGGCAAGAGCGCGAACTGCGCGCCGGTACCCGGCGAGAAGCTGTCCACCACGCCGTGCAGCGTGTGGCCAGGCAGCGCGTCGACATGCAGCTCCACGGGCTGGCCCGCACGCATGCGGCCGATCTGCGTTTCCTTGAAGTTCGCCGTGAGGTAGGTGCGTTGCACCGGCACGACGGTCAGCATGCGCGTGCCCGGCTGCACGTACTGGCCCACACGGACGGTCCGGTCGCCCACGCGGCCCGCCAGTGCGCTCTTCACCACGGTATTGTCGAGGTCGAGTTGCGACTGCGCGGCGTTCGCACGCGCCGCCTCGAGCTGCGCGCGCGCCTGCGAGAGCTGCGCGTTCAGCGCCGAGATCTGCGAGCGCGCGGACGTGACGGCGGCTGCGTCGGCGGCGAGCGTGGCCTGCGCCTTGTCGCGTTCGCTCTTCAGTTCGGCAAGCCGTTCGGTCGTTTCTGCACCCGTGGCCGCGAGCGGCGCGTAGCGCGCCACTTCGTCGTTCGCGTGGCGCAGGCTCACCTGGGCGACTTCCTGCTGCGCCTGTGCCTGAGCGACGTTCGCCCGCTGCTGCTCGATCTGCGCCTGCGCATGCTCGATGTCCGCTGTGCGCGCATCGACGGTGGCCTGCGCCTGGTCGAGCGCCACCTGATACTGGCGCGCGTCGAGCTTCACGAGCGGGTCGCCCATTTTCACGGCCTGGTTGTCGGCCACGTAGACGTCCGTCACATAGCCGCTCACCTTCGGGGCGATCGTCACGCTGTCGGCCTGCAGATAGGCGTCGTCAGTGGATTCGATGAAGCGCCCGACGACCCACCAGTGGCCCAGCCACACCGCAGCGGCGATGAGCGCCGCCAGTCCCAGCAGGATCAGAAGGGTTCGTTTCGCGCCGCTGCGCGCAGGTGCAGCGGTGGCGTCCGGCACGTCGCGTCCGGGCGCGCCTGCAGTCGTAGACATGTTGTTGATTCTCAATTTATTCCAGTCGGCAAAATTATTCCACCTGGAAAAATTGTGTCAAGTGTTATATTTCGCAGGGATACGAAAGGAAATGCATGAGCGAAGGTAAGAAACTGCGACGCTCGCCCGACGGAGGCTATGCGCGTGGCGACGAGACACGTCGCAAGATCATCGAGGCGGCCATCAGCCTGTTCGGGCAGCACGGCTTCGACGGCGCCTCCACGCGCGACATCGCCGCGCGCGCGGGCGTGAACGCGCCGGCGCTGCAGTATTACTTCGAGAACAAGGAAGGCCTCTATCGCGCCTGCGCGGAGTCGATCGCCGACGAATCGTGGCAATCGTTCGCGCCGGCCGTGCTGCGTGCACGCGAAGCGCTCGAGCACAACGCGGACGTCGAAGCGCTGATCGACGCCTTCATCGACATCCAGTCGGCCGTGGCCGACCGTTCCTTCGTCAAGCAGCACGGGCCGGACCAGCGTCTCTTCTTCGCGCGCGAACAGGGCGGCGGCGAACCGGAGATCGGCTCGGAAATCCTGCGTGAGCGCGTGCGCTCGCCGCTGAACACCATCAACGTGGAACTGCTCGAACGCATTACCGGCATGCCGGCCCGCGATCCGCTCACCGTGGTGCGCATGTTCAGCCTGTATGGGCAGTTTCTGCTTTTCTTCATCGCCCGCCGCTCCACGCTCTCGATGCTCGGCTGGGACGACATCGACAGGGCGAAGGCCGATTTTCTGAAAGAGAGCATCGCGGAACAAACGCGCGTGCTGCTGCGCCACTGGAATCGCGAGCGCGACAAGCCCAATCGCTCAAGATAACTAAGCACTATTCGGGCGGCCGGCACGATCCCCCGGCGCCAGTGAGGAATCCCCGCGGCGCATCTGCGCGCGTGTTAGTGTTCGAAATGCCCACCCGCATGGAGCCGCCAGCATGTCTCCCCTCGCCGCCGTTGCCAGCATTCTCCTCGCTGTCCTGATCGGGGCCATGAGCCCCGGGCCGAGCTTCGTGCTCGTCGCGCGCAACTCGATCGGTCTCTCGCGCCGCGACGGCGTCGCCACCGCGCTCGGCATGGGCACGGGTGCGATCTGCTTCGCGGGCATCGCACTCGCCGGGCTCTACACCCTGCTTGCCACCGTGGCCTGGCTGTACGCCGCGCTCAAGATCGCAGGCGGCGCCTATCTGCTCTATATCGCTTCGCGCATCTGGCGCGGCGCGGGCTCGCCCGTCACGGTGAGCAGGACGGCCGCACCCGGCGAGCGCCCCGGCACGTCGTACTGGAGCGGCCTCACCACCCAGCTCAGCAACCCGAAAACGGCCATTGCCTACGGCGGCATCTTCGTCGCGCTGCTGCCGCATAACCCGCCGCTGTGGTGCTACTTCGCGTTGCCACCGCTCGTCTTCGCGATCGAAACCGGCTGGTACACCGTCGTCGCGCTGTGCTTTTCGAGTCAGCGTCCGCGCGATCTCTATCTGCGCGCCAAGAGCTGGATCGACCGCGTTGCGGCCGGCGCGATCGGGGCCTTGGGCCTGCGCCTCATTTTCAGCGCCGGGCATCGCGGGATCTGACGCCGCCCCGCCGGACGCGGCCACAAGGTCGCGCCCGGCGCACTGGAATTTATTTCGTGAGGCGCTTGACAATCTATCTTCCAGTAGATAAATTGGAGCCCATGAACACGAAGCTGACAGTGCGGGAGCAGGTTCTCGACCACGCCATCACCCTCATGATGCTGCGCGGCTACAACGGGTTCAGCTACCGCGACCTGTCAGAGCTGGTGGGCGTGAAAACGTCGAGCATCCACTATTACTTCCCGTCGAAAGACGACCTGGTGCTCGAAGCGGTGAGCCAGTACAGCGGCGAAGTCATGGCGGGATTGCAGTCGATCGACGCGGCGCTGCCGGCGCGCGAAAAGCTCGCTACGTACACGCGGCTCTTCGGCAAGACGCTGGGCGACGGCAATCAGATCTGTCTGTGCGGCATGCTGGCCGCCGACATCGAATCACTGCCGGAAACTGTGCGTCACGCTGTGCAGGCGTTCTTCCGCGCCAACGAAAGCTGGCTGGCCGAGGTGCTGGCTCAAGGCGCGAAAGAAGGCACGCTGGTCGTGCGGGGCAAGCCGGAAAGCTCGGCCCGTACGTTGTTCGCTGCCTTGCAGGGCAGCGTCCTGGCGAGCCGGCTGTTCCATACGAAGTCGCGCCTCGAAGATGTCGAAGCCATGTGGCGCGTGGCTCAGTAACGTACTCTGGCCTGAAACACGGGGCGGCTCAGCGCCCCTTTATCGGGCCGCGAATTCTATCTTCTGATAGATAGCTAGAAAGAGGAGCATCATGAACGTGTTTCGACGGCCGGAAATCTATCTGGCAATAGATAGAATACAAAAACTGACGACCGGAAATTCGCAAGCGCCGCTCTTCTGCTGGACCCTGGTGCACATGGCTGTCGCCTTGCATCAGTAAATTGAATGCCGTACTCCGCCGTACCTTCAACGAACCGTCTTTGCTCAAAGGAGCCTGTCATGTCGATCGAAAAAGTCCTCTACCGCGCCGAAGCCAACGTCACCGGCGGCCGCGACGGCCGTGCCGTCATTCCCGCCAGCAACCTGGACCTCAAGCTCACCACGCCGCGCGAACTCGGCGGCGCGGGCGGCGACGGCACGAACCCCGAGCAGCTGTTCGCCGCGGGCTACAGCGCATGCTTCATCGGCGCAATGAAGTTCGTCTCGGCGCGCGACAAGATTGCCCTGCCCGCCGATGTCTCGATCACCGGCAATGTCGGCATCGGCCAGATTCCGAATGGCTTCGGCATCGAAGTCGAACTGAAGATTTCGTTGCCCGGCATGGATCGCGCAGCCGCCCAGGCGCTCGTCGACAAGGCCCATATCGTGTGCCCGTACTCGAACGCCACGCGCGGCAACATCGACGTGACGCTCACGATCGTCTAAGCCGCGAGCCGCATGCAGCACGCGCCGAGGGCCGCCAAAAGCGGCCCTCGGCCTATGTGCCGGCCGCTCACGCAGGTTCACGCAGCCTGAGCGTCGCGCGCGAGTCCCGCCATGAGGCCGCTGGCGCGCTGCACTTTGGCGAGCACGGCGCGATCGAGCACGGAGCGCCCCTCGGGCACCGCGAGCGTGAGAAACGAGCGCGCACGCGTAATGCCGGTGTAGACGAGTTCGCGCGTGAGAATGGGGCTGTATGTGTCGGGCAGCACGAGCGCGGCGTGGGTGAACTCCGAGCCCTGCGATTTGTGGACGGTGAGCGCGAACACCGTCTCCACCCCCTGCAACCGGCTCGGCGAGACCCACTTCACGCCGCCCGAGCCGTCGCCGGCCGGGAAGGCCACGCGCAACACGGGCGGCTCCCCCGCCGCAACGGGCAGCTCCAGCGCGATGCCGATATCGCCGTTCATAAGCCCAAGCTCGTAGTCGTTGTGCATGACGAGCACGGGCCGGCCCGCGTACCAGTCGCCGTGCGGGTCGATGAGCCCCTCTTCGTGCAGCAGACGCGCTGCCCGGCGGTTCAGGCCTTCGACGCCCCACGGACCGCGCCGCAGCGCGCACAGCAGCTGAAACGCGCCGTGCGCCTTGAGCACGCCAGCGGCCCAGCCGGCAAGCGCCTCGGGCGTCGCGCCGGGCGCGGGCCGGGTCGTGCGCATCGTTTCGAGGTAGTGGCGGTAGCCCTGGCGCCGCGCATGTGCGTCGCTGTGTTCGCCCACGCGGCCATCGACGATCAGCGAGCGCAACGGGCCGTCATCGTCGGCGGGACACACGAGGCGCGCGAGATCCTCGTAGCCGCGCGACCAGATCTTCGCGACTCCCACTGCATCGCCCAGATTGACGAGTTCGGCCAGCGCGCCGATGCCGCTCTCCGATGCGAAACGATGGCTCTCGCGCAGCATCGCGATGGCCTGGTCGAGCGGCAGGCCGTGCGCGTCGAGCATGGCCGCGTCGATGCGCTCGCCCGTGGCCGCTTCGAGCCATGCCCGCGACGCCTGCGTGTAGTGCCCTTCGCGCGCGCGGTCGCACAACTCGCCCAGCACCGCCCCGGCCTCGACCGAAGCGAGCTGGTCCTTGTCGCCAAGCAGGATGAGCCGCGCGAAGGGCGGCAGCGCGTCGAGCACGGCGGCCATCATTTCGAGGTCGACCATCGAGGCCTCGTCGATCACGAGCACGTCCACGGGCAGCGGATTCGCGGCGTCGTGCCTGAAGCGCCGGCTGCCGGGCCGCGTGCCGAGCACGCGATGCAGCGTCGTCACGACGGTTGGAATCGCGTTGCGCAGCGCCACGGCGTCGACATGCGCCTGCAGCGCATCGAACGGCAGCCGCTCGACCGCGCCTGCAATCGATTCGTTCAAACGCGCCGCGGCCTTGCCGGTGGGCGCGGCAAGCCGAATGCGCAAGGGCCGCGCGGCATGCGCTCCCTGCCCTGCACGGCCGAGCGCGAGTGTCTGCAGGAGTGCCAACAATCTCACCACCGTCGTCGTCTTGCCCGTGCCCGGCCCGCCCGTGACGATGCTGAACGCGCTGCGCGCGGCGAGCGCGCAGGCGAGCTTCTGCCAGTCGGCGGCGCGCGCAACTTGACCGGCGCGTGGCGCAAACAGCGCATCGAGCGCCGCGCGTGCGATGTCGAGCGGCAACGCGGCTTCGAGCTGTGCCGCGCGTGTGAGCCGGCGCTCGATGCCCTCGCGCACGTCCTGCTCGTATTGCCAATAGCGCCGCAAGTAGAGCCGCGTGCCCGTTAGCACGAGCGGCGCATTGCCTTGTGCAGCGTCGGCAATCGCCGTCTCCTCGCTCACGAGATCGGGCACCGTAAGCGCCGCGCGCCACTGCGCGAGTGTCACGCCCGCGAGCACTTCGGCAGGCGGCTGCGCCGGCACCGCGGCCAGCATTTGCGGCCCGTCCGGTGGCAGGGAAAGCGCGAACGCCGGATCTTCCAGCGTGGCCTTCAGGTCGAGACACACATGACCACGCCCAAGCTGATGGCTCGCAAGCGCGGCCGCCAGCAGCAGCAACGGCGGACTGTGCGGCGCTTCCGTCCACAAAAAGCGTGCGAAGGCGGCATCGAGCGTGCGGAGCCAGCCGCGCTCGACCCAATTGTCGAGCACGCCGAGCATTTGCCCGGCCGTTCCGCGCGCGGCGCCGGGCCTCGGTTCCGGCGCGGCGTCCGGCATCTCCAGATGCTCGAACAGATCGCCGGTGAGGCCGTCCTGCCCTTTCGTGCGGCGCCTCGTCATGCCACATCCTCCAGCGTGTTGCGACGCGCGAAGAGCGCGTCGAGTCGTTCGATCAGCTCGCGCGGCGGCCGTTCGCAATGCAGCCCCTGTCCCGGGGCGCGGCCGCCGCGCAGGAACAGATACACGGCGCCGCCCACATGGCGGTCGTAGTCGTAATCGGGCAGGCGCGACTTGAGCAGCCGATGCAGCGCGAACAGATAGAGCACGTATTGCAGTTCGTATCGCGAATGCAGGATCTGCGCGCGCATTTTCGCGGGCGTATAGGACGCATCGTCGGGGCCGAGCCAGTTCGACTTGTAGTCGGCCACGTAATAGCGGCCTTCGTGTTCGAACACGAGATCCATGAAGCCCTTGAGCATGCCGTTGAGCGTGGCGGCGTCGAGCGCGGGGCGCGCTTCGCCGTCCAGCGTGAATTCGGTGACGAGCGCGTCGATTGCGAGCGTATCGACGGCATGCGCCGTGACCCAGAACTCCAGTTCGGCCATATACGCGCCGGGTTCGAACGCCGCGAGCGCCACGGGCGCCACGCTCTCGCCTTCGATGTCCGGCAGACGCAGCGGCGTGCGCACGAGTTCGAGCATCCACGCCGTGAGCGTCTCGATCCACTGCGACCAGCCGCGCACGCTGCAGCGCCGCGCGACCATGTCGCGCACGCGCGCTTCGTCCTGCGCGATTTCGGCGAAGCCTTCGTTGGCGGCCCATTCCATCAGTTCGTGCAGAAACGTGCCCGCGTCCGCGCCGCGTTCGAACCCGTGCATCGGCGCAAGCGCGGGTGCGACGAGCGTCTGGCCGGCGCTTGCGAATGCATCGTCGTCTTCAGGCGGCACGCTCGCGTCGAGCAGTTCGAGGAACACGTCCTCGCTGCGCGTGTCGGGCGCGCCGCGCGCATCGTCCGCTTCGACGGGCACGCCCGAACCGATCGACGTTTCGAGCGTCTTCAGGCTCGAATAGCTCGCGATCCACCAGCGTTCGCGCTCGCGATGCGCGAGCGTGCGCGCCTTACCGCGCACGGCGCCGGTGTCGCGCAGCGCGAGCAGATCGCGGCGCGCTACCGGAGCGGGCGCGACGGCAATGTCCGTGCACTGGCCGCGCAACATGTCGAGCCATGCTTCGGTTTCCTGAGCAGGAATGGCCGCGCCGCCGCCGAGCAAATACCCGAACGCGCTCGCCTCGACGCCCTGCACCGGCCCATAGCCGACCCACGTGGCGTAACGCGCGCGCGTCAGCGCGACGTAGAGCTTGCGCAGGTCTTCGCCGAGGCGCTCGCGATCGGCCTGACGCAGCACGCGCGCGTCGGCCTCGAGCGTGACGCGCAATTCGCCTTCGTCGTCGTGCCACTTGAACGGCACGTCGTCGGGTTTGACGGCGCGGTGCGCGCACGCGAACGGCAAAAACACGAGCGGATATTCCAGGCCCTTCGACTTGTGGATCGTGACCACCTGCACGAGTCCCGCATCGCTTTCCAGACGCAACTGGCGCGCGTCGCCTCCGCCGCCCGCGCTTTCGTCTTCGCGCTGCTCGTCGAGATAGCGGATCAGCGCGTGCTCGCCATCGAGCTGCGTGCTCGCCTGTTGCAGCAGTTCGGCGAGATGCAGCAGGTTCGTGAGCGCGCGCTCGCCATTGAGCCCGGCACCAGCGGTTTCGCCAAGCAGGCGCTGCGGCACGTGAAAGTCGTTGAACAAGCGGCGCAACATCGGCAGCACGCCCTTCCTGCGCCAGCATTCGCGGTACTCGCGGAACTGCAGCACGCGCGACTCCCACGCGATCTCGTCGTGCCCGAGCCGGTCGAGTTCTGCCCACGCGAGCCCGAGGGTGGGGGTGGCGAGCGCCGTGCGCACGAGGCGGCCGTCGTCGGGCTCGGCACAGGCCGCGAGCCAGAAGCGCAGCTCTTCGGCCTGCGGCGTCTGGTACACCGAGTCGCGATCCGACAGATAGACGCTGCGCACGCCGCGCGCGGCCAGCGCTTCGCGTATCGCCTGCGCCTCGCTGCGGTTGTTGACGAGCACCGCCATGTCCGCGGGCTGCAACGGCCGCATGCCGCGCTCGCCCGAGAAACCCGCTGCCTGCTCCTGGCCGAGATTGAGCAGGCGCACCATCTCGGTCGCGCAGCTGCCGGCCATGCCCGCGAGATACGCGCCCTTGCTGAGCGGCTTGCCATCTGCGGCAGGCGGCATCCACCAGACGTTGAGCGCGGGCAGCGCCGCGCCGGCGGCAACCAGCCTCTCGGGGCGTCCATGCGCATCGGCAGCCACGAACGGCAGTGCGTTTTCGCGTCCATCAGGGCTGCGAAACAAAAACGCGCCGCTACCCTCTGGCCGCGATTCCGCCGCCTCGAAGCAACGATTCACCGCCTCGACCATCGCGCGCGTCGAGCGGAAATTCTTCTTGAGCGTGTAGAGCCGCCCCTCGCAGGCACGACGCGCACGCAGGTAGGTGTAGATGTCCGCGCCGCGAAACGCGTAGATCGCCTGCTTCGGGTCGCCGATCAAGACGATGGCCGTTTCGGCGTCGTGTTCGGCGATGCGATAGACCGCATCGAAGATCTGATACTGAACCGGGTCGGTGTCCTGAAACTCGTCGATCAGCGCGACCGGATACTGCTTGCGGATGATTTCCGCGAGACGTGGCCCGTTCTCGCGCTGCAGCGCCGCGCGCAGCCGCGTGAGCAGATCGTCGAAGCCCATTTGCGAGCGGCGCGCCTCTTCTTCCTCGAAGCGCTTCGCCACCCAGCGTGCCGCATGGCACAGCAGGTCTTGCTTCGCCGCGGGCGGCGCAGCCAGCGATTCGCGCAAGCTTTCCATCGCCACGAAGGCCGCATGCCCGGGCGGCTCGCCCTTCACCCAGATCTCGGCGAGGCCCGCGGGCGTGAGGCGCGTCCACACGGCCGCCTTGTCGTCGAAACCGGGATGCGCGGATTCGGGATCGTTGGCCCAGTCGCGCAGCTTGCCGATCCATGTTTCGCTGTGCTTCGAATTGAGCTTTCTGGCGTCGAACTGTTTCGCGGCGCGCGCCGCGTTGAGCAACGCCTCGACCTCGTCGATCCAGATGCGCCACGGCGCCTTCAGCGTTTCGAGTTCGTCGCGTGCGCGCCGGCGGGCGTCTGCCAGTGCCGCGCCGGGGTCGCATGCGTCGGGCAAAAGATCGGCGTGCGCGAGCAGCCCGCGTATCGCGTCGTGCAATTCGTCGGGACTCGCGAACCATGCCCTCACTTCGGCGGCGCTCACCGCGTCGAGGGGCGCCATGAAGGTGCGCCAGTAGTCGCGCACGACTTCGGCGCGCAATTCCGTCTGGTCGGTTTCGAGCGTCTGCGAAAAGAGGCTGTCGCTGTCGAACGCGTGCTCGCTCAGCATGCGATTGCACCAGCCGTGAATCGTCGAGACCGCGGCTTCGTCCATCCATTCGGCCGCCAGTTGCAGGCGGCGCGCGCACGCGGGCCACTGCTCTGGCGCGTAGTCCTCGCGCAGATCGTGCAACAGGTCTTCTCCCGGCTCGCGGTCGGGCACGTCTTCAGGCTCGACGCGGAAGCATTCGGCGGCTTCGATGAGGCGCGCGCGAATGCGCTCGCGCAGCTCCTTCGTGGCCGCGTCGGTGAAGGTCACGACGAGAATTTCGGGCGGCGTGAGCGCGCGGCCTGACATGCGCGCCTCGTCATCGAAATCCGCTTCGTCGCTTGCTGCGTTGAGCGCGCCGTGCCCCAGCACGAGGCGCACGTACAGCATGGCGATCGTGAAGGTCTTGCCCGTGCCTGCGCTCGCTTCGATCAGGCGGCTGCCGTAAAGCGGGAAGCGCAGTGGCTCCAGGACTTGGGCGTCCATGTTCCCGAGCGGATTCATGCCGCCCCTCCTGCCTCGCTCGAGGCCCGCTTCGCACGCGACGACGCGAGCGGCGCGCGGCTCACCGGCAGCAGCAGCGTCGTGGCGAGCGTAATGAACTCGTCGTGGGCAACGAGCGCGTCGAAATCGGGGAAAGCGCGGCGCAAATACGCGTTCGTCTCGCGCTCGCCCGGCGTGCGGGCATTTCCCTCGTAGGCCGCGCGTGCGGCTTCCCACGCTTCGGCAGGCACCATCGCGCGCGTGCCGTCGAATGGATCAGGCAGCTTGCGCAGCCATGCGAACGCGGTCTTCACCGCGAGCGGCAAAGGCCGGCGCGCACCGTCGTCCCACGCGGCCAGCAGCGCCACCAGATAGTCGCGCGCAACCTGCGCGGCGAGCGGCGCGAACTCCACCACGCCCACCTTGCTCACGATCACCGTGGTCACCGGCCCGGCCGCGATCTGCGCGGCCACATGCGCGACCCAATAAGGCACGAGACGGTCGCTGCGATAGCGGCTGTCCTTCACGAGCGTGCCCGGCTCCAGAATCACGCGGCCGAGCGCGCCGTCCGGGCCCGCGCGCAAATCGTCGAGCCAGTCGTCGAGCGAGACGATGCGGCCTTCCCGCGTCGCATCGAGACGGATTTCGTATTGATGCTCGAGCGGCTCGGGCCAGCGCGCGAGCGCCTTGCGATATTCGGCGAACAGCTCGGGCATGGGCGCGAGCAGTTCTTCGCCGATCACCTCGCCAAAGCCGCCGGTCGCGAGGTCGCCGCTGCGATGCATGCGCTCGAGGCGCGCAAGCGCGGCCGGTTCGAGATCGTCTTCGCCGCGTTCCATTGCCAGAACCTGCGCGCGGATCAACTCGCCCTGGAGCTGCCACGCCTGCAACGCGTCCACCTCGAAGGGCTCGTGATTTTCGCTCGCCGCGTCCTCGCTTTCGAAAGCCACGCGCAGACGCTGCCGGAAGAAGCTGCGAACCGGCTCGCGCAGGAATTCGCCGAGCTCGCGAATCGACAGCGGCTCGTCGCGTTCAGTCGGCGCGAGGACGTCGGCGTTCGCTTCAGCCGCGGGCCGCACCTGGGCGGGCTTGCCCCACTCGTGCGCATACGTGTACAGCGTCGCCTCTTCCGGCCGCGGCGGGAAATAGTCCGGGCTGAACGGCTGCAGGCGATGCTCGATGGTCAACGCGTCGAGCAGCGCTTCGCCGTTGTCGTTTTCGTCGCCTTCGAGCCGCCAGCCGGCCTTGAGATGATCGCGCAACTGTCCGACCAGCACCGAAGGCGGACGCGGCGTGTTGTCGGTCACGCTGCGCCCGATCCACGAAACATGCAGATGGTCGCGCGCCGAAAGCAGCGCTTCGAGGAACAGATAGCGGTCGTCTTCGCGGCGCGAGCGGTCGCCGGGGCGATAGTCGCGGCGCATGAGGTCGAAGTCGAGCGGCGTGCGGCTGCGCGGATAGTCGCCGTCGTTCATGCCGAGCAGGCACACGCGCCGGAACGGAATCGCCCGCATCGGCATGAGCGTGGCGAAGGTCACCGCGCCCGCGAAGAAGCGCTGCGAGAGGCCGCCGCCTTCGAGCGCCGCGAGCCAGTTCTCCGCGACGATGGCGAGCGGCAAGCTCTGCGTGAGCGCGGCTTCATCACAGGCCTCGCGCCACGTTTCGAGCGCGCCGTCGAGGCGGTCGAGCGTGTAGGCGTCTTCGTCCTGCGCCGCGAAAAACGCCGCCTTCAACGCACGCAGACGCTCGCACCACACTTCCACCGTGGCCGGTTCGCGCAGCGTGCGCCACGCGTGATCGAGCGCATCCACGAGGCGCGTGAGCGGGCCCAGCAACGCGGCGTCGAGCCCACCGATTTCGCTGTACGGTTCGATGCCGCGCCAGGCGCCCGCACGCTCGCCCGCGGCGTAGCCCAGCAGCATGCGCCGCAGACCGAACGCCCAGCTATTGGGTGCGCTGAGTTCGTCGGCCTGGGGGAGCCCGAGGCTCGCACGCTGGCCCGCATGCAGGCCCCAGCGGATATTCGCGCCGTCGATCCAGTTGCGCAGCGTGGGCACGTCTTCGGCGTCGATGCCAAAGCGCGCGCGCACGGCCGGCACTTCGAGCAGGTCGAGCACGTCGCTCACCGTCACGCGCGAATACGGCAGCGAAAGCAGCATTTCCAGCGCGCCGATGAGCGGGTCGAACGTGCGCTGTGCGCGGTCGGCCACGCTGAACGGAATGCTGCGCGGGTCGTTGCCGTCGAGCAGGCCGAACACCGCCTGGATATGCGGCGCATAGACTTCGATGTCGGGCACCATCACGATTACGTCGCGCGGACGCAGCGTGGGGTCTGCCGCAAATGCGGCGAGCAGGCGGTCGTGCAGGATCTCCACTTCGCGCTGCGCGCTGTGCGCAACGTGAAAGCGAATGGATTCGTCCGCCTGCACATCGACAGGTTCCCAGTGCTCGCGCGTCTCGCCAAGCGGACGCAGATCGCGAATGTCGTCCTGCAACTGCGAGAGCAGTGTGAGCGCGTCTTCGCCGTCGAACAGATCGATACGCTGACCAATGCGCGTGAAATGCGGCGTGTAAGTCTCGCGCGCTTCATCGCTGTCGTATTCGTCGAGCAGGCCGATGAAGTCGCGTCCCTGCTTGCCCCAGGCCGCGAGCAACGGCTGCGAATGCAGATGCAACTGCGCCTCATCTATCCGGTCGGGCGCACCCGCGCGGCGGCGCTGACGCGCGTGGCGCGCGCGCAGCAGATCCTGATCGGCGACGATGTCGGCCCAGTAGTGCATGCAGGGGTTATGCACGCACATCAGCACCTGGCTCCAGCGCGCGAGCGCCGCGAGGACTTCCACCGACTGGCGTGCGAGGCTCGAAATGCCGAACACCACCAGCCGGCGCGGCAGGCCTTTCGGCCGGGCGTCGCCCGCCTGCCACGACTGCGCGCGCGCCATGAACGCTTCGTGCACGGCGGCACGCCCCGTGTCGCGCAGGCCGATGCCGTCTTGCGCCTGCGCGCCCACATCCGCGAGCAGCGCGCGCCAGAGCGCCGCCTGCCAGCGCGCCTCCTCGGGCAGCGGCGTGCGCGCGTTGCGCGCATCGATCAGCACGTCCTCGTTCGCGGCCCACGCAGCGAGCCAGTCCGCGCGATAGACCTGATACTGGTCGAGCAAATCCGCCACGCGCTGCGCGAGCTGGAAGCACTTGCGCTGATCTTCGTCGTTGGCCATGAAGCGCTTGAGTGGCGCGTAGCCCGGCTCGTCGAGCAGCGCCGGCAGCATGCGCATGAGACGCCAGACGAGGCGCGACTTGTCGAACGGCGAGACCGCGGGCACCGCGTCGTTGCCGAGCACGGCGCGATACACCTGCCACAGGAAGCGCGACGGCAGCGACATTTCGAACGCCGCCGCGATCCCGCAGCCGCCCTCCTCGGGATCGGCGGCAAACGCGAGCTTGAGCCACTGCGCGATGCCGTTGCTCTGCACGAGGAACATTTCCTTTTCGAGCGGCGCGATCGGGTTCTGGCCGATCCAGCTCACGATCAGGTCGCGCATGCGCTCGGGCTGATTGCCGTGAACGAGCATCAGCCCGGTGGGCAGTTCGCGCGCGCTCAAGCGCGGCTCCGGCGCGCCTGACACAGATTACGCGCGGGTTGTGCAGATGGGGCGGGGAAGCGGAGAAAAGGAATTGCGGCCATGTCGCCTGTTCGTGTTTAGTGCCGGTACATACCGCTACATGCCGGTGCGCGCCGTTACTTGCCGATACGAATGGCGCGGGCGGCATTTGCGCCCGCGCGATGCGACAGTTTACGACAATCGAGGCCGTGGCGAGCGCCGCTTTCGCGCGCAGGCCGCGGCGTTGGCACCGGCAGGCGCGGCCTAGCCCAGACGCTTGCCCGTAGCCGGATCGAAGAAGTGCAGGCGCGCCGGCGGCAGGTGCACGGCCAGCCGCTCGCCGGGCGTGGGCCGCGTTTCGTGCGGCAGGCGCACCACCACATCCGCGCTGCCCCAGCGGCCGTGCGCGAGGTTGTCCGCGCCGAGCAATTCACAAGTCTCGACTTCGAGCGTGACCGGCTCGTTGGCGCCGCGCGCGTGCATATGCTCGGGCCGCACGCCCAACACGCATTGCGCGCCCTTCGGCAGCCAGGCCGGCGCATCGCCGAGCGGCAGATGCGGCCCGTTGCCCGCGACTTCGAAGCGCCGGCCGTCGTCGCTCACGCGCCCGCGCAGCAGGTTCATGGCCGGCGAGCCGATGAAGCTCGCCACGAACATCGAAGCGGGCCGGTCGTACACGTCGCTCGGCGTGCCGATCTGCTCCGCGCGTCCGCCGTTGAGCACCATCACGCGCTGCGCAAGCGTCATCGCCTCGATCTGGTCGTGCGTGACGTACAGGCTCGTCGTACGCAAACGCGCATGCAGACGCTGGATCTCGAGGCGCATCTGCACGCGCAGCTTCGCGTCGAGGTTCGAGAGCGGTTCGTCGAACAGAAACACCGAAGGCTCGCGCACGATCGCGCGGCCCATCGCCACGCGCTGACGCTGGCCGCCCGAAAGCTCGCGCGGCTTGCGCTCGAGCAGCTTGCCCAGTTCGAGGATTTCGGCGGCCGCCGCCACGCGCGAATCGATCGTCGAGCGGTCGAGCCCCTGCAGCTTGAGGCTGTAGCCCATGTTGCGCGCGACCGTCATGTGCGGATAGAGCGCGTAGTTCTGGAACACCATGGCGATGTCGCGATCCTTGGGCTCCACGCGATTGACCACCTTCTCGCCGATGGCGATCTCGCCCGACGTGATCGTTTCCAGCCCCGCGACCATGCGCAGCAGCGTGGACTTCCCGCAGCCCGACGGGCCGACGAGCACCATGAATTCGCCGTCCGCCACCTGCACGTCGATGCCGTGCAACACCTGTTGCGCGCCATCGTAAGACTTCGTGACGCCCCGTATGCTCAATGCCGCCATGCCGTCCCCCGAATTGCCTTCATGCTTATTTCTCCACGTCCACGAGGCCGCGCACGAACCAGCGCTGCATGGCCAGCACCACCACGAGCGGCGGCAGCATGGCGATCATCGTCGCGCACATCACGAGATGCCATTGCGTCGCTGCGTCGCCGCTCGAAATCATGCTCTTGATGCCCACCACGGCGGTCGTCATCGAAGCCGTGCTCGACATGAGAATCGGCCACAGATACTGGTTCCAGCCGTAAATGAACGTAATGACGAACAGCGACGCGACGTTCGTTTTGGAAAGCGGCAGCACGACGTCCCAGAAGAAACGCAGCGGCCCCGCGCCGTCGATACGCGCCGCCTCGATCAGCTCGTTGGGCAGCGTGAGGAAGAACTGGCGGAACAGAAACGTGGCCGTGGCCGAAGCGATGAGCGGCAGCGTGAGGCCCGCGTAAGTGTTCGTGAGATGCAGTGTGGCCGCGACCTGCACCGTGGGGAAAATGCGCACTTCCACGGGCAGCATGAGCGTCACGAAGATCAGCCAGAACGCGAGACGCCGGAACGGAAAGCGGAAAAACACGATCGCATAGGCCGAGATGATCGATATGGCGATCTTGCCCACCGAAATCACGAGCGCGGTGATGACGCTGTTCATGAGCATCACGCCGAACGGGCTCGCCGCGCTGCCCGTGCCCACGTTCCACACGGTGGCCATGTTCGCGAACAGATGGGTGCCCGGCACGAGCGAGAGCGGCACCGAGAAGACTTCTTTCTCGTTCATCGTGGCGGCGCAAAACGCCACGTACACGGGAAAGGCCACCACCGCCACACCGAGCAGCAGCATGACGTGGCAGAACAGGTTGAAGTATTTGCGGTTCTCGACCATCAGTACTGCACCCGTCGTTCGATAAAGCGGAACTGGAAGATCGTGAGCGCGGTCACGATCACCATCAGCACGACTGACTGCGCGCCCGAACTGCCGATGTCGAGGCCCCGGAAACCTTCGTCGAAGATCTTGTAGACGAGCGTGCGCGTGGCCTGGCCAGGCCCGCCGCCCGTTGCCGCGTCGATCACGGGGAAGGTGTCGAAGAGCGCGTAGACCACGTTCACCACGAGCAGAAAGAAGCTCGTGGGCGAGAGCAGCGGGAACGCAATGCCGAAGAAGCGCCGCACGGGACCCGCGCCGTCGATGGCGGCCGCCTCGAAGAGGGACTGCGGAATCGACTGCAGGCCCGCGTAGAAGAACAGAAAGTTATAGCTGATCTGCTGCCAGACCGATGCGATCACAACGAGCGTCATGGCCTGGCCGGGGTTGAGCGCGTGATTCCACGTCACGCCGAAGCGTGCGAGCGCGAAGGTCACGAGACCGATGCTCGGGTTGAACAGAAAGCCCCACAACACGGCGGCAATGACCGGCGCGACCGCATACGGCCAGATCAGAAACGTTTGATAAAAGCGCTTGCCGCGCGTCACGTGGTGCGCCATGGCTGCCAGCAGCAGCGAAATGGCGAGGCCGCCGAACGTGACGAGCGCCGTGAACACGAGCGTCGTCTGGACCGAGGCCAGATAGAGCGGATCGTGCAGGAGCCGCGTGAAGTTGGCGAAGCCGACGAAGACCGACGACGTGCCGAAGGCGTCCTGGGCCTGGGTGGACTGCAGGAGCGCTACCCCGGCCGGCCACAGGAAAAAGATCACGGTCACCGCCAGTTGCGGCCCGACGAGCAGGTACGGCAGCAGGCTCGCCCCAAAACGGGAGCGTTGTTCCATTGCGTCACTCTCCTCGAGTGGCGGCGTTCGGACGGGCGCGAACACCGGTTGACGCGGCTTGTTGATCGAATTGAGCCGCTTCATGGGCGGCGCCGCGTTCGCATTCTAGCCGAGACTCGTGACAATACGGGCCAAAGCGCGGGTCAAAGCGCGTGGGAAAGCACGGGACTGGAGGCCGCGCTCGGGCGCCGGGAGCGGGATTGACGCGGGAAGGTATGGGGCGAGCGGGCTGCGCGGAGGTTGATCCGGCGCACAGCGTCTCCCGATCGCGAAAATAGCGGGGACGTCGCCGCCCCCTGACTTCATCGTTCGACTCGCCGCTCAGGCGAGCGCCGCCGCTGCGAATTTGCCCATGTCGGTGGCGGGATCGCGCAGCGCGTCGAGATCGAGCTTTACGCCCTTGCCAACGAGCTTCTTGCCGCACAGGAAATCGGGCATTGAATTGACGGCGTCGACCGCGAGCAGCACACGGTCCTTCAGGTAGTACACCGCGAAGCGCCGCGCTGCCGGGTCGCCGCGCACGATGGCCTCGTCATAGCCTTCGAGCAGGCCCACCGTCTGCAGCTTGAGGTCGTACTGATCGGACCAGAACCACGGCGCGTCGCAGGCAGGACGCGGCTTGCCGACGATCGCGGCGGCCGCGAGCTTCGCCTGCTCCACCGCGTTGTGCACGCTTTCCAGGCGCCCCGCACGGCCATAGTGCGCAAGCGGCCGATGCGCGCAATCGCCGATCGCGAAGACCTCCGGGTCGCTCGTGCGCGTGTCGTCGTCCACCTGAATACCGTTGGCGCATGTGATGCCCGCCGCTTTCGCGAGCGCCTCGTTCGGCAGGATGCCGATGCCGACTAGCGCGAGCGTGGCGGGGACGATCTCGCCGTCCGCCAGCTTCACGCCGGTGAGCTTGCCGTCCTCGCCCACGAGCGCCTCGATCTTCGCGTTCAGGCGCAGTTCCACGCCCTGCGCGCGATGCTCGTTCGCATAGAACGTGGAAACGGTCTCGCCCGTCACGCGGCCCAGCACGCGCGGCGCGGCTTCGAGCACGGTGACCTCGTGGCCGAGCTGGCGCGCCGCCGCGGCCGCTTCGAGGCCGATATAACCGGCGCCGATCACCACGAGCTTCTCGCCCGGCTTCACGCGCTCGCGCAGCACGTCGGCGTCGGCGAGCGAGCGCAACGCGATCACGCCCGCGAGATCGTGGCCCGGCACCGTCAACGCGCGCGGTGTCGAGCCGGTGGCGAAAATCAGCTGGTCGTATTGCAGCTGGCTGCCGTCGGCGAGCGTGAGCGTGCGGCTCGCGCGGTCGAGCGACTGCGCGCTCGCGCCGAGCTTCAGTTCTATGCGCTGCTCGTCGTAAAACGCGCGCGGTTTGAGCCACAGGCGCTCGACGTCGGCCTCGCCCTTCAAATACGCCTTGCTGAGCGGCGGCCGGTGATAAGGCGGCACCGGTTCTTCGCCGACCAGCACCACGCGGCCGCCAAACCCATATTGCCGCAGCAGCGCCGCGGCGTTGCCGCCCGCGTGCCCTGCCCCAACGATCACCACCGCGCTGCCGTCTTCCTGCATGTCCGCTCCCGCCTTTTTCCGCTTTCTACCCGTTAATTGATTCATTGCGCGCAGCGGCGGCCGCGACTCACAGGCGCGCTGGAAGCCTCGCGCCTATGGGCCGCCCGCGCCGTCCGCCGCGTCAGGAACGAGATCATCTCATGGTTCGCGCTTGCACAAGGCAATCAGTCGAAGGCGCGGTCGTTCGGCGCGGCATAGAGCGCGCGCAGTTGTTCGCTCATCGGAAACTCGAAATTCACGCGCTGGGGTGGCACCGGCTTCTCGAACCACTTCGCGTACATCGCATTGATTTCGCCACTCTTCATGAGCCCCGCCATCGTGTCGTTCACGAGTTGCCGGAACTCAGGGTCGCCGTTGCGCATCATGAAGGCATAGGCCTCCGACGATTGCGGCGTGCCCACGATCACCCATTCGGAAGGCTTCGCCGTGAGCGAGCGCGTGCCGGCGAGCAGCACGTCGTCCATCATGTAGGCCACTGCGCGGCCCGACTCGAGCGTGGCGCGCCCCTCGCCATAATCGCGCGCGCTGATGATGCGCATGTTCATCTGCTTGTCGATGTTCATGCGCCGCAAGATACGCTCGGACGTCGTGCCCTGGTTCGTGAGCACCGTCTTGCCCGCGAGATCGGCGAAGTCGTGAATGCGCGAGTCCTTGCGCGTGAGCAGGCGCGTGGTCGCGACGAAGAACGTATCGGAGAAACTCACCTGGGCCTGGCGCGCCTTCAGGTTCGTCGTGACGCCGCATTCGAGGTCCACGGTGCCGTTCTGCACGAGCGGAATGCGGTTTTGCGAAGTGACGGGAATGAAATGCACCTGCAAGTTCGGGCGCTTCGTCCTGAGCTTGACTGCGTCGATGACCTTGTCGCAGATGTCCTGCGAAAAGCCGATCACCTGGTGGTCGCCGACCACGTACGAGAACGGCACCGAGGTCTCGCGATGACCAATGGCGATGATATTCGCCGAGCGGATCTTCTCGAGCGTAGGCTGCGCGACCTGCGCGGCCGCGGGCTGCAGCAGACAGAGGCACGGCACGATGGCCCAGCAAGCCGGCGACAGCCGCTTCAGTCGGTTCATGGGTCGGTCCTCGTCGTTCGCTTCGTCTGCGGGGATCATCTTGCGCGGTCGAAGCATCCATTTGTCGCCACAATCGACCATCGCGCAACATGCGGGAAATACCAGGGGTACGAGCGAAGGCAGCGCTTCGATCAGGAAGATGATCGTAGCGAGAGGCAACAAATGTTGTCAATCGTCTGTAAGCAACAGGAAGATAGACGAAACCTCACCGGCCCGGGACCCGGCGCTAGAATCGTCGAACCGGGGGTCTCGACGACCCCCTTGTACTGGAGGACCGCGCGCCATGAATTCGACCCTGCTGCCCCGCCGCCCGCGCGTGTATCTCGCCGGCTTCGACGTCTTCCGGCGCGACGCGCTCGAGCACGGCGCACGCCTCGTCGCCGCGTGTGCGGAATTCGGCTTCGAAGGCGTCTATCCGCTCGACGCGCAAGCGCCCGCGGACCTCGACGGCCCGCGCCAGGCCGCGTGGATCTATCGCGCGAACGTCGAATCGATCCGCGCCGCCGATATCGTGATGGCAAACGTCAACGACTTTCGTGGCCCCGGCGAGCCCGACTCCGGCACCGCCTTCGAGATCGGCTATGCGGCCGCGCTGGGCAAGGAAATCTGGGCTTACTCATCCGACGAAGGCACGCTCATCGAACGCGTGCCCTCCGTACCCGACGCGCAAGGGCGCGTGTGCGAACGCGGCTATCTGGTGGAAGATTTCGGCCTGGCGAAGAACCTGATGATCGCGTGCGCGGCGCGCCTCGTGCAGGGCGACGCGCGCGCGTGTCTCGAAGCCATGGCGCAGGGGCGCACGCCATAACCGCGTGCAAATGCGTGCGCCGGCGCCGGCAAAAAATTCAATGATGCATGGTGCTCATCGTGCTCATGCGCTGGAGCGCGCGAATGCGCGCCACCGCGGGGCGGTCCGTCACGGCGACTTGATAGAGCTTCGCGACATCGGCCTTGAGCGCCGTGCGTGAGCCGGCGTCGAGATACACCATGTGCCCCGATGGATAGAAACGCGCGCTCAGGTTATCGCGCACCTTCTGGTCGAGCAGCGGCATCTTCTGCAGGTCGATCACGGTCTGGTAGAACGGCGTGACGAAGTCGTAGTAGCCGTTTGCCGAGAGCACGCGCAAATCCGGATTCAGCGCCATCACCGCCGCGAGATCGCCGGCCGTGTAAAGCACGATATTGCCCTGCGCGTCCACGCCCTTTTGCGCACCCGTCGGGTCGATATGGCCGAAGTTCCAGTTCTTGAATGCCTGATCGTTCAGGTCCGTGAACGACGAGTTCGTGCGGAACTTGAGCTGCTCGTTCAGATAGCTGTTCCACATCGCCGTATAGACCCCGCTCACCGCCGTCATGGTGGGATCGTTGCCGCCCGAGTTGGGGTCGATGTTGCCGGCAATGCCCGTGTCGATGGCGGTCACGCGGCCGTCGTACGAGCCGAGCGCCACGCCCTTGTCCTTCAGGAGGGAGATCAGAAAAAGCGAATTGCCATGGCTGTCGTACGAGGCGATGTCGAGATTCCACGACTCCAGCGTTTGCGTGTCGATGCCCGTGTATTGCGACAAGGTCTTGAGCGTGGCCGGAATGCTCTTGTCGTTCGGATCGGGAAACTTCGACAGCGCCTGCAGATAATCGGTGCGCGCGAATTGCGCGACTTGCGCAGCGAACGCCTGCAAGTCCTTCGGCGCGGGCGTCACGCCGAGGCGCTTGTGGTACCACGCGTCGGCGGCCGCCGTGGGCAGCGCGCCCACCGGATTGCCGGCTTGCGTGTAATCGAGAATCGACGACTGCAGCGTGATGCCGTTCAGATCCACGCCGTCCTCGTGCAGCCGGTAGGCCAGCACGCAACTGCGCGCCGTGCCATACGACTCGCCATAGAGAAACTTCGGCGAATTCCAGCGATCGTTCGCCGTGAGGTAGCGCTTGATGAACTGCTTGAGCGAATCCGCATCCTGATCCACGCCCCAGAAGTCGCGGTTGTGATGCGGCGCGATCGCGGCCGAATAGCCCGTGCCCACCGGATTGATGAAGATGAGGTCGCTCTTGTCGAGCAGGCTGTCCGGATTGTCTTCGAGCGTATAGGGCGCGGGCGGCGTGAAGCCCGGCATCGAGGTCTTGATGCGCTTGGGCGCGAACGAGCCGAGCAGCACGAACACGGAAGAGGAGCCCGGCCCGCCGTTGTAAAAGAACGTGACGGGACGGTCCTGCGCCTGCACGCCGTCCTTCGTGAACGCCACGTAGAAGATCTTGGCGTCGGGCTGCGAACTGCTCGGATCGACCGTCACGAGGTGACCCGCCGTGGCCGTATAGGCGATGACTTCCTTGCCGATCTGGATGGCGTGATGCGTGATCGCGGCGTTCTCGGTCATGTCGGTGACGAAGTCGTCGGGACCGTTGCCGTAAGCGGTGGGATCGAAGCAAGGCTGATCGGCCTGGGAGCGATGCTTGCCGTTGCCGCTCGCGGGGCTGGCCCCTTGAGCGCCGCCGTTGCCCTTGGCGGACTGCGCTTCGTCGTTCATGTCGTCTCCACATTCTGTGTGTTCGCGTTCGAGACAGTGAATGCGACTTCGAATGCAACCTCTCATGCAACCCGCATCGCGCCCGCCGCTTGCCTCTCGTGCTCAGCGCGCGTCGCGGCGGCGTGCCGCGCTCATCCTACGCCGAGCCGAGCGCGGTTGCCACCTTGCTGCCCACCGGCGTGCCGAGGCCCGTGCAGGCGTCCCAGCCCGGCGCCGCCGAGAAGTCGCCATTGCTGCCGCTCGTCACGTCGTTGAAGGCGCCGGGCTGCGCATAGAGCTTCGCGTTCGCGAAACCGACGGGCGTGCCGCGCGCCGCGTTGATGCGCGCGATCAGCGCCGCCCACAGCGGCGCGACGGCGCTCGTGCCGCCCACCACCGTATCCGCGCCCGCCACGCGCACTTCGTAACCCGTGGCGGGATCGGCGTCGGCTGAGACGTCGGGCACGCCGCGCCGCACCAGCGCCCCCGCCCCGCCGCTGCCACGCACGAGCAGGCCCTTTTGCCAGTCCGGCAACGCGAACGTCGCGCTCACGCCGCCGCCGGTCGCGCCGTTATCACCTTCGCTCCACACGGTTTCCTGCGAGATGCGTCCGTTCGACGCCGCGATGTGCGTGCCGCCGCAACCGAGTGCGTAAGGGCTCGACGCGGGGAAGTCCACATGATCGGCGCCGTCGCTCACGCCGTCCGACGAGCCGCTGTCGCCCGAAGCCGTGCACACGGTCACGCCGAGGGCGACGGCCGTTTGCAACGCGTCGTTCAGCGCGCCGAGCGTTTGCTGCGACCACGCCGACTCCGGCGCGCCCCAGCTGATCGAGATGACTGAAGGCTTACGCTGGCTGTCGTGCAGCGCGGCGCTCACCGCATCGACGAAGCCCGCCTCGCTGTTCGGCGCGAAATAGACGGCGATGAGCGCCCCGGGTGCCAGCGCACCGGCGATCTCCACATCGAGCGTGACTTCGGCGTCGGGGCCGTTGGGGTCGCCGGTCGGCGCGTTCGTCGCCTGATCGACGGACACGTCTTCCACGCGCGGCGCGCTCACGCCCAGCTCGCTGAAATAGGCGCTAAGGTCCGCCGTGTCATAGCCGCCGCCCATTTCGATCAGGGCAATACATTGGCCGCCGCCGTCGCCCGCGGGAAAGCTGTAGAGCTCCGCGAGCTGCAACGGCGTGAACGATCTGGTCACCGCTCGCGCGGCGCGGATTGGCGGGCGGATAGAGGCGCCCGGTGCGCCCGGCGCGTCTGCCGGCGCGTTGGTCAGACTCGTCGGCATGATGCGAAAGTGCGGCTGCGCCTTCGCACGATTGTCGAGCCCCACCACCGCGGTGACGACCTCATGCATGTCTTCCGGCAAATGCAGGGGGCCGCTCGGCTGGTGAAAGTGATGCGTGGTTTTGCCGACCTGATGCTCGAAACGCTGCAGGTCGATGCCGAAGGCGGCGTTGTACTGCTGCACCGTGCCCGAGAGCACGACGCGGCGCGCCGAGGCATCGGCCTGATCCACAGTGAGTCCATGCGCGCTCGCGAACTGCTTGACGCGCTCGATGTCGGCAGCGCTCGCGCCAAAGCGCCGCTCGTATTCCTCGCGCGAAACCGGCTGCGCGGCGGGGTCGTTCGCGGCGAGCCGGTCCACCAGCTCGTGAAATTCTGCCGACGCCTGACGCCGCAGGATCAGCACGACCCTGAAGCGCTCCGCCGGGTCGCAAGCGCCGACGCACTGCGCGCCGGCGGGCGCGGGATGTTCACTGCCTGCCACGGGTAGGTGCCTGGTCATGGCCGGTTGCTCCTCCTTGAAGCGCGTGCCTGGATTCTGGTCTTCGGACACGCGTTGAACGACGGGAGTTCCGCGCGCCAAACCGGCCCGGAATGCCGTACGAAATCGTTGGAATATTCACGCAGCATGGCCGCCGCACGAGCGGCCCACCACGCGGCACGAACGCAAACGACGCGTTGCACGCATTCGGCATGCCCGCCAGAACCGTTATACACCGGTGACGATTGCAAAGTTGTCACGGCGACGCGGGAAGGCCAGGTCGCGGAGGAATGTTGGGGAGGTAATGCGAGATGGGCGAAACGCGCGCGGGTGTCGAGCCCGCGCGCATGAAGTACCCGTAGCGTGGTTGTGCCGCGGGAGTTTTATGCCGCCGCGGGCAGCGCCGCCGGCAGATGCGCTTGCAGATACGCTTCGAACTCGTCCTTGACTTCCGGATGGCGCAGCGCGAACTCCACCGTCGCCTTCAGGTAGCCGAGCTTGCTGCCACAGTCGAAACGCGTGCCCATATAGCGGTATGCGAGCACCTGTTCTTCGGTGAGCAGCGACTGCAAGCCATCGGTGAGTTGAAGCTCGCCGCCTGCGCCCGGCTTCAGTGCGCGCAGATGTTCGAAGATCGTGGGCATCAGCACGTAGCGGCCCACCACGCCGAGATTCGACGGCGCGACTTCCGGCGCCGGCTTTTCGACGATGCCCGACAGCTTGAACACATCCTCTTCCCACTCGCGGCCGTCGACGATGCCGTACGACGCGCTGTCTTCACGCGCGATCGATTCGACGCCCACCACCGAGCTGTGATAGTGATTGAACGTGTTCACAAGCTGCTTCATGACCGGCGTGTGGCTGTAGAGCAGGTCGTCCGCGAGAATCACGGCGAACGGCGCGCCGCCCACGAGCTTTTCCGCGCACAGCACGGCGTGGCCGAGACCGAGCGCCTCGGCCTGGCGCACGTAGAAGCAGTCCACATTGGCTGGCTTGATGCTGCGAACGACGTCGAGCAGCTTTTGCTTGTTGCGGGCTTCGAGTTCGCATTCGATCTCGTACGACTTGTCGAAATGGTCTTCGATCGCGCGCTTGCTGCGGCCGGTCACGAAGATCATTTCGGTAATCCCCGCAGCGATCGCCTCTTCCACCGCGTACTGAATGAGCGGCTTGTCGACGATCGGCAGCATTTCCTTCGGGCTCGCCTTGGTGGCGGGCAAGAAGCGCGTCCCAAGGCCTGCAACAGGAAATACCGCTTTGGTTACTTTCAGCATGATGTCCATTCCCAGATCGTTCGTTTGAGTCTCGGTCTCGCAGCGAGGCAAGCCGACTTCCCCGAGGTTCTGCCGTGGCAGATTCTTGTATTGAATAAGATTGTTTAGCGCCTTTTAAGGAATAAAAAAAGGCTAATAAATTCGGATTACGCGATTCCAGCATAAACCGGAAATTATTACCATTCATCCTGGATAATTCCAGGCAGATCGGCATGAATTTCCTGCTCGGGTCTTCTGTCAATGACGCGTCTTGTTCGGGGCGCAGGCTACTCCGCTTCGTCAACGGGCGGCAATGCGCCGGAGCGCGTGCGTGCGCGCCGGATGGGCTCGTTGCGCAACGCCTCGCGATACGCGGACACCCCCACGAGTATCAACAGCACGGCCACGCCGGCCAGCAAGTGCAGGTTCATCGGATTCTCCAGCGACCATAGTCGATCACGCTCAAACTAGCATTCCAAATTCGATAAATAAACCGCTTTGTTTTTCAATCCATTTATTTCTCCATTTATCGTTTCCGTATGAATACATTTTGAAAATCTTTTGCTTACTTCCCTCGCGCGCGCGCCCCTAAGATCGGCGGATACTCTCCCCAAGGACCGGCCGACACCGATGAGCGATCCCGTACTCCAAACCGCCATGCCGCCTGCATCCGCCCTGCCCGCCGCTGCTGCTCCTGCAGCGCGGCCGGTGGCTGCGGCCCGCGAGCTTGCCGGCGAGCATCTGATCGAAGCCCTGCGCGGCTTTGCGGCCTTGCTGGTGGCCTATTTCCATTGCCGCCAGGTCACCTGGATCGGCATGGGCGCGTTCCACCAGCTGCACGCAAGCCTCGCGAGCCCCGGGACGCTGGCCGCGTGGCTGACGTTCCCGATTGCGTGGGGATCGGCGGGCGTGCCGATTTTTTTCGTCATCAGCGGCTATTGCATTCACCGCAGCGGCGCCGCGCGGCTCTTCTCGAACCCCGATTTCCGGCTCGACGCGCGGCAGTTCTGGTTGCGCCGCTTCGTGCGCATCTATCCGGTGCTGCTCGCCGCGTTGCTGCTCACGCTGGCTGTGGATTCGGTCAGCCTCTCGCTGCTTCCTGTGAGCCACAAGATCAATGAGATCGGGGTGCGTGATTTCTTCGTGAACCTGTTCTCGCTGCAAGGCGTGGCTGGTAAGACGTATGGCTCGAATGGCGCGCTCTGGACTCTTTCGCTCGAGGTGCAGTTCTACCTGCTGTATCCGCTGCTCTTTGCTGCTCGCCGCCGGTTTGGGTTGAACGTCGTGCTCGTTGCCGTGGCCCTCATCAATGTCGTTTCCGCGTTGACGCTCGAGCGGCATGACATCATCGTTTTCACTTCGTACTGGTTCTCGTGGATGCTTGGCGCCTGGATCGCCGAAGTGCGTTTGCGCGGGTCTTCTGGCTTTCGGTTCGCCTATCCTGCTGCGGCGCTCTTCGCTGTCGCCGGTTGCGTGGCGTTTCACTTCGGGCAGTTTGGGGCGTTTCAGCTTTGGGCCTGCGCTTTCGCCTGCTATCTCGTCAAAGCGCTTGCGCGGCCTGCGCCTGCTTCCCCTGGCTTTCTGCAGTCGCTGTTCTCCAGGATCGGCGATTTCAGCTACTCGCTCTATCTCATTCACTTGCCGCTCTTCGTATTGCTCGGCTCGCTATTGTTCCGCTCGGAGCTGCAGACTTCGATATGGCCTTCGTTCGGCTTCACGCTGGCCGTGATTCCCGTTGCCTGGGTGTTCTATCGGCTCTTCGAAAAGCCCGCGCTTCATGCTGCTGCTCGGCTTAGGAAGCGGGTCGTCGCTTGATCCTCTTTGGCCACTTTGGCCGCTTTGGCCACTTTGGCCACTTTGGCCGCTTTGGCCACTTTGGCCACTTTGGCCTTTCCTTGTTTTCGCGTCGGTATGCCTGGGTTGCCCCTGTGCGGGGCGGCACCTACTTTCTTTGCGGCGGCAAAGAAAGTAGGCAAAGAAAGCCGCTCAAACCGCTAGCGCCTGCCACAGTTCACATCTCGACGTAAATGGTGAATGGCTCCGGAG
>NZ_JBFPKP010000079.1:0-333 GCF_040948855.1 Paraburkholderia sp. BR10882 | reverse complement strand
AAAGCCGCTCAAACCGCCAGCGCCTGCCACAGTTCACATCTCGACGTACATGGTGAATGGCTCCGGAGCGTCTGTCACCTCTCGCCCCCAAACGGAGTGACAAGGCGCTCATCCTTCCGGCGGCGCTCCGCGCGCCGAAGGGCATAACCAAACACCAACGGGGCACGAGTTTTCGCGAATGCACATTCATGCCCCCCGTTTTCCCTTGCAGACCCAACCGCAGCGCGCGAAGCGAGCAGCGGGATGAATGAGCGCCTTGTCACTGACATTGAAGGTGCGAGGCGACAGACGCTCCGGAGCCATTCACCATTTATGGCGAGATGTGAACTGTGG
>NZ_JBFPKP010000078.1:0-333 GCF_040948855.1 Paraburkholderia sp. BR10882 | reverse complement strand
AAAGCCGCTCAAACCGCCAGCGCCTGCCACAGTTCACATCTCGACGTACATGGTGAATGGCTCCGGAGCGTCTGTCACCTCTCGCCCCCAAACGGAGTGACAAGGCGCTCATCCTTCCGGCGGCGCTGCGCGCGCCGAAGGGCATAACCTAAAACCAGTGGTGCGCGTGCATTCTCGCGAAGCTTGAAATGCCTCGTGGTTTCCCATGCAGACCCAACCGCAGCGCGCGAAGCGAGCAGCGGGATGAATGAGCGCCTTGTCACTGACATTGAAGGTGCGAGGCGACAGACGCTCCGGAGCCATTCACCATTTATGGCGAGATGTGAACTGTGG
>NZ_JBFPKP010000077.1:0-337 GCF_040948855.1 Paraburkholderia sp. BR10882 | reverse complement strand
CCCCCAACCACCCCATTGGGTTTCGGCGAGAACTCGCAAAGCTGGCATGTGAACCGGGTGTCTCGGTCGCACGACTCGCTCTGGAACACGGGCTCAATACGAATCTTTTGTTCAAATGGCGCCGAGCCTATCAGGCTGGGCAGTATGAGCCGCCGACACTGTTGCCGGTTGAAGTGACTCACGAGGAACGCACGATTGAGAGCGCGGCGGCTGCATTGCCCGTTCAGTCGCAGAACAAGGCACAGCCGGTCGTCGCGGGAGTGATTGAGATTTGCGTCGGCATCGCACGCGTGCGTATCGAGGGCACGCCCGACGCAGCCACGCTGCGTGTCGTGTT
>NZ_JBFPKP010000076.1:0-339 GCF_040948855.1 Paraburkholderia sp. BR10882 | reverse complement strand
TCGGCCGCGACCACCTCGACACCGGCTCGGTGGCGAGCCCGAACCGCGAAACGGAATCGATGAAGGACGGCTCGGACGCGGTGAGCGACTGGCCGCTGCTCAATGCGCTGCTGAACACGGCGGGCGGTGCGTCGTGGGTCTCGCTGCACCACGGCGGCGGCGTGGGCATGGGCTTTTCGCAGCACTCGGGGGTGGTGATCGTGGCGGACGGCACGCAGGCGGCGCACGAGCGTCTGGGCCGCGTGCTGCTCAACGATCCGGCCACGGGCGTGATGCGCCACGCGGATGCCGGCTACGAACTCGCGCAGCAGACCGCGCGCGAGGCAGGCCTCAAGCTGC
>NZ_JBFPKP010000075.1:0-346 GCF_040948855.1 Paraburkholderia sp. BR10882 | reverse complement strand
CACGCGTTTTAAGCGCTCACACTTGTCGGCTGTAAGAAAGACAGACTCAGGGGTCTGTAGCTCAGTCGGTTAGAGCACCGTCTTGATAAGGCGGGGGTCGATGGTTCGAATCCATCCAGACCCACCAACTTTGCGATGATCGTTGGTGCTTTAGCACTTACGAGCATCTCACTCCCGAAGGGAGTTGGGCAGATGACCTGAGTTTGAGTGGTTACGAGCGGGGGATTAGCTCAGCTGGGAGAGCACCTGCTTTGCAAGCAGGGGGTCGTCGGTTCGATCCCGTCATCCTCCACCAATCCTCAATGCACAGCGTTCTGCACGAAGCAGAACCTTTTGCATTGGCGAT
>NZ_JBFPKP010000074.1:0-347 GCF_040948855.1 Paraburkholderia sp. BR10882 | reverse complement strand
GGACGACGGCATCTATGTGTCGTTCGAGGGCGAAAAGGCGCCGGCCGAGCCGCAACGCTACGACCTCGTGCTGGTCGCCGTGGGCCGCTCGCCCAACGGCAAGAAGATCGGCGCGGACAAGGCGGGCATAGCGGTGACGGATCGCGGCTTCATCGAAGTCGACAAGCAGATGCGCACCAACGTCCCGCACATCTTCGCGATCGGGGATGTGGTCGGCCAGCCGATGCTCGCGCACAAGGCCGTGCATGAAGGCCACGTGGCGGCGGAAGCGGCGCACGGCGAGAAGGCGTACTTCGACGCGCTGCAGATTCCTTCGGTGGCTTACACCGATCCGGAAGTGGCGTGGG
>NZ_JBFPKP010000073.1:0-375 GCF_040948855.1 Paraburkholderia sp. BR10882 | reverse complement strand
CCGCCATGACGATCAACAAGGTGTGCGGCTCGGGCCTGAAGGCGGTGATGCTCGCGGCCAACGCGATCATCGCGGGCGATTCGGACATCGTCGTGGCCGGCGGCCAGGAGAACATGAGCGCCGCGCCTCACGTGCTGCCGGGCTCGCGCGACGGCTTCCGCATGGGCGACGCGAAGCTCATCGACAGCATGATCGTCGACGGCCTGTGGGACGTGTACAACCAGTACCACATGGGCGTGACGGCGGAAAACGTCGCGAAGGAATACGGCATCACGCGCGAAGAACAGGACGCGTTTGCGGCGCTCTCGCAGAACAAGGCGGAAGCCGCGCAGAAGGCGGGCCGTTTCGACGAAGAGATCGTCTCGGTGGAAATTC
>NZ_JBFPKP010000072.1:0-379 GCF_040948855.1 Paraburkholderia sp. BR10882 | reverse complement strand
GAGACCTATGTCAAGGTCAAAGGCCATTGGAAATATTTGTACCGTGCCGTGGACAAAGCGGGCAACACGGTGGATTTCCTGCTGTGCGCCCATCGGGACAAGGCCGCGGCGCGCCGCTACTTCGAGATGGCGATTGAACAGAACAGCGAGCCCGAGACAATCACCGTGGACAGGAGCAGCGCCAATCTGGCTGCGCTTGAAGCGCTCAAGGCCGAGCGCTTAACGCCGATCAAGGTCCGGAAAAACAAATACCTAGACATCATGTATGGACCTGCCGCACCTCAAGGGACGCGGATTAAGCTTGAGGTGGGCTACACCGCGGCTCAGAGCCGCATTGAGGGGGCAGGTCATGAACAAGTTTAGCAAGTACGTGGGCCTG
>NZ_JBFPKP010000071.1:0-414 GCF_040948855.1 Paraburkholderia sp. BR10882 | reverse complement strand
CTGCATTGCCCGTTCAGTCGCAGAACAAGGCACAGCCGGTCGTCGCGGGAGTGATTGAGATTTGCGTCGGCATCGCACGCGTGCGTATCGAGGGCACGCCCGACGCAGCCACGCTGCGTGTCGTGTTACGTACGTTGCGTGCCGCTGCCGAGGCCGAGACGTGATTGGTCTTCCAGTCGGCACGCGTGTGTGGCTGGCTGCCGGCGTGACCGACATGCGGGCCGGATTCAACAGTCTCGCCGCCAAGGTGCAGACGGTGCTTGAACGCGATCCATTCTGCGGACACCTCTTCGTGTTTCGCGGCAAACGTGGCGACCTGCTCAAGGTGCTGTGGTGGAGCGGCGATGGCATGTGCCTGCTGATGAAGCGACTCGAGAAGGGGCGCTTCGTATGGCCTCAAGCCGATGGTGGCGT
>NZ_JBFPKP010000070.1:0-427 GCF_040948855.1 Paraburkholderia sp. BR10882 | reverse complement strand
AGGTGCGCGCGCTGCTTCCGCTGCAGGAGCGCGGCGCGGCCACGCTCGACTACGGCAACAACATCCGCCAGATGGCGCTCGAAATGGGCGTGGACAACGCGTTCGATTTCCCGGGCTTCGTGCCGGCGTACATCCGCCCGCTGTTCTGCGAGGGCAAGGGCCCGTTCCGCTGGGTGGCGCTTTCGGGCGATCCTGAGGACATCTACAAGACGGACGCCAAGGTCAAGGAGCTGATCCCCGACGATCCGCACCTGCACAACTGGCTCGACATGGCGCGCGAGCGCATCGCGTTCCAGGGCCTGCCCGCGCGTATCTGCTGGGTGGGCGTGAAGGATCGCTATCGTCTCGGCCAGGCGTTCAACGAAATGGTCAAGAACGGCGAGCTGAAGGCGCCGGTCGTGATCGGCCGCGACCACCTCGACACCGG